>CBRAFO010000051.1:0-26053 GCA_967755175.1 uncultured Opitutaceae bacterium | reverse complement strand
CCGCTCTGGCACTGGCACGCGCTGGATAACCAGAAGCACATCGCCGCGATCAACAAAAAGCTCGCCGATCAAAACTACGACGAAGCCCGCCGCTCGCTCGCCTTGGAGATCCGCCGCCAATTCCTCGATCTCACGCTGCAAAAACTTTCCCTCGCCGAAACCAGTGCAGCCTACAACCGCCAGCGGACCACGCTCGGTGTGAATCGCGACCGCTCGCGTCGTGGCGAATACGCTTCCGACCTGCTCGCGACCGATGAACTCGCCGTGCGCAAGGCCGAGGTTTCCCGTGACCGTCAACTCACCTCCTTCCAGCGCGCTCTCCGCGAATTCGCGCTCCTCAATGGACTCGAAGCGTTCGCCGCTAACCAGCTCCCCTCCGAAGTGCCGACCGTGCCCGCCACGGCCAAGGCGCTCGTCCAGCCCGCCGCCCCCCTTCCTGTCGCGCACGGCCAAATTCCCGCCGCGCTCGCCCGCCCCGAAGGACAGCTCGCCATCTCCCGCCTCGACAAAGAAATCATCCGCGTGCGCACCTATCCCATGGTGAACTTCGCCATGGGCGCCGACCAAGGTGCGGCCAGCGGTGCCGACCCCACTGCGGTGGTTAACTACTTCGCCGGTGTTCGCGTGCGGTGGAATATCTTCGACGGTTTCGCCACCCGCGCCGCCACGCGCGAAGCCCTCCATCTCGTTCGCCAAAACGAAAACGCCCTCGCTGAGGCCCGTGCCGCGCTCACGCGTCAGTTGAGCGATGAAGCCGACGACCTCGCGCTCGCCACCCGTGAACTCGACGTCTCCGAAGAGAGCTTCGCCCTCACGTCGTCCCGCCTGAAGGTGGACGAAGACCTCTGGAAATCCGGACGCCTCGCCGAAACCGAGTGGCAGTCCCGCAAGGCCCTCGCCGAGGCCGAACGCATCGCCCTCTACAACCTGCGCGGCACCACGATCCTCAAGCTCTCCGAGCACGCCTTGACCCGCCAACGCGCGACCAAGTCCTCCGACGAGATCCTCTTCCCGTAAACCGTGAAACTCCGGCGCACCCTTCTCATCGTCGCGACCATCGCCGTCGTGGTGGCGGCCGTTATCACCGTCCTTCGCCTCGCCCGCCCTCAGGCGGCCGTCGCCGTCGTGAAACGTGGCACGGCGGTGAGTGCGTTGCCCGCCACGGTGGCCGTGCGTGCCGACTATTCGATGGAGCTGCGCAGCGAATCCGGTGGTCGAGTGATCGACAGTTCCCTCGTGCTCGGCCGCAGTGTGAAGGCCGGCGAACTCCTGCTCAAAATCGACGACACCGACCTGAAGATCGAACTCGAGCGCGTGACCAACGACTACACCGCCGCGATCAAGCGCCGTGACATCGGTTCCGCCACGAAGCTCGACCTCGATACCGCCCGCGCCGACCTGGCCAACTTCACGCGCCTCGCCGAGGCCGGCCAGTATTCCTCCACCGAACTCGACAAGCGTAAGCGCGAGGTGCGCGCCTTGGAGCAGAAGCTGGAGATCGAGCGCATCAACGAAGAGTCGCTCATCACCGGCCTCGCGACCGACATCAAAACCCGCAAGCGCCAGATCGAGAAAACCAGCCTCTTCTCGCCCATCGACGCGGACGTCACCTCGGTCTCCGCCTATGTGGGTGACCTCATCGTCTCCAGCGCGCCTCTCGCCACGTTGCTCGCCCGCGAACGCTTGGTGGAAGCCCGCGTGAGCGAGGAAAACTTCTCCGGCGTCGTCATCGGCCAACGCGCCCAAGTGCGCTTCCTCGGCTACGGCGACGAACAGTTTATCGGCACCGTTGCCCGCGTGTTGCCCACGGCCGACCCGCTCACGCAGCGCTACACGGTGATCCTTAATGTGGAGATCCCTCCCGGCCGCCTCGTGCCGGGCCTCAGCGGCGAGGCTAGCATCATCGTCGGTCAACGTGCCGACGTGCTCATCATCCCGCGCCGTGCCTTGCTCGGCGATTACGTGCTCGTCGTCGATGGCGGACGTGTGAAACAACGCCGTGTTACGCGCGGCTACGAAAGCCTCAACGAAGTCGAAATCTCCAAAGGACTGAACGAGGGCGACCTCGTCATCACCGACAACCTCGACGCCTACCGCGAGAACGACCACGTCCGCACCGTGCGGCCCTAAGCCCGCCAAACTCGCATCCGACCTGATGCTTCGCCGACCATGATGTCGCCCAACTTGCGCATCGCCCTGCGTTTCCTCACCGCTCGGAAACGCTCCATGTTGATGAGCCTTCTCGGCATCGTCTTCGGCGTGGGCTTCTTCGTGGTCACGCAGGCGCAGACGAGCGGCTTCGAGCAGTTCTTCATCAAGACGATTCTCGGCACCAACGGTGCGATCCGCATTCAAGACCGCTTTCAGCCCACGCTGTTTACGATGCAAGGCGAAGCCCAGAACGGCGGCGGCCGCTTCGCCATCGAGGCCCAGGCGAACCGCAAGTATATCGAAGGCGTGGAAGACCCGGCGCGCGTCAGCGAGGCCCTGCGCAAGTTTGCCAACGTGTCCGGCGTTTCGACCGTCGTGCAAGGACTCGTCACCCTCGCCACCAACATCACCACGGAAGACGCCCGCGTTTACGGCATCAACCTCGACGACCACCTCGCCGTCTCCGACCTCGGCTCGCAGATCATCCGCGGTTCGCTCGGCGACTACCGGGAGACACCCAACGGTTCACTCGTGGGCAGCGTGCTTGCGCAACGCCAGAACCTGCGCGTGGGCGATTCCTACATGCTCGAAGTCGGCGGACAAGCCCGGCGCTACCGCGTGAGCGCGATCTACGAAACGGGCGTGAGCGACATCGACCGCGTGCGCATTTACCTGCACCTCAGCGAAGCGCGCTCCCTCCTGCAAAAGCCGATCGGTGCGAGTTTTCTTCAGGTCAACGTCTTCGACCGCGATCGCGCACCCGAGGACGCCGAGCGCATGCAGTCGGTCATCGGCCACTCCGCCGCGCCTTGGCAGCGCCGTGAAAAAACGTGGCTCGCCGTGTTCAAGGCCCTGCGCTTTTCCTCCGCGATCACCGTCTCGACCATCATCCTGATCTCCGGCCTGGGCATGTTTAACACCCTCGCGATGCTCGTGATCGAAAAGACCAAGGACATCGCGATCTTGCGCTCGATGGGCTACACCCGTCGCGATATCGCGCGCATTTTTCTCTGGCAAGGCGTGCTGGTGCTGGCCGGTGGCGTCGTGCTCGGCTGGCTCTTCGGCGCACTGGCCACCTACAGCGTGTCCAAGATGCCGATACGCATTCGCGGCATTTTTACCACGGACTCCTTCGTGGTGGCCTGGGAATGGGAGCACTACGCCGTCGCCGCGCTGACAGCATCCATCGTCGTGCTGGCCGCCAGCTGGATTCCCGCCCGCCGCGCCGCACGCCTGGAACCGGGTGACGTCGTTCGAGGAACCGCCCAATGAGCACGCCTGCTTCACCCGTTATCCACTGCGAAAACCTGCACCGCTACCTCGGTCGGGACGAAGGCCGCGTGCACGTGTTGCGCGGAGTCTCCTTCGCGGCGGAGCGCGGCAAAGTCTGCGCCATCGTCGGCCCCTCGGGCTGCGGGAAGTCCACGTTGCTTTACCAACTGGGCCTGCTCGATCAACCCGACGACGGTCGCATCTGGATCGACGGCGAACTCATGTCCAACACCAGTGACGACCTGCGCACGGCGGCGCGCGCTCGGCACATCGGTTTCGTGTTCCAGTTTCACTTCCTGATGCTGGAGTTCACCGCGCTGGAAAACGTGATGATGCCCATGCGCAAACTCGGCCGCCTCGCGCCCGAGGCGATGGAATCCCGCGCGCGCCAGCTCCTGACATCCGTTGGCCTTGGCGGGAAAACCGACCGCCTTGCCACGCACCTCTCCGGTGGCGAGCAACAACGTGTAGCCATCGCCCGCGCGCTCGCCAACGAGCCCTCACTCATTCTCGCCGACGAACCCACCGGAAACCTCGACGCCGTGAACTCGACTCTAGTTTTCGACCTATTGGCCCGCCTGGCGAAAGAAAACGGCCAAGCAGTCGTGTTGGTGACGCACAACCCCGAGATCGCCCACCGCTGCGACATCGTGCGCACGATGCGCGACGGCCTCTTTATTGGCTGAGGTGAACCCCCCCAAGATGCCCGTGGCGATCTGATAAGCCAAATCCATCTCACGCCCGGAAACCAGTCGCGCGCTCACCGAAGGGCGCGGTTTTTGTGGTTGGGATCAAAAATGGACCTTTGGGCTGTTTTCGGTGAAGATGATCTGAAGCGTAGCGGGGGAGTTTATTCGGATGCACATACCCTGCGGTCGATCGACGGACACGGGATAGTGGCGCGCAAATAACCAATAACAGGAGCGGCGACGTCCCCGCCGCCGGACGCGCGTGAGCGCGCCTTTTTGCCATCCCGCTACCGGCGGAACTTGAATGAACGCTGTAATCGGTCCGCCTCCGTTCCAAGCGCCCATCCATTCAATCTTTTATAAACGGGATTGATACAAAAAGTTAAAAAATAGACTGAAAATTGCATTTGTGAATTGACGGCTATTTGCAGGGCCGGGCACAAAGATCGTAACTACGTCCATTTCAAATCCATTGCGCCGCTCCACTGGCTCATTG
Source organism: uncultured Opitutaceae bacterium (assembly GCA_967755175.1). Taxonomy (GTDB): domain Bacteria; phylum Verrucomicrobiota; class Verrucomicrobiia; order Opitutales; family Opitutaceae; genus Rariglobus. The sequence goes on along the minus strand of CBRAFO010000051.1, from coordinate 21,445 downwards.
CATCAGTCCCTCATCATGAATTTGCATCCCTCCCGCACACTTCTTTGCACATTATCCTTGGTTGCCATATCCCTGCCTGCGCTCGCCTTGGCTGAAGTCCTATCCGACGATCTTTTCATCGATGGAAGTCTCGATGTATCAGGCGCAACTGCGGTTGAAGAGCTGTCGGCCAGCCATGTTTCTTCCGCGAGTGCCCAAGGGAATTCTGCCTTTTACGGGCGTCAGCTCGGGGATACCTTCACGAATCCACAGCCTATATTCCAAGCCGTAAGCGACCACCCCAACGGCGCAGCCAATTGGTTTTTCCGCGGAACCATTGGGGGACCCGAAGGCACCGAAACCTTTTCGATCCGTGCCGACGGACAGATTAAATCGGCCAACTTGGCGGGCAGCGGCACCGGTATGCTTGTTGCGAGTGCGGACGGCACAGTGCAACGGACATCCACAGCCATCACAACTACAGGGTCTAATGTGGGCATTGGCACTGATTCTCCGGCGGACACCCTTACGGCCAACGGCAACATCCGTGCCCTTGCTGCCAACAATGGCGGCTTCGTCGCCTATGACTCACCCAGTGGTGGAAATCACCTGTTCAGCCTCGTGCGGGGCAATGCCAGCAATAACTTGGATATCAGTTCCTATGATGGAATTGGTTTCGCCACCGGCGCCACTGGTGGCCCCTCGACCAACTACAGCTTGTTTATCGCGAATAACGGCAATGTTGGCATAGGCACCGATAATCCACAGCACTTACTCCAGATCGGCAAAGACAACGATACGACCAAGGTGCCCTTGCGCGTGGGCAATGTCGATTATGGATCAAATACTGTAATGTCGGTTGCCCCCGGCAATGTTTACTTTGACGCTCCTGGTGTTGTTGGAGGAAGAATGACTTTATTGGGCTCTAATGGCAATGTCGGCATCGGCACCTCGAACCCTCAAGCACCACTACAGATCGTCGGCCCACAGGTTTCTTCAGGTGCATCAAAATCAAACGTCGCGATCCTTACTCCATCAGCATACGCGGGAGCCGTTTCGGATGGGAGATACGGCCTTCAATTCCTTGCCGATAATGATCGGCATGCCGGCATCTATCATGTGGCCGAAACAAATGATTTCACTCAAGCAGGATTAGCATTCGAGGTTTCGGGCTAGGGCATTTCACAGCGGGAGGTCGTTAGAATCGCTTCACAAACAGGCAATGTGGGTATTGGAACGACGACGCCTGAGCTGAAATTACATATTAAAGATACTTGGGCTGGTATTCGACTGGAGAGCACCGCTCCCGGCTATGCCAGTTCTGGGAGTCTTTATGCGGGAGACGGCGCCATTTTTTTCCGCAATGATATTGCTGGAACTAATCCGTTTTGGGTGTCGGTATCGGCACCGACTGCCTCATTGGAGGTTGCTGCGAATGGATATGTAGGCATCGGAACCTACGGCCCGACGGCCAAGCTCGACGTCGCGGGCGATGCCAAGGTTAGTGGTGCGCTTACGGTGGCCGGTGCCGCCGTGCTCACGACCACAAGCCCCTCGGTCGTTCAAATGACCACCACCCAAACCCTGACGAATAAAACCCTGCAGAACGTATCCCTTACCGGGACAACAACCACGTCGGGCAATGTCGGTATTAAGGCCACGACCCCTCAGGGTGCTCTGACGATTGGCGCCGGACAGTTGACCTCACCGGTGGGGTCGGCCTCGGCCCCATCCTATACGTTTAACAATAACCTAAATACGGGGCTTTATAGTAGCGGGACGAACACTGTCTCTATTGCCACCAATGGCGTCGAACGCTGGAGGGTGTATGGCACCGGAAACTTCGCGAGTGATGATTTCGCGAACCTTCCTGGAGTGGTCAATAACACTTCCTACAAGTCGTTTCACCTAGCGTCGCCGAGCGTCAAGGGATCAACGATGATTTCGATGGCATCCCGGAATTTCAGCACGGCGTTTCTGGGCGACCGGATGGGCGACTTTATCATCGGTAACGAAGGTGCGCGTCCCATTATCTTCAAAAATGGGATGGTTTATAGCAATTCCGACACGCTCAATACAGGCACCGAACAGATGAGAATCGATGCGAGTGGCAACGTCGGTATTGGCACCAACGCTCCGTCGGCCAAACTGGACGTCTTTGGTGACGCAAAGATCACCGGCACACTCACCCTAAATGGCGCATCGGTCGTGCCTGCGTCAGGAGGCGTTTTCTCTGGTGGTGTGACCATTGCAAACGACAATAACGCAAATGGTGGCCTCACCCTAGGCAGCGGCACCTCCGCCGATGGTGCTAATCTTCGCCTGTTATCCAATTCGGGTCAACCCCAGTGGAATATAGACAATTACACGGGCAGCATGCGCTTCTTTACGGAATCCTCCCCTAATGCAGGTGGCTCGGTGAAAGCTACGCTTACGTCCGCCGGCAACTTGGGCATCGGAACGACCAGCCCCCAAGCCAACCTCCACATTGTCGGCGCATCCGGATGGGACACATCAACTGTCCTCAATCTAACGAACGGTGCGACTGATTTCGGTCGCACTACGCTTCGTCTCACTGGCCGCATGCAGGACGGCAACGAAGGCTGGTCCGTGCCCGGAGGGGCTCGCAATAGCATAGTGTTCTCACGCAATCTGACCTCGGGTAGTGGCACTAACATCGGTGCCCTCGGCGAGGACCGGTTTAGCCTTCAATACAATATGGCCGAAGATAAGCTGGGGGTGATGGGTGTGGGCGGCACTCCCAAGTTGATCATTCAGCAAGACGGTAACGTTGGTATTGGTAATAGCAGCCCCGTCGGTCACGCACCAGGTCGTAAGGCGCTTATTATCGATGGCTCCAGCCAGGACGCTATGTTGGAAGTTTGGGGAAATAATGGAGGTAAGGCCATTCTACAATCGGTCAATGGAGCCACTTATATTGGCACTTTGATAAAGGGAGGCGGTTCGGGCGATGTGTATTTCGGCTATGGCGCAGATAATCAATTCGGCCCCATTGGGGCTACGCTGCAGGGAACGACAGGTAATTTTGGTATCGGAATCACCAATCCAACAGCAAAGCTTCACGTGGCCGGTGATGTAAAAGTGCAGGGAGTGCTGACCGTTAACGGTCAGCCCGTTTTGACTACTAATAATAATAATGTGATTGTCCCTGGTAGCATCACCGCGAGCAATATCGGCATTCAAACCACGACCCCTCAAGGTGCGCTGACGATTGGCGCCGGACAATTGACCTCACCGGGCGGGTCAGCCACGGCCCCCTCCTACACGTTTAACAACAACCTGAACACGGGGCTTTATAGTAGCGGGACGAATTCCGTCTCCATTTCCACCAATGGCACCGAACGTTGGAGGGTGTATGGCACCGGCAATTTCGCGAGTGATGATTTCGCGAACCTTCCAGGGGTGGTTAACAACAGTTCCTATAAATCGTTTCACTTGGCATCACCGACCGTCAAGGGATCAACGATGATTTCGATGGCCTCCCGGAATTTCAGCACGGCGTTTCTGGGCGACCGGATGGGCGACTTTATCATCGGTAACGAAGGCGCTCGTCCCATCATCTTCAAAAACGGAATGGTTTATAATAATTCCGACACGCTCAACACAGGCACCGAGCAGATGAGAATAGACGCGAGCGGCAATGTCGGCATCGGCACGACTTCGCCCACGGCCAAACTTCAAGTGGCCGGCGACGTAGCCATCTCCGGAAACTTGAAAACCGACGTTATTACCAAGATTGCCCCGCTGGTTATTCGCGGCACCGGCCTTAATCGTGCTGCCGCACGTTTAATCCAAATCGGCAGCACCCAGATCACTAACAGCAGCAGTCTTCGGGGATTGACCCTCACGATTATCCACAAGCCCACCCATACCCTCATATCATCAGGGAATTTTGATACCTATGGAAGCTCAACGGCTTCTGATCAGCTGGCGACCGCCCTTAACTCGCTTACGCCAGATCAGATCGGCATTCTTAGCTCGTATGATTCATGGGATGCATCGATAACAGTGGGTCTTCGCAGCGCCTTTAAGCGCCTCGGCCTCACCAAGGCCCAGGTCAACTCCACATGGAGACTGCCCTATGCAGCCATCTTCGAGGGAGCATCCGGAAGCCCCGGCAGTGCCAAGGCCGTCGAGGTTGTGATGGGGAACGATCCTGCTCAGCCCTATGCCGAAATTCGCGGCTGGCTGATTGACGGTGGTTACGCAATCACGCCCGGCACCGTAAGCAATGCGCTCTACAATGACACTGGCGATGTGCAGGCCGCGGTGGTCGATCATTCCGGAGTAGTGGCCATCAAGACCGGTCTGCGAGTGCCTGAGGCGGGTGATCTTTCCATGGGACAATTCGCCACCGGCAGCGACCCCCGCCAATAATTAAGCTCCCGACTGTCCCATGCGCTCCGCTTCCGGTTGGCTGAAAAAGACACGTGGCTCTCTGCGTGCAGGGCTGGGCCTTGCACTCGCCGCATGGGTGATAATCCCCGCCCTCCTGTGGGCCGATGCGCCCGCATGGTGGGCCGAGCGTGCCGTCTTGAAAACCGCCCCAGGAACGACGCCCGACGACTACGCCGCCGTCAACCAAGGCCAGGTCAGGAACATTGCTAAACAAGCGTATGAGGAAATGAAGGAACACGGGTTGATCGATCCCGTTGCGGCTGCAGCGTCTACCAATCCCGACGATCCCGCACGCAGGCTTTTTTTGGCTTGGCAGGCCCCCGCCACCAGCACCGACGACTACCGCGCTATCAACCTTGGCCAGCTTAAGAACGTCGCCGAGCCCTTCTATGCCCGATTGGTGGACGATCTTGGATATACCGGCCAACCCTTTGCTCCCGGTCAAACTGTTGCCCACGGCACTCGTCCCTGGAGCAGCAGCACGAGACCGGCTGATAACTACGCGCTCGCCAACATTGGGCAGGTGAAAAACCTGTTCAGTTTCGATCTGAGCCAGCTCAATTCGGATACCGATAACGATGGCCTGCCTGACGCATGGGAGCTACAGCATTTCGGGAACTTACAACAAGGTTCCGCTGCGGATTCGGATAATGACGGGCTGACTAATTTACAGGAGTATCAAAACGGCACGAATCCTTTGGCGGACGACAGTGATAATGACGGAATGCCCGATGGTTACGAAGTCACAAATGGGCTGAATCCGCTGGTGGATGACAGTCTGGAGGATAAGGATGGAGACCGCATTCCCAATATCTTCGAATATAGGCACCAGACTGCAGCCAATGACCCTGCTTCGAAGCCTGCGGCCACATTCATAGTTGATGCCACCGATGGAGTCGTGAGCGACACGGACAATATCTATGCAACGATTGGAGAGGCGCTAGAGAAGGTGAATGAATATGAATGGGATGGGACTAATTACATATACCCCAATAGCTACGCGGTGATCGAGGTAAAACCAGGCACCTACAGCGAGTCTATTTACGCCTATCAGCCCGTTGCAATTCTAAGAGAGAATGGCGGAGGCTCCTCTCCCGCAGAAATCAAGTCGCCAGACAATTACTACACGGTTCAAATTGATGGCACCGCAGTGATGGACGGGATCACCATAAGCCATGACTCCGGCGCGCAGGGAGGCGGAGTCTACCTCAGCTCATACTACAACTATGACGATTCATATTCGCGCTGCCGCTTGGTGAATTGCATCGTGAGGAATAATGAGTCGCCCTATGGTGCGGGCATTTATAACTCAGGGTCAAATCTCGACCTCGTTCATTGCACGATCACAAAAAACAAAGCCTCATCCTATGGCCGAGGTATTTACAACGAATACGGCACCGTAAATCTCATCAATACCATCGTCTGGGGGAATGTCGGCGCAGCATCCGATGAGATATATGCAGACTCAACCGGAAGCATTACCGCGACTAGCTCAATCATCTACGGAGGAGAATACGGCGGCCTCAATGTCGATCCCCTGCTCAATCCGCTCGGCCTATTAAAAGCCGGCTCTCCAGCCATCAATCTGGGTCAAGCCGCGGTGGGCACGCCCAAGGACATCCAGGGCGAGTCGCGCGTCGGCCTGCCGGACGCCGGTGCTGACGAATTTATCGACAGCAATAACGACGGTGTCCCAGACAACTTTGGCGGTGGCCTTGCGACGGGCAATCCCGACGGCGACACGCTTAGCAATTTGGCTGAATACAATTTTGGGTCCGACCCGCTTTCGGCCGATGGTGACAACGACGGGATGGAGGACGGAGCCGAGCAGATTGCGGGCACCGATCCACGCTCTAGGGACACGGACGGCGACGGCATGGATGATGGCTATGAAATCGCCAATGGCCTTAATCCTCTCGTCAATGACAGCCTTGAAGACAAAGACGGCGACGGCGTGCCAAACCTGTGGGAAGCAAAGATGGGCACGGCGCTGAATAATGCATCGAGCAAGCCGGCTGCGACTTATGTGGTGGCCGCATCCGGCGGGACCCATACTACCATTCAGTCGGCCGTAGACGCGATCAGCGGGGGCACTTCTTCCGCGCCGACCTACGCGATCATCGAGGTTCGCGAAGGAACCTACCCGGAAAACGTTTACCTCAATAACTCCGCAGTTCGGGTCGCGCTATTGGCGAAGCCAGTCGCGCCCATTGCGACCGTAGAGATAAACGGCGCCGCAAGCTATTACAGCAATGTGCTGTATATCGGCCAGCCAGCCGTGGTGAGCGGCTTCAGCATCACTCGAAAACTGGATCCCTCCCGACTGACCAGCAATTACGGGACCGGCATCAATATTGCACTGAACGACACGAGGGCTCGGGCCATGCTGGTGAATTGTGTCATCCATGGGCAGCGCTCATCACAGGCAGGCGCATTATACATTAATCAAGGCGATGTGGCACTTCGCCATGTGACGATGTATGATAACTTGGCTTCAGTTGGGGCGTATTATAAGGCCAATGCCGCCTACGTATACCAAGGCACGCTCCGGGTAGAAAACAGCATCATCTGGTCTCAATCCGGAGGTGCGACCAGCACGATCTATCGCGATGACAGTAGCGCGACGGTTACAACGGCCGGATCCATTGTTTGCGGAGGAGAATGCGGCGGCCTCAATGCCGATCCGCTGCTCAATCCGTTGGGCCTATTAAAGGCGGGTTCGCCGGCCATCAATCTGGGCCAAGCCGCAGTGGGCACGCCCAAGGACATTCAAGGCGAGTCGCGCGTCGGCCTGCCGGACGCCGGTGCCGATGAATTTACTGACAGTAACAACGACGGCGTGCCCGATAATTTTGGTGGCGGCCTAGCGACGGGCAATCCCGACGGAGATACGCTTAACAATTTGGCTGAATACAATTTCGGTTCTGACCCGCTTTCGGCCGATACTGACAACGACGGACTTGAGGACGGAGCCGAGCAGATCGCAGGCACCGACCCGCGCTCCAAAGATACAGACGGCGACGGCATGGATGACGGCTACGAAGTCGCCAACGGTCTTAACCCCCTTGTCAATGACAGCCTTGAAGACAAGGACGGTGACGGAGTCCCGAATTTGTGGGAAGCAAAGATGGGCACGGCGTCGAACAATGCATCGAGCAAGCCGGTGGCGACCTATGTGGTGGCCGCATCTGGCGGGACCCACACCACCATTCAGTCAGCCGTAAACGCGATCAGCGGAGGCACTTCTTCCGCGCCCGCCTACGCTATCATTGAGATCCGCGAGGGAACCTACCCGGAAAACGTTTACCTTAATAACTCCGCAGTCCGGGTCGCGCTGTTGGCCAAGCCAGTCGCGCCCACTGCAACAGTCGAGATAAGCGGCGCCGCAAGCTATTACAGCAATGTGCTGTATCTCGGCCAGCCAGCCGTGGTGAGCGGCTTCAGCATCACTCGCAAGCTAGACGCCGCTCAGCCAGCTGCTAATCACGGGACTGGCATCAATATTGCACTGAGCGACACGAAGGCTCGGGCCTTGTTTGTAAACTGTATCATTCATGGCCAGCGCTCATCACAAGCGGGCGCATTATACATCAATCAGGGCGACGTGACCCTTCGCCATGTGACGATGTATGACAACGTGGCGTCTGCTGGTGCGTATAGCGCGAATGCCGCCTACTTATACCGAGGCGCGCTCCGAGTGGAAAACAGCATCGTCTGGTCTCAATCCGGAGGTGTGACCAGCACGATCTATCGCGATGGCGGTAACGCGACGGTTACAACGGTCGGATCCATTGTTTACGGAGGGGAATACGGCGGTCTTAATGCCGATCCCCTGCTCAATCCGCTGGGCCTATTAAGGGCGGGCTCGCCGGCCATCAATCTGGGCCAGTCCGCAGTGGGCACGCCCAAGGACATCCAAGGCGAGTCACGCGTCGGCCTGCCGGACGCCGGTGCGGACGAATTTATCGACAGCAACAACGATGGTGTCCCGGACAACTTTGGCGGTGGCCTTGCGACGGGCAATCCCGACGGCGACACGCTTAACAATCTGGCTGAATATAACTTCGGTTCCGATCCGACGCAGTCCGATACCGACCATGACAATCTAGAAGATGGCGCCGAACAAATCGCAGGCACCGATCCACGCTCTAATGACACGGACAACGACGGCATGGATGATGGTTACGAAGTCGCAAATGGCCTAAATCCCCTCGTCAATGACAGCTTTGAGGACAAAGACGGTGATGGAGTGCCAAATCTCTGGGAGGCTAAGAGAGGCACTGCGGCCAATAATGCATCAAGCAAGCCTACGCCAACCTACATCGTTGCCGCATCCGGCGGGACTCATACGACCATTCAGTCGGCAGTATATGCAATCAGCGGCGGCACCTCCGCGGCGCCCACCTACGCGATCATCGAGGTTCGCGAGGGCATCTACCCGGAAAACGTTTACCTTTATAACTCGGCGGCCCGAGTCGCGCTGTTGGCCAAACCAACCACCCCCACGGCAACCGTCGAGATAAACGGTGGCGCGAGTTATTACAGCAATGTGCTGTATATCAGCCAGCCGACATTCATAAGCGGGTTCCTCATTACTCGCAAACTGGATCCCGACCAGCCGGCCAACAATCATGGGACCGGCATCAACATCGCCCTGAGTAGCCCAAACAGCCGAGCCTCGTTTACAAACTGTTTCATTCATGGCCACCGCTCATCGGAGGCAGGGGCATTATACATTAATCAAGGCGACGTGACTCTCCGCCATGTGACGATGTATGACAACCTGGCCACGGCCGGGACGGACTATTACGCCAATGCAATCTCTATTTACCAAGGAGCCCTGCGGGTCGAGAACAGCATCATTTGGTCTCAGTCCGGAGGTGCGACCAACACGATTTACCGCAATGCCAACTATGCGAGCGTCACCACGGCCGGATCCATCGTCTACGGAGGCGAATATGGCGGTCTCAATACCAATCCGCTACTCAATCCGCTTGGCTTATTAAAAGCGGGGTCACCCGCGATCAACCTTGGGCAAGCCAGCCTCAGCACACCCATGGACATCCAAGGGGAGGCACGCGCGGGCGTGCCAGATGCCGGTGCCGACGAGTTTATTGACAGCAATAATGATGGTGTTCCCGACAACTTTGGCGGCGGCCTTGCCACCGGCAACCCCGACGGCGATACCCTTAACAATCTGGCTGAATACAACTTCGGTTCCGACCCGCTTTTGGCCGATAGAGACAACGATGGCCTTGAGGACGGAGCCGAACAGACCGCAGGCACCGACCCGCGCTCCAGTGATACGGACAACGATGGCATGGGCGATGGTTACGAAGTCACCAACGGCCTTAATCCCCTAATAGACGACAGTCTGGAGGACATGGATTGCGACGGGTATCCAAACGTTTTTGAATTCAAAAATAACAGTATCGCAAATGATCCGTTATCAACCCCGATCGCGGCGGCCTTTCTGGTGGATAGCTCGCTTCCCGACAATTACCCCACCAGCAATAGGTATAAAACCATCCAGGCCGCCATCGATTCGGCCACCCATTACACCATTATTAGAGTCATTGGCGGCACCTATTCGGAATCGATCACAACACCCAATGGATTGGAGCTATTGGTGCTCAGGGGAAGTGGACTCGTCGAGATTAACAGCACCAGCGAATCCCCAACCCTAAGCATTTATGGCAAGGCCGTGGTCAATGGGATCGTTCTAACACATAAATTTGGAACAAAAGGGCAGGGGTGCTACATAAGCACCAACGAACACGTAAGACTCATCAACTGCGTAATCCGCGACAACCACATAGCCGGTTCTTATTCGAGGGGGGGCGGCATTTACTACAATTCGAACCGAGGCATGCTAGATATAATCCATTGCGCAGTAATAAGGAACGGCGCGAGCGGCGGAGGAAATGCCCTTAGCACCCAAGGCGGCATCGTGAATCTGACCAATAGCATTCTGTGGGATGAAGGCGGTGCCGGGGCGCAAGAAATCTATCAATCGGTGGATTATAGCGGCCTTGCGCAAGGTGATCTGACGATAAACTCAAGCATTATATATGGAGGAGAGAGGGGTGCTTTAAATTGCACCCAGTCTCCGGTTTTGGCATCCGGCTTCCTTAAGAATGCAACAGCGTTCACCCCCACCGGAAACCCCGCCATCGATTCCGCATCCACATCAGTGCAAATCGGGAAATTTGATCTATTGGGGGTAGCCCGCCCCGTGGGGGCAGCTCCCGACATGGGAGCAATAGAATACACCGACTCGGACAACGATGGCGTAATTGACTCATGGGAGCTGAATTATTTCCAGGCACTCACTCGCGATCTCGCCCACTTGGATTTTGATGCCGATGGAGTAATGGACCTTGATGAATACAAGCTTGGTCTAAACCCCAAAAATAATGATAGTGATGCCGATGGCTTACATGACGGCATTGAAATAAGCCAATACCATACGGACCCCCTAAATGCAGACAGTGATAGCGATAGTTTGACTGACGGGCTGGAAGTCACCAGCGGATTAGACCCAGCTAATCCCGATTCGGATTTTGACGGAATGAACGATGGATGGGAATACTCATGGAAAGACTATGCCCAAAAGCCCAACCCCACTCTTTCTGATGCGGCAAATGACGCCGACGGTGACTCGATCTCGAACTATGAGGAAATGGTAAGCAAAACCAATCCATGCGTATACAATGAGGCACCCGTAAGGATGGATACCGATGGCGACGGGCTATATGATGACGAGGAAATCAACGAATACCTGACGGACCCCCACGTGGCCAATCCGCATACCGAAGTGACGTATGCCACGATCAATGGATCGCAAGCGGTGGCCAATCAGGACTGGATTACAAATGGAACATCCCGCTATCTCTACGCCTACCAAGGCCAGGCGGAATTCAATTTCGAGATTCCCGGCGACAATACTTACTTCGCAGATATCGCTTGGCAGGTTAAATTCGATAACTCGAGGGCCGACATCTATAATGTGCAAGTGCTGTGTGACGGACTCGATTTAGGCTACCAGCTCTTTAAGAATCCCGGCACTCAAACGCAGGAGCAAATAAAGCGAGTAATACTTCCGCACCTGCGCGCCGGCACCCACCGGATAACCCTCGTGATCATTGGAGCCAGCCCATCTCCATCACTTCAAATTAATCGGATCACGATTAAGAGCTTCGGGAATGTCGGAGGCGCATCCGGCCCCTCCAGTATCATGCAAAGCCGCCTAAATGGGCAAAACAAGCTGCTTACCGACTCCACAACCAGCGCTACCTCTCCCCTTTGCCTAGAGGGCATGGCGAGCTACGCCCAAGCCGTAGCAATCAATGGAGAAAAAATCGCACACCCAGCCCTGAAAGGGCAGTGGTATTGCGATCTTCCACTAAAGAGCGATGGGGTTACCGCCATGAATGTTTCGTTCGAAAATGGAGCCAAACAGGAGCAGCTCAGCGTGCAATGGATTGCCACAAATATATTTACAGCGAACTCGACGATAACCCTGCGAAAAGGTGACTCACTCAAGCTATACGCACGTCCGTCAGGCAAACCGGACGGAGCAATGACTATCAAGATAGGGTCGCAGGTATTTACCGGCTCAACTACCAGCCCACAAGTATATCAGTTTAATACGCCCGGACAGATAGTCGTGACCGGGGAATATGACAAACAGGTCCAAACCATAACCGTAAACGTCATTACGGCTTCATTTCCCGGGAAAGCAATGGGCATTGTCGGCACTCAGCGCACTTGGAGTTGCCCCGCCGTCCCCTTTGTATTGCCATTCGAAGCCGATGCTGAACTCGCTTGTTCGCAAAGCGATAGTTCAGGGGTATCCCAGTTCTCACTCACTCCTCGAAGCGAAAATATCCGTCACGTAGTGGTGCGAGCATCGGATGGCGGCCCCATTGTGGCGGTGGGCGAAGTTCAAGGATTCCGCTATTTCTCTTGGAACGAATCAGGTATCGAGAAAATTGGCGTATCCGCCGATGGCCGCAATATATATGAAATGACCGTGCGCCTCAGCATCCCCATCCAAGAGGGCATCGGCGTTCGCATCAATACGTGGAAAGCAGGATCCACGTTCGATGACGGCTCAATCGTGCGCACGTGGACGGCTGCAGATGCTGATGCAAACGGCACCATCAAGATCAAATTCCTCGTGCCACCAAGTTCCGGCGGCCCCTGCCACCGCTTCAGCTTACTACAAGGATCCACTTCGCTCAATTAAGCCATGAGTATTCAATCCCCAGGCCACAAGGCATCTCGCCTCAGCTTATTCGCTATCATGCTATTAACGCTGTCCCGCGTCATTGCTGTTCCGGCCGCGTCGATTCCCTCCGACACATCGACCGTATCAGATACGGTGCGGACAGATCATATCGTTGAAATGCAGCGCGAACTCCCCCTGTGGGAGCGGCTGATCGATGTCCATGCGCTATCCGACCAGATCGGCAGTCCTGACCTAAAACGGCTTTACGCGTTTCTAAAGTCGCCAGAAGCGCCTGCCGGCCTGAAGCCCCATCATGTCTGGGCATTAAAGAACGACATTCTCAATACGCTTCGCGAGCAGGTTGCCCCATCAAATGAATACCAGCGTGTGCTGTTGGCGATTTATCAGAACCCAAAGCACGACACCGTCATGCACGACTATGCGATTCAACACGCCCGTCCGTGGTTTCCTTTTAGCACCAATAAAAGCGAGCTCCTTGAGATGTTATGGTCGGCCTCTCAACGGTTTGACAAAAGCTTTTCCAGCACGGCACTGCTAAGCCTCTGGGGTATTTGGATGGCATCCCCCAATGAAATCGATGTCCATCGGCTTGCCGTCCAAGCTGAATTCATTGCCGGGAACCCGCAGGCGAACATCGATGCGCGGATTAGTGCCATTCAACTATGCGGCCAATTAAAAGCGCATGAAGCACTCCCCTTGGCGCAACGGATCGCTCAAGAGGGGCGCCCAGAACAATTTCGGATGGCCGCGATTGCAACACTGGGGGACTTGGGAGATGCCTCCATGGCCACATGGCTACAGCAGCTAGGGACTGGGGCGGAGCACGAGACCGGAATTCAGACTGCAATCAACGCGGCGCTTAACAAAATCAAAAATCGCCAGAGCCAATGATCATGAAACTAGGTCGCAATCGCGCACATCGGCTCGCTCTTCAGTCGTTATTAGCACTGGCCTTAAATGCCGCGTCGCTATCCTGCCTTGCGGAGCAAGGCACCAACCCATGCGTATCCCTCTGGGGTGCTTTGGAAAGCATAACGGATCCAGTCATTGACGAATCAAAGTTCATCATCAACTCGAGCGACAAGCGAACGGTTGATAATGTGGACACATTGGTGGCTTGCTTAAAAGAAGACCCTGTCGGTTCAGGGAATTTCACCGCTTCGATCAATGCGGATATCAGTTACACCAGTGACGCCCTCACTGCGGGAATAAAGCAAAGAGCAGACACGAATGGATGTAAACCCCCCGAACAAGCCCCCTTCCAGGTTGTCCTGGACGAAGCCACATGGGCATTGAGCGGGTTCCCGTCGCCATCCACCGTCACGCCTACATCAGGAACCGGCCAAACAGTGGCCCTTTCAGCAACAGCACCCGAAAAAGGGACGCTTACCTTTACCCTGAAGTTCAAAGGCGATACTACTCCCCCTAATTGGTCAAAAACAGTAACAAAGGCCATTGGTGTAATATTTGTTAAGGTAACCTCCGTTTCATGGGTGCAAAAAGAGGGGCCCGTGGATGATGCACCAGCAACACCGCCGGGCGGCGGGAAACGTATCTTCCCCGATGCATCCACTGCGGGCGGTGCTGCGCAAAAGAAAGTAACCATTGAGGCCGCAATTCAGCCTGCGGTTAAAGGCATCAATATCGATTTCCGGATCATTGATGTAGACGATCCCTCATCCGACGCTGCTCTTGATGACCCGTCCAAGCAGGACGACAACTTGGAGGCTTTTACACTATTGGCAACCACCGCAGCCACGGATTCCAGTGGAAAGGCGAAGGTTGATGTGAATGTCTCTATGCATCCCGGTGATAATGTCCGGGCGGTAGCAACGGCTGGACCTAGTATATCTGCATGGAAAGCTAGGCAAAACGACGGAACAAAGACACGTGTAGAAGATGGGTCTGGAAGTGACGTGCCCTCGACGCAGGTTTCTCCACTCTTAACCGTCTGGCGCAAATTGCATATTGAGGTTGATGTTATGGAGAAGCCGCTGGGTTCACGCGGCAGTCCCGATCAGGTTTCGGTTACCGGTTTAAGCCTATCACCGTTTACTCCAACTAGATTGTATGCAACTCTGAACCTAAACGCGGACCTACCGGAAGAAGGGACCGGCGACCCTGCAAATTATGAGAGTGAGTTTTATGCAGGGGGTCTTGCGAAAATAGGTGGAAGAAGAGAGAGTATTCAGGCCAATGGTGAAAGCTCCCTTGTTTTCAAAATGCCTCCGCCACCATACACCCCGATCAATGATTCGGATTACGCCAATAGCGCACGGACGTTCTTTCAGCCGTTTATCAACAGCGGAATCGATGTTTGTGATGATGACGGCGTAAGCTTGGGTTTTGATCTGCTTCCCGTTTCCGATCCAATAAGCGATCAGGTCAAGGCTCGGTTTCTACCAGCATGCATTAAGGTTGAAGCCGTCTCGAATGACTTAAATCCGAGGCGCAACATACCTTTTGATTTATATAGTATGGAAAATGGGACCCTAATTACTGGAGGCAGTAGCCTGAACGACCTTCAAGATATGGAAGGTTCCGATTCTCCCGATTACTGGTATTGGTTTGTGGCAGTTGGGTATCAGGGATATGGGATTTTATCTATTCCTGTTAAATACGACGATGGAGACCCAAATGATGAGGGATATGTTGGCGGGGCCACAATAGGCGGGTTTACGAAGGTATTTGTTGCCGCCGTTGATGAATACAGTGCCGTCAGGGGCGCGGCGAACAAGGCCGTTGCATTTTTTGGAACATTGTCCGATATTATAGCTCACGAAATCGGGCATGGTCCTAACAGCCATGGCAATGGTGATCATTCAGAGCTTGGTTTGATGTCGGACGGTGAAGCCGCCATTGGGAAGGACTTTTCCGGTCTAACCCTATCCAGATTTCGGAAATCATCGAAATGGAGTGAGTAAAATGAGAAATATCATTCGGCTAGCGTTCCTTTGGCTGCTTTTTCTGCCTATTTTCTCCCACGCAGAAAATAGGGGTTTGCCGGGTGGCAACGCTATCATGGGGTTATATTCTGCCGCCAAAGGCTATCAATTAACGCATCCGAATACAATGCCTTCTTTTGAAGAGCTTACCGAACGAATGGATGCCGAATGGCTTAAGCGCAAGCAATCGGAATTTATTTGGCTCGATACTCCAGTTGTATTCCGTCACGGGGCCATACAAGCAATAACGGCATATCCAATATTGGAGGACCGGAAGAAAGATATAGGGCGCTACGCCCTCTATTTTGACAACAAGAGCGCAGTTGACGTCATATGGGCCGAAGAAGGCGAATTGCAGCGTGTTTTTGCGGCGACCGCTCAAGCACCTCTTGCAGGTAAACTCTACGTCCAGCCTGTCACTATGTGGGACAAGCTGCCCGAGTATTTAAAGCGAATGTCCGACCAAGATCGTGCGGCTTTCATAAAAAAAATGAAAGATCAATACCAGCTAAGTATTAGTAACGATGGCAGGATTGCCTTGCTATCAACCCCTAATGCTGTGGCAACTACACAGACCCCTGGCATTTCAGCCATTACGCAAGTCGCGCCGCAGGCCAAACCGGTTGAAATACCCCTATCTACGCCCACTCCGACCCCGCGAACAAAGGAGCCTACAAACCCGGTTTGGTGGATCGTTGGAGCAATCGCAGCGCTTGCCTCCATGGTGTTCGTTGTGCGGTGGCGTAACAACGAGCCGAAGGGGTAAAGAATAACGAGCCGGAAATGAGCCGAAGGGGGTCGAGCCAATGGGCGGTCGAGCCAATGGGGTCAGGCCGAGAATTGTGAGTTTTTTGGGGTTGCTGAGAGAGGAATGCCCGGTTTGGGTGGCTGAATGGCGAGAAAGCTGAGGATCCAGTATGAGGGGGCGATCTACCATGTAATCAACCGAGGGAACTACCGGCGTGATCTGTTTGAAAGCGCAGGGGCGGCGCAGGCGGGACGAGCTAATGGGGTCAGGCCGAGAATTGTTAGTTTTTGGGTTGCTGAGAGAGGAATGCCCAGTTTGGGTGGCTGAATGGCAAGAAAGCTGAGGATCCAGTATGAGGGGGCGATCTACCATGTAATCAACCGAGGGAACTACCGGCGTGATCTGTTTGAAAGCGCAGGGGCGGCGCAGGCGTTTGAGGAAGCATTGGCGGAGGCGTGTCAGGTGAGTAGCTGGCGGTTGCATGCACATGTGGTGATGCGCAACCATTTCCACTTGGCGGTGGAAACGCCCAAGGCGAATTTGGTGGAGGGTATGCACTGGCTGCAAAGCACGTTTTCGACGCGCTTCAACCGGTTCCGGAAGGAGAGCGGGCACCTGTTTCAGGGGCGGTATCAGGCGTTGATTATCGAGGATGGAGCGGCATTGGCGCGCGTGGTCGATTACATCCATCTCAATCCGGTCCGGGCGGGGATCGTGACGGTCGAGCAGCTGGCGGATTTTCGCTGGAGTAGCCTGCGTCGGCTGATGCGCGGGCCTCGACCGGTGAGCTGGGTGGCTGACGATCTGGTGTTGCAGCGGGGTTTTTCCGATACGCCTGAGGGATGGCGGTATTATCTGAGTTATTTGCACGATCTTTGCGGAGATGCCGCTGCGCAAAAAGAGATGGCGTTTGATGAGATGTGTCAGGGGTGGGCGATCGGCACGGCGGGGTGGCGGAAAACGATGGCCAAGGCACATGCGCAGCGTGCGCTTGAGCCGGGGATGGAGCGTGCGGAGTTGGCGGATTTAAAGCATGCGCGTTATTCAGATGTGCTGGAGCAGGCGTTGCGTGTGATCGGAAAGCCCAATGAGGCGCTGCGGCAGGACCGAAAAACCGCGCCTTGGAAGATCGACCTTGCGTTGGAGTTACGCAGAAGCGGCGTGCCATATCGGTGGATCGCGGAGCACCTCAATATGGGGAGCACGGATAGCTTGAGAGGCTTTGTGACTAAGCGAAAGCGGGAGGTGAGTAATAACTCACAATTCTCGGCCTGACCCCATTGTGGGCGGGTGTCGCTCAACGGCACAACGCGCAGCGAGTCATCCAATCTGTGGCTGGCCACTTCTTACCAGATGTTCTTCTAAAGCTACTGACCCTCTCTCGCTTGTCGGCCAGTTACAGCCTCGCCTGGCCGAGCGCGACGTCGAGCTCGGCCAGGGCTTCGTCGATGTCGGCGTCGGTGTGCGCGGCGCTGATGAACCAGTTGTGGTGGGGGTGGATAAAAACGCCGTTGGCCACGGCGGCGGCGCAGAGGGTCTGCATGCGGGCGAACGACGGGTCGTTGGCCACCCGCACGAAGGGCATGGCGGGCGGGCCGCTGGCGACGAGCGGCGTTCCGTGTTTTTCGCCCAGCGCGAGGAAGCCGGCCACGAAGCGTTGGCCGGTGAGCGAGAGTTTTTCGGGAATGTTCTCACGGGCGATGATGTCGAGGGTCGCGAGCGCGGCGGCCATGGGCGCGGGGTCGTTCCAGTAACTGCCCGTAAGAAACACGCGGCTGGCGGCGGCTTTGTGCGCGGCGCGGCCGACGCAGGCGGAGATCGGGTGTCCGTTGGCGAGGGCTTTGCAGTAAACCGCCAGGTCGGGCGTGTATCCGTAGGTCGAATGCGAGCCGTCGGTGGACAGGCGGAAGCCGCAGCGAACGTCGTCTAAAATGAGGATCGCGCCGTGTTCGTGGCAGAGGCGGTTGGCGGCGGCGACAAACTCGGGCGTGGGCAACTCCGAGTCGGCGAACGCCGGGTGGTGGAAGGGCGTGAGGATCAGCCCAGCGATGGCGCCGCGGTGGCGGGCGAAGAGCGTCTCTAGCGCGGCGATATCGTTGAAGGGGAAGTCGTGGATGTGCGCGCGGTCTTCGGGGATGAGTCCGCCGTGGCCGGGGGTGCACCAGGCGGCCGTGCCGTGGTAGGCGCCGCGGACTTTGAGGATCTTGGGGCGGCCGGTGACTTCGCGGGCGACCATGATCGACCAGTTGGTGAGGTCGGCGCCGTTTTTGGCGAAGACGGCCCAATCGGCGAAGTCGATGCGGGCGGTGAGTTTCTCGGCGAGTTCGACGAGGAGGGGCGTGGGGTGGTTGAAGGCCGCGCCGAGGCGGCGGGCGGACTCGACGGCGGCTTCAACTTCGGGGTGGTGGTAGCCGAGGACGAGTGGGCCGTAGCCGCCCATGAAGTCGATGAACTCATTGCCGTCCACGTCACGGTAGCGGCAGCCGTGGCCTTGGGCCGCGAAATAGGGGACCGCGCCCGGCACGGTGGCGGCGGGCGTGGTGTGTCCGTAGATACCGCCGGGAATCACGGCGGCGGCGCGGCGGAAGAGGGCTTGGGAGTTGGCGAAGTTCAAAGAGGTGGGGCGGGATTTCACCTCATTCTCGTTCTCTTTCTCGGATTGAGGAGGCGGAGAAGAGGAGAAGCAGGCGGAAGGGGAGAACGAGAAAGAGTAAGAGAACGAGAACGATTTTAGGGGGCGGGTTTGAGGAGGTTGCCGGCGGCGAGCATCACGAGGCCGAGGTTTTCAGCGAGCGGGAGGTAGCCGGTGATGCGCAGCGTCCCGAGGCCGAGGGCGGCGGGGGCGTCGAGTTGGTGATCGAGTTCCGCCAACACGGTGGCGAGGTCGGCGAACTCGATGCGAACCGTCACGGGCGCGGGCGGTTCTCCCGTGCCGGCGGTGAGCGTGGCGAGGTCGAGCCAGAGCGACGCGGGGAAGGCCGGGCACGCGAAGACGGCCGTGCCGCGGCCGAGGTGGGCGTGGGTCGCGGGGCCGTCGGGATGGCGGCGGAGCCAGGTCATGGCGGCGTGGATACCGACGGCGAGGTTGCCCCAGGCGTGCAGGGCAAGGTGCGCGGGTTCGCGGGTGTTGAGCAGGATTTCGAGGCGCTGGCCGGCGGCGGTGAAGCGGCGGGCGCGGGCGAGGCGGGTGAAGCCTCCGAAGGGCAGGGCGAGCGCGGCGCGGCCGGAGCCGTCGAAGGCGCGGACAACTTGGCCGGCGGTCGGAAACCACAACCGGACGTCACCGGGGCGGGCGGGCTCGCGGCTGACGGTTAACTGGCCGCCGATGATGGCGCAGCGGGCGCGGAGGTTGCCGGGGGCCGAAAACGCCACCGCCACGTCGGGACCGGCGAGCGCGGCGGCGAGCGGCGCGTCGTGGGCGGCGAGCAGGGGCATCGCCGGCAGGGCGGCTTCCCAGTAGAGCGCGGCGGCGAGCGCGAGGTCGGTCATGGGCAGTCGTGAATCCAGTGCACGATCTGTTCCGGGCGGCCGGCGGGGCGCGCGGCGACGAGGTTGTTGCGGAGGCGTTCGAGCGTGACGGGCTCTTGGATCAAGCGGTGGATGTGACGCGCGATTTCGGCCGGAGTGTCGCCGAAATAGGCGCAGCCGTGGAGCCGACAGTATTTTACCGTGATGAGTTCCTGCGGCATGACGCCGCCGATGCCGTTGTGAATGAGGGGCACGCCGAGCTGGATGGCTTCGCTGGTAGCGCCGGTGCCGGGGCGGGCAACGACGACGGTGGCCAGGCGCGTCAGCGCGAGCATGCGGTCGGTGTGAGCGAGGGCGCGGATTTTTAGCTGCGGATGGCGGCGACCGAAAGCCTCGATGGTTTTCCGGAGGCGCTCACGGCGGGCGCACATTGCGATCACCTGCACGGGGAGGTTGAGGCGGGCGAGTTCGCGGAGGATGGCGAGGTGGTTGTTGGCCCCGGCGAACCCAGTGTTGAGGAGGACCGTGAAGACGTTGCGATCGAGGCCGAGTTCGGCGGCCATGTCGTCGGCCTCGCGCTCGTGGCGGGACTCGGCGCCGTAGAACGAGGAGCGCAGGAGGAAGCCGCCCTTGAGGATGCGGTCTTCGGGCATGCCGACGGAGCGGGAGGCGGCGCAGATCTCGTCGGTGGCACCAATAAAGCCATCGGCCCGCGGGTTAACCCAGTGGCGGCTCAGGCCGTAGCCGCCCGAGAGTTCGCCACAATACGTGATGCAACGCGTGCTGCGGAGCGGGAGCGCTCGGCGGGCGAGGTCAAAAAAACCGTGGTTGGTGTGCGGGTGGACGCTGATGATCCGGTCGGGCTCCCACTCGGCGACCAAGTCGATAAACGAGTCGCGTCCGAGAATCTTGGCGCTGCTGCGGTGGAGCGCGGCGAGCTCCAGGTAGTTGAAGTAAACGTGGTGCAGGCGCGGGCACCAGCGCTGGATCGTGTTATAGACGCCGACGCCGAAATGGTAGAGCGGGTGGGTGTTTTCCAGCACCTGATGAATACGGACTTCGACTGACGAACCGAACACGCGGTCCGCCCACTGGCGCAGGGAATCTGCGCGCATGTTGTGACCGGTTCCGGTGGAGGACGTCAGGATCAGCCAGCGCATGGACGGGAGAAGAGAGACATGAAAACGGGCAACGTGGACCGGTCGGGTCGGGCGTTAAAGGCCAATTGTCACCCATACTTAACCATAACCGGTTCCCGGGTGACTCCGGGGGACGGCGAGCGGTGCGTTTCGTCCAGGCTTCCGAGCAAGGCGAGGATCGCCTCTTGGCGGGCGAGGCCGCGCTGGCCCGGGCCGTTGCGTGCGTGAACTTCGAGCTGCGCCACTCCGGAAAAGAGCCGAGCAACCCAACCCGCGACGCCGAACTGAAACGCTTCGGGCGAAAGCGGACGCCGGGGCTGATCCCAGGGCGCTTCCGTCCAATAATCCCAAGGGCCGGGAATGCCGAGTCGCCAGAAAAGCTCGACCTTCGGACGCCTGCCATAAGGAACGTCGGGGTTGAACGACTCAGCGGCGTCACAGCGGAAAACGAGCTGCGGCTCTTCGTTGGCCAGCGGGGTGAATGCGGGTTCGA
>CBRAFO010000050.1:0-26240 GCA_967755175.1 uncultured Opitutaceae bacterium | reverse complement strand
GCCCGCTCCGTCGGCGCGTTCCTCTTCGCCGACATCGCCCACATCGCCGGTCTCGTGGCCGCAGGCGTTCACCCCTCGCCGTTCCCGCACGCAGATTTCGTCACCACGACCACGCACAAGACCCTGCGCGGTCCCCGCGGCGGCTTGATCCTCTCCAAAGCCATTCACGCCAAGGCGCTCGATTCTGCGGTATTCCCCGGCAACCAAGGCGGCCCTCTCATGCACGTGATCGCCGGCAAGGCCGTGTGCTTCGGCGAAGCCCTCAAGCCCGAGTTCAAGACCTACGCGCAGCAGATCGTCAAAAATTCCCAAGCTCTCGCCACCGCCTTCGTCTCGCGCGGCTACAAGCTCGTTTCCGGTGGCACCGACAACCACCTCTTCCTCGTCGATCTCCGCCACAACCTGCCCGAGCTCACCGCCAAGAAGGCCCAGGAGACGCTGGATCTCGCCCACATCACGCTCAACAAAAACACCGTGCCCTTCGAGACCCGCTCGCCGTTCCAGGCATCCGGTATCCGCATCGGCACTCCGTCGATCACCTCGCGTGGTTTCGTTGAAACCGACATGGATGCGATCGCCGCCGCCGTTGACACCGTGCTCAAGGCCATCGGCACCGAAGGTGAAGCTGCCGCCATCGCTTCCGCCAAGGAAGGCGTCGCCAAGCTCACCGCGAAATATCCGTTGCCTTACAAGCTCTGAGTCTGAGCCCGACTCAGTTCGTTCTGGTTTCGCCCACAACCCCGCCGATCCCGGCGGGGTTGTTTTTTTGTGGAAAACCAGCCTCGCGAAGCCCGCGGGACCGCAACAGCCTGTGCATGTTACGGTTCCCATGAAGCCCCTCAACATCCCCGGGAAAACCATCGTTCGACGCCATTTGGGGATGATCACCGTGGTGCTCGTCGGACTCATCGGATCGTTGGCGCTGTATCACTTCGCTCGTTACGCCGAGCAACAACGGGTCCAGGAGGAATTTTTCCGCCGTGCCGCGGTGCGACATGCGCTCATCAGCGAAAAGATCCACGATTACGAAGAGTGCGTTTATAACGTTCGAACTCTCTTCGCCAACTCCGACAACGTCACTCCCGCCGAATTCCAGGCTGCCACTCAGGACATCCTCACACGCCATCAAGGTATTCAGGCGCTCCAATGGGTGCCCGTGGTGCCTGACTCCCACCGCGCCGAATTTGAGGCTTGGGCGCGGCGTGAGATCGCCCCGTCTTACCGGATCACTGAGCGCGCTGGCGACGGTCCGCTCATGGCCGCCATCACCCGTCCCGAGTATAGGCCGATCCTCTATGCTGAACCGCTGGCCGGCAATGAGCCCGCCCTCGGCTTCGATCTTGCCGTCGGTCCCACCTCACCCGACCTCGCTCGCAGCGTGCGCACCCGGAGCTTGGTCATGACCCGGAAAATCCACCTCCTGCAGGAGAAAGCCGGGGCCCATCCTTTCGGCGTGATCATGGCCTGCCCGGTATTTCAAACCGAGAAGGGCGTGGAGCGATTGCTCGGCTTCGTCCAGATCGTCTTCGAGCTCGATGACATGCTCGGCCAGTCGTGGATCAACTATCCGGCCTTCACGTTGGACACGCTGATCCTCGACAAAACAGGCCAATCCGAAGGCGATCCATTCCTCTTCAGTCGCCGGGCTAACACCACGAGCACCTCCCGCCCGTTGCACAGCACCGCCGACTTCCCTCCCGGCACCATTCACCGCGATGAACTCACCATCGGCGGACGCATTTGGGAATGCTGCTACTCCCCGACTGCCGGATGGATTGACCAACAAATCAGTGCCACGCCCCAACTAATTTTCGCCGGAGGACTCCTCTTCACCCTCGTGCTGAGTGCCTACGTTCTCAGCGTCCGCCATCGCTCCGAACTGGTCAGACAACAAGTCAACGAACGCACCGGCGAACTCCGCCACACCCAAGGGTTACTCGAGGCCGACATCGGCAAACGCCAAGCCGTCGAGGCTGAGTTGCGCGAGAGCCGTCGTCAGCTCGACAGCCTTCTCGGACAGATGCCCGGCATGGCCTATCGTTACGCCCATAAGACTCCGTCCACCGCTCTCTTTATCAGCCGCGGTTCCATTGAGATCATCGGCTTCACTCCGCACGAGCTAACCTCGGGCCAGGTTATTTACGCCGATCTCATCCTTCAGGAAGACCGGGCGCTCCATCGGATGACTGTCGGCACAGCGCTTTCGCGTCAGGGCGCCTACGAGAGTGAATATCGTATTCAAGACAAACACGGTTGCCTCAAATGGGTGCTCGACCGCGGTCAGGGCATCTACTCCAACGAAGGCACTCTCCTCTTTATCGAGGGACTCGCCATCGACATCACCGGACGCAAACAAGCGGAGGCGGACAAAACCGCCTTTGATCGCAAACTCCTCGAATCGCAAAAGCTCGAAAGCCTCGGAGTCCTCGCCGGTGGCATCGCCCACGATTTCAACAACCTCCTGACGACCATCGTAGGCCACGCCAGCATGCTCGGGTTGGATCTGCCGAAACTCTCGCCGCTGCAAATGCACATCAAGCAGATCGAGGCCGGCGTTCTGCGCGCCAGCGAACTCTGCCAGCAAATGCTCGCCTACGCCGGCAAGGGCCGATTCCTCGTGCAGCGCACGTCCTTGGAGAAACTCGTGCGCGACACCACTCCGCTGCTCAAGCACTCCATCAGCAAACGCGCTCTCCTTCAGTTTGAGTTTCGCCCGGGCGTGCCCGAGATCGAGGTCGACGCCACCCAGATCCGCCAGATCATCATGAACCTCGTGGTAAACGCCTCCGATGCGATCGGCGACCACGATGGGACCATCACGGTGGAAACCAGCGTTCTCCGGCGCGACGACCCGCAACTGCGCCATGCGGTGCTGCCCCCGCCGCCCGGCAAAAGCGACTTCGCCTGTCTTCGCGTGCGCGACACCGGTGCAGGCATGAGTGCGGCGACCCTCGGTAAGATTTTCGATCCCTTTTTCACCACCAAGTTCACTGGACGCGGACTCGGCTTGGCGGCCGTCCTCGGCATCGTGCGCAGCCATGAAGGCAGTCTGCTGGTCACGAGCACGGTGAACGCGGGATCCGTCTTCACGCTACTGCTCCCCGCCGCGTCAACCCCAGCGGTAGCCCGCGTGAGCACCCCTCCTTTTGACACCCGTGCGCAACCCATCGCCGGCACCGTGCTACTGATCGACGACGAAGACGGTGTGCGCGCCGTCGCCGAACAGATGTTCGTTACGCTGGGCCTCAAAACGCTGACCGCTGCGGATGGAGCGGAAGGCGTCGAGCTCTTCATCAAGAACCAAGCCGCCATCTCCCTTGTATTACTCGACCTCACCATGCCCCGCATGAACGGAGAAGAATCCTTGCGCGCGATTCGCCTCCTCGCTCCGAACATGCCGGTCATTTTAATGAGCGGCTATAATCAAAGTGCCGTCCCCGAACTGGCCAGTGATGATCGGGTCAGCTTTCTCCAAAAGCCGTTTTCTCTTCAGGCCCTGCGCACCGAAATCAGCAAGATGCTGAACTGATTGCACGGTAGAGGCGGGTGTCCGCCATAGTAGTGAAGCTTTTCCATTCGCGCCTTGGCTAGACCCGCCCGAGTCGTTTGCCTCTGAGTTCCGTGTCCACCACCGAGCCCACATCGCCCAAGCGTCCCCTGTCCCTCGGCGTGATTTTCCTCACGCTCTACATCGACCTGGTCGGCTTCTCAATCATTTTCCCCCTCGGCCCCGACCTGCTGAAACATTACCTCGCGGTCGATGGTCACGGTGGCCTCCTCGGCGCGCTGCTTGAGCACATCAACGGACTCGCCCGCGCTCTCGGCAACGAAACCCACCTGCCCGAGGTCTTGTTCGGCGGCATCATTAGCTCCCTCTTTTCGATCCTCCAATTCATCTTCGCGCCGTTCTGGGGTTCGCTCTCCGACAAACGCGGACGCCGCCCCATCCTCCTCCTCACGGTCGCCGGCACCGCGTTTAGCTATCTTCTGTGGGTGGTCAGCGGCTCGTTCTGGCTCTTCCTGCTCGCCCGCCTCGTAGCCGGCGCCTTCGGCGGCAATCTCTCCGTCGCCACCGCCGCAGTCGCCGATGTCACCACCCGCGCCGAACGCTCCAAAGCGATGGGCGTAGTCGGTGCCGCCTTCGGACTCGGCCTCGTTACAGGCCCGATGATCGGTGCCTTCACCGCGCACATTAACCTGCTCGCGCACTACCCCGGACTCGCCGAGTGGGGCATCAATCCCTTCTCGGTGCCCGCTCTGTTCTCGCTCCTCATGAGCGTGGTCAACCTGTTCTGGATTCATCGCCGCTTCAACGAAACGCGCCCTCCCTCCGCGCGCGGCGTGCCCGTCGAAACCCGCCTGCGCAATCCGCTCCGCGCCATCCTTGGCCTGCACGATTCACGCATCCGTGGCGTCAACCTCGTGGCCTTCGTTTACTCGGTCGCGTTCGTCGCGATGGAAGCCTCGCTGGTTTTCCTCAGTGCCGAACGCTTCGGCTATACCGCACGTCAGAATGGATTGCTCATGGGTTTTCTCGGCATGTGCTCGATCATCACCCAAGGCGTGATCGTTCGCCGTCTCCTCAAAACGGTGACCGAAACCCGCGTGCTGGGCGGTGGCCTGATCGCTTCCTCGCTCGGCCTGCTCTGCATCGGTTTCGCTCCGACGCCCGTGTGGCTCTACACCGGCGTCGGTTTGCTCGCCCTCGGCTCGGGCTTGGTCAATCCGTCCACCACCGGACTCATTTCGCTCTACGCCGGTGCCGAAGAACAAGGCCGCGTGCTCGGCATCTTCCGCTCGCTCGGCTCGCTCTCACGCGCGATCACGCCGATCACCGCAGGCATCGTCTTCTGGACCTTCGGTTCCAAGACCGTGTTCCTCGGCGCCGCCTTGCTGGCCATCGGCGCGTGGATCGCCGGCACCCGCCTGCCGCAGCCGGAAAAGTAAGTGCCGCAAGAATACAGCGGCTTGGAAATGTAGGAGCCTGCTTGCAGGCGATGAGCGACATGCGAAGCACATTATGTGACTCGCATGTCCAAGATCGCCTGCAAGCAGGCTCCTACATTCAATCCCGCAATCCCTCAACCCACCGCTTTGCGGAGCAAGAACACCGCCGCGCCGTCGTGGCCGTCCACCCAGGGCAGGCTGAGGCGTTTCGCTTCCAACGTGTAACGCCCGCGCGTCTTTTCCAAAAACGTCTTGATGACCGCCTCGTTCTCCTCGGCGTCGAGGCTGCACGTGGAATACACCAGACGTCCGCCCGGGGAGACGAAGCGTGCCGCCGCACTCAGCAAGTCGCCCTGCTGATAGGCGTGCTTCGTGAAATCCGACACCTGCAACCGCCACTTCACGTCCACACGGTGACGCATCACGCCCGTGTTGGAACAGGGCGCATCCAACAAAACCGCGTCGTAGGCTTTCGGCAGGTTGTGCTCCTCAAAAATCCCCAACCGCTCCGCTTGCAACAGATCGCCCTGCACGAGCGCCACGTCACCTTTTGCCCGTGAAAGGTTCTGTTTGAGTCGCTCGATGCGCGGGCCAGGCAGGTCGAGCGCAACCACGCGACCCGTGACCATCGCATCGGCCATCGCCAGGCTCTTACCGCCGGGAGCGGCGCACGCGTCCAAGACCGTTTCGCCGGCCTTCGGCGCGAGCAACTCGACGGCATGGCGAGTCGCCGGGTCCTGCAGGAACAGCGAACCGTCGGCGATCAACGCCTCCACGCGGGCCCAGCTGCCGGACTTCACTTCATAAAATCCCGGCCAAGGCGTCGCGGTGAACACCGCAGCATCTTCGCCCTCGGGGCCGCGATCCGCCAAGCGCCAGCGCGCATACACCGGCGCGGGTTTCTGATTCCACTCCAGCAAGGAGCGTGCGCCCGCCGCACCGAACTGGGCGAGCCAGCGGCGCACCAGCCACTCGGGATGAGAATAAAAAGTCGCGAGCTCGGCCGCGCCAGCGAGTTGGGCGGGCGTCTTTTGCTCGGCGAGCGCAGCGGCGATCTTGCGCACAACTGCGTTGACGAGTTTTGCCTCGGGTTGGCTGGCGAGCGACTTCGTCTGCTCCACCGCATGGTGAACAACCCGCGCGGTGTGTCCGTCACTGCCGCCTTCGATCAACTCGTAGCCGGCGATCAAGAGCACGGCCTTCACCATCGCACGCGGCGGACGCGCCAGCAGCGGCGTGAAGATCGCTTCGAGACGGCCGAGGTGGCGCACCGCGCCGAAGAGCAGATGCTGGCAACGCCCGCGCTCCACGCGTCCAAGCGAACGAGGAAGGCTGTCGAGCAACGCGTCAACGCGCTCGTGGTTTTCGAGCCAACGCACCAGCAATTCGGCTGCGGCAGCCCAGGCATCGACCGGCGCGCTTGGCTTGAAAGGTTTCATCATAGAGGGTCCCAACGTCAGGGCACGCGCCCCGCTTGCAAGCCCGAACCCGCCTCGCCTCATTTGCGTTACGCCTCAGGGCTCGTAGCGTTTGCGGATCATTTATCGTGACTGCGAACTCCGGGAATAATCCATCCCGACGCTGCTCTTATCTCATATGAAATGGCCCGCCCTTCTCCTCTGTGTTCCGATTGCCACCGTCACCACCCTCTTTTCACAAGCACCCATGAAATCCACCCAAGCCTCCGGCGCTACGAGCGATACCACCTGTGTTTCCGCCTGCGGCCTTCCATCAAAGGTGATCATCGACATGTCCAAAGCCGCCGTCCGCCACACCGACGCGGAGTGGAAGCAACTCCTCACGCCCACCCAGTTCAAAGTCGCCCGCCAACAAGGCACCGAGCCGCCCTTTCAAAACGAATACTGGAACCATCATGCCGACGGCGTTTATTTCTCGGTGTGCAGCGACACCCCGCTCTTCGACAGCCGCGACAAGTTCGACAGCGGCACCGGCTGGCCCAGTTTCACCAAATCGATCGAGCCGCTCTTCATTGTTGAGCAAACCGACCAGAGCTACGGCATGAGCCGCACCGAAGTGCATGTGGCCAACGATGGCGCGCACCTCGGACACGTTTTCAGCGACGGCCCCGCGCCCACCTACAAACGTTACTGCATCAACTCCGCCTCGCTCCGCTTCATGCCGCGCAAGGATTACGAGACGTGGGTCGCCCAACATAAACCCGCCAGCCAGCCCGCCGCCGCTGCCGCCTCCGCACCCGCCCCGTCGGCTCCGTAATATCATGTCCACTCGCATCCTCTTATTCATCGCCACCCTCGGTCTTGCCGCCATGCCTACCCTCTCCCGCGCCGATTCCATCGTTTTAGGCGGTGGCTGTTTTTGGTGTTTGGACGCCGCCTATAAACTCAAACCCGGCGTGACCTCCGTCACCAGCGGTTATGCCGGTGGCTCCGCCCAGAACCCGACCTACCATCAAGTCTGCGAAGGCGACACCGGTCATGCCGAGGTCGTGAAAATCGACTACGATCCCGCGACGATCACCCTCGATCAGCTCCTCGCCTTCTTCTGGAAAATCCACGATCCCACCCAAGTCGGCGGCCAAGGCAACGATCACGGCACCCAATACCGGTCGATCATCCTCTACGCCAACGACGCGCAAAAAGCCGCCGCCGAGAAATCGCGTGACGAAGCCGCCAAACAATGGGGACGGCCCATTACGACCGAGATTGTCCCGCTGACGAAATTCTGGCCCGCCGAGGATTATCATCAGGACTATTTCGCCAAGAATCCCAATGCCGGCTACTGCCGGATCGTGATCAAACCCAAGATCGACAAGCTCAAGAAAGCCTCCGACGCCGGCCACTGATCCTCCGTCCGCGGCTTCCGTTTACCAAGGCCCGCTCTCACCCGAGCGGGCCTTACGCATCTTACAGCGGTCACCAGCAAACCCGTTGGTTGACATACCCGCCACCGATGCGTTCAACTCACCAATTCACGACTCGAATTAATCCATTTATGAACCCGGAAGCTGTCTCTGCGCTTATCGCCAAAAATCCCTCCCTCAAGGCGTTCAAATCCCAACTCGAAGCCATGGAACCTGGTTCCTACGGCATTCATCGCAGTTGGGGCTTTGGCCAGATTAAGTCCTACGACGAGGCTTCCCAGAAGCTCATCATCGACTTCCTGAACAAGAAGGCCCACCCGATGGACCCCGCGTTCTGTGTCGGCACGCTGCAGATCCTTCCCGCCAACCACCTTCTGGTTCGCAAGCAGACTGAGCCCGCCGTCATCGCCAAGCTGATCGCCGAAGATCCCGCGCAGCTCATCGTTGAAGGCCTCCAAGCCTATCCCAACAACGCCACCACCGCGATCGACCTTGAGATCACGCTCGCCGAGGTGCTCGGTGAGGAAAAATTCAAAAAGTGGTGGTCCACTGCCAAGAAGGCCATCGCCAAGGATCCCCGCATCGCCGTCCCTGTTAAGAAGACTGAGTGCTACATCCTCCGCGAGACCCCCGTCTCCGCCGAAGACGAAATCATTGAGCAGTTCAACGGCACCCGTTCCGCCCGCCGCCGCATCTCGCTCGCTGAAGATCTCATCGCCGCCGCCGGTTCCAAGGACGTCAAGGGCGACCTCCATGCCATCCTCACCGGCCTCGCCGAATCCGTAAAGGAGAGCAATCAGCTCGACGCCGCCGAACGCCTCTACGGCGCCTTCGTCCGCGACAGCCTTGCCAAGCTCATCGGCATCGACCCCGCGACCCTCGCTCCGTCCCAGGCCGAACTCGTGGCCAACGTCCGCGACCTCGTCGCCATTGCCGAGAAGATCCCCGTCCAGTTCCAAGGCCGTTTCCTCGACCTCATCAAGGACACCCACCCCATCGAGTATCGCGACGCCGCCTTCACGCTGCTCAAGACCTCGCAAGGCAAGTTCACCACCGAGTGCATCAACTTCCTCGTTGAGAACGGCCACTCCGACGAACTCGCCACCGCCCTCAAGCGTTGGCAGATCGAGCAAAACCTGCGCGCTCCCGTCCTCCTCTGGATCGTCAAGAACCGCCACTCGAAGAAATTCGCCAAGCTGCTCAACGACCTCATCACCCCTCGCCTGCTCAGCGCGATTTTCTTCGCGATCGACTACGAGGCACTCCAGGCCGCCAGCGCCCGCCGTATTCCTCTCGCCGACATCCTCAGCGAAGATACCGAGCTCATCTCCGACCTCCTCTCGACCGCCGATCCTGAGACCGCTCGCGATCTCGCGAATGCCCTCATGCTCAACCAAGGCTTCGAAGAGCTCACGAAGAAGTCGCTGCTCGCCCGCTTCATCAAGATTTTCCCTGGCATCCAGTCGATCGTCGCCAAGGACGCCGAGTCCAACGAGGAACAGCTCCTCGTTTCCCGCGAGAGCTACGAGTCCAAGCGCGTGGAATACGAGACCATCGTCTCCAAGAAGATCCCGGAAAACTCCAAGGCCATCGCTACCGCTCGCGAGCACGGCGACTTGAAGGAAAACTCCGAATACAAGATGGCCAAGCAGGACCAGACCGTCCTCATGGCGCAGAAGTCCCAGCTCGAGAGGGATCTCAGCCGCGCTCGTATCACCGACTTCAAGGAGGCCACCTCCGAGCAAGTCAGTGTGGGCAGCGTCGTCGAAGTCGCCGCCGGTTCGAATGGCAAAGCTGCCAAATACACGCTCCTCGGCGCGTGGGACAGCGTTCCGGAAAAGAACATCCTCGCCTACAAGACCCCGCTCGGCCTCGCCCTCCTCGGCAAGAAGACCGGCGACACCGTGAAGGTCAAAATCGGTAACTCCGAAGAAGCCTACACCATCAAGTCCATCGGCCGCTACATCGACAGCCTCTAAGGTTAATCCGAAGTCAGCCCAACCGACAAAAAGGCCGCCTGCAAAGGCGGCCTTTTTCATGTCCAAAGAAAGTAGACGCGGCGGCTCGCCGCGTTGGATTGGAGGCCCGGTGTTTCGGAAACGCAGCGAGCCGCCACGTCTACTTTACGCTATCTACAGCGCCAAACCCGGCTCGATCCCCAAGCTCGCCAGAGGAGCCGCTGGTTGCACCGACGGATCAATCCACGCGGCGAACGCGATCATTCCGGCATTGTCTCCCGTATGCTTGGGCTGCGCCGCCAGCAGGGGAATTCCGTCCTCCTTGGCGACACGTCCCAGCGCCGCGCGCAGGATCTGGTTGTTGGCCACCCCGCCCGAAAGCCCAAGGCTACGGAAGCGTTCGCGCTCCAAGGCCAGCGTAGTTTTCCGCACCAGTGCATCGACCACTGCCTGCTGATAACTCGCGCATAGATCATCCATGCGCGCTTCAATCTCCGCCGGCGTCATCTTTTCGAGCTGGTAACGCAGGCTGGTCTTAAGCCCTGAAAAGCTAAACCCGAGATCGCTGCGCGGGCCGATTCCTCGGGGAAACGCGAACGCCTCCCGGTTACCGGATGCCCCCCGCTTCTCGATCAACGGTCCGCCCGGATAACCGAGCCCGAGCAGCTTGGCCCCCTTATCGAGCGCCTCGCCGGCCGCGTCGTCGCGCGTAGCCGACACCACGGTGATCCGGCGCGCTTTATCGAGCGTGAACAATAGCGTGTTTCCTCCCGAAACCACCAAGCCGAGGTGCGGCAGCAAACTCTCGAAACGAGCATCGAACTCCGTCGGTGCCTCCGCATGCACGCCGATGAAGGGTGAGAATACATGACCGCGCAGGTGGTTCACCCCGACGAGCGGCACGCGCCAGGCGAGCGCGAGCGACTTCGCCGCCGCGACGCCAATCGCGAGACAGCCGGCGAGCCCGGGCCCGTGGGTAACCGCCACACGGTCGATGCCCGCAAAACCCGACTCCGTGCGCACGCGCTCCAGCAGCGGGCCTAGGTTGCGCAGATGCTCGCGCGTCGCGAGATCGGGCACCACGCCGCCGTAGCGTCCGTGCAGCGCGATCTGACTGTGAATCCATTCGCCGGTGAGCCCGTGCGCAGGATCAAACAAAGCGACGGCGGTTTCGTCGCAGGAACTCTCAATGGCGAGGATCATGGGCGTTTTGCGGCCAACGGGGCGAACAACACGCCGCCGCCCGGCGTTTCATTTTCAAGAATCAGCGCGGCCTGAAGCACAGCGACACCCGCCTCCAGCTGACGGTCGGGAGTCGGCTCGGTGTTGAAGCGCGCCTTGAACTCCTCGGGATCGTCCACGTCGTCGCGTGACCGCTGGAGACGCGCACTCTGGTCTTCGGCGGGCGACATAACCACCTCGACGTCAGGCGTGACGCCCTTCTCGTGAATGGTCACGCCGCTCGGCGTGTAATAACGCGCGGTGGTCAAGCGCAGTCCCTCGCCATTGCGCAGCGGCAGGATGGATTGCACGGATCCTTTGCCGAACGAGCGCTCGCCCACGATGACAGCGCGATGCGTATCCTTAAGCGCACCTGAAACGATCTCGGCCGCGCTGGCACTGCCGGCATTGATGAGCACCACCACCGGCAGGGTGAGCGCAGGCTCGGGCGCGGCGGCGCGATACTCTTCACGATCTTCTTTTTTACGGCCCTGCGTATAAACGATCATCTCTCCCTTGGTGAAAAAGGGCTCGGCCACTTCGACCGCCGCGTTGAGCAGGCCGCCGGGATTATCGCGCAGATCGATGATGAGCGCGCGCATGTTTTTATCATTTAGAGTATTCAGCGCCTCGATGAACTCTTCGCCCGTGCGCTCGGAAAATTGGGTGATCTGCACGTAGCCGATTCCGTCGGGCCGCAGGCGCACATCGCGCACGCTTTCCACTTTGATGCGTTCACGCGTGAGGGTGAGTTCGAACTCCTTGCTCGTGGACGGACGCAAGACGCCCAGCTTCACCTTCGTGCCCGGCTTGCCGCGTAACTGGCCGACCACCGCGTCCAGCGCAGGCTTCTCCAGCTTCTTCCCTTCAATGCTCACGATGATGTCGCCGCGCAGGATGCCGGCGCGAGCGCCCGGAGTGCCAGCGATCGGCGCGATCACGAGGACGTTGCCATTGCGCAATTCCACCTGCACGCCGATGCCGCCGAACTCGCTGCTGATCTCCTCCTCCAGCATCTTGTAGTCGCGCGCATTCATGTATTCGGAATGCGGATCCAGCGAACCAACGATACCCTGCAACGCCGCCTCGGTCAGCTTCGGCAGCTCCGCCTTCGAGCCATCGACATAACTTTCGTTCACAACTTTGAGCACCTCGCGGACGTAGCGCGACGATTGCTCCAGTTCGCGATCCGGCCACAGCCCCCATGCGGCCGCCATCCGCGCCGCGCCCAAGGAGAGCACCGTGCCGAGGAACACGCCGGAGGCGATGACGAGAATGCGTTTGAGCATCCGTCGCACTGTGGCCAACTCATCGCCTTTGTAAATGGGATCATCGTTCACCGCCTCACCTAAGTTCACCGCCGCTTTTCTCGCCCGCTCCGGCCCGGCGGGCGTGCTGACGTTTGCCGATTTCATGGACCTGGCCCTTTACCACCCGGAGCTGGGCTACTACCGCCAAGCGCGGAAACGCGTCGGCTACGGTCAAGGCACGGATTTCTACACCGCGAGCACCTCGGGCGCGGTCTTTGGCGAGATGGTCGCCGCAGCGTGCGTCAACCTGCTGGGTGGCGAAGCCCAGGCACGCGAACACACCTTCGTGGAAATCGGTGCCGAGCCCGGCGGCGGCATCCTCGCGGGCGTGACGCATCCCTTTGCCTCAACGCGAACGGTGCGCATCGGCGAGGCGCTGGAAATCAGCGGACGCTGCGTGGTGTTTTCCAACGAGTTGTTCGACGCGCAACCGCTGCGCCGGTTCGTGCGACGCGGGACGGCGTGGAAAGAACTGGGCGTGAGCTTGTCCGCGGACACCTTGCAAGAAGTCGAATTGGGCGAAGTCTCCGCGCCCTGGCTACCGCCCACGGCGACCGAGGGTTATTTTTTCGACGCCCCACGCGCGGCGGCGGAATTGGCGAGCGGCTTGGCCGCACAAAACTGGACCGGGCTCTTCGTCGCCTTCGATTACGGCAAGTCATTCAACGAACTCGCGACCGCCACGCCAGGCGGAACGGCGCGCGCATATTTTCAGCACACGCAATCCAACGAACTCCTCGCCCGCCCGGGCGAGCAAGACCTCACCGGCCACGTCTGCTGGGATTGGCTGACGCAAGCGCTGGACGACGCCGGCTTCACCCAAACGGCTGTCGAGTCTCAGGAGTCATTCTTCATCCACCACTCCGGCGCCTTTCTGGCCCAAGCGATGGCTGCGGAGGCATCCCGCTTGAGTCCGCGAAAACTGGCCTTGCTGCAACTGCTCCACCCCTCACATTTGGGCCAGAAATTTCAGGTGCTACACGGCTTGAGAAAATAGACACGGCAGCCCACCGGGTTTCCACTTTTCTCCTGAAATTTGCCCTTGCTTCGCGTTGGGGCCGACTTTTATCTCTGAACCTTTAACCAACTTCCATATGGCCAGAATCTGCGCAATCACCGGCAAACGTCCTACCAAGGGCTCCATCATCCACCGTAAAGGTCAGTCCAAGAAGAGCGGCGGCATCGGCACGCACATCACGACGATCACCAAGCGCAAGTTCCGCCCGAACCTGCAGAAGATCCGCATCAAGACCGCCAATGGCGGCACGAAGCGCGTCCTCGTCTCGGTCAAGGCCATCAAGGCCGGCCTCGTCGAGAAGGTCTAAGACCCTTTCGAATTCAGCTTACATAAAAGCCTGCACCTTTCGAGGTGCGGGCTTTTTCTTTTTTATTTGGAAAGCTGGAAATCAGGAACCGGCGCTGAGCATCGGCCGGTTGCCTAACCGACCGATCTTGGCTTTTCCGCTTAAACTTTTCGGGCGGCGTGGGCTTTGGCCACTTGGATGTATTTTGAGGCGAGACGTCGGCCGGCTCCGCGTTCCTCGTCCGACAGCGCTCGCACCACCCGCGCAGGCGTGCCGAGCACCAGCGAGCCCGAGGGACAGGTGAAGCCTTGCGGCACGAGTGAGTTGGCTCCGACGAGGCTGTCGGCGCCGATGTGCGCATGGTCCAAGATGGTGGCGCCCATGCCGATCAGACAGCCATCGTCGATCGTGCAAGCGTGGATGATCGCCGCGTGGCCCACGGTGACATAGTCGCCGATGTGCACACCCGCACCATCGGAGAGGTGGACGACCGCGTTGTCCTGCACGTTGCTCCCCTCGCCCACCACGATGCGGTTGATGTCTCCGCGCAGCACCGCGCCGTAAAACACACTGCTGTCTTGGCCGAGCTTCACGTCACCGACGACAGTGGCGTTCGTTGCGATAAACACCGCCCCGCTAACATCGGGGGTCTTATCGAGAAATTGAGCGAGGCGTTCGTGAATGTTCATTTTTTTGTCCATTGGCCGTTCTCCGACTGCACCCAGACACCCTTGGCGCTGGCGGCGGCGATTTTCTGGGCGAACGTTTTGCCCACGATCTCAGCGGTGCTGCCCGTGCGCGTGGCGGTGTCCGCAAAGACCGTCTGGCGATCGGCATTCTCTGCGGCCACCGTCGCAGCGGCATCGCCGGTTTGCTCACGCACCTCTAGGAAGCCGCGGTTGTTTTCACCAATTGCCCCCAGCAGTTTCAGCTTATCGATGGCCGGAACGCGCTCACGCATACGGGCTTTGGCCGCGGCGGCTTCATTGGCAAACGCAGGGGCAACGAGGACCGTGGCGCTGGCGGCGGCAGCGAGAAAGATACGAGTATTCATTTGGTAACGGGGCCGGAGGCGGGGGTTTTGACCGTGGCGGAATCACCATAGATGTCGGTGAGCAGGTTGTTCACGGCTTGGTCCACTTTCACGTTCACATCGACCGTCGCATGGACTTCAACGGGGTCGAGTTTGACGTGGATACAGCCTGCGCACAGGCCGATACAACCAAGCAGGAGGAGGCGACAAAGCATGGGGTTCAGGTTCTAAAATGAGACGGGGGCTGGCAATGAAAGTTTCCTCAGCGCATTTGGACTGAAAGGGGCTGGTTCATCCCAAGTCGCAGCACGGCGGCGAGCGGTCCGGCCACGTTGATTTGAAAGGTCACCTCGCCCACCGCGCCGCCGGCTTGTTCGGGATGAGTGCGGATGAACACCGAGGCGCTACGACCACGTTCGTCACCTTCCGGCGTGAGTTGCACGTCCAGCGAGTCGACCCGCAAGCTGACCTTGCCGCGCTCGATCTCGCTCAGCGTATCGTAGGCCTCATTCCGCGCAGAAAACCAGCGAGCCAACGGCCCCCACGCGGACGGCAGAAGGGGTAAACGAGCCGGCACTTTTTCGGTGAGAAATCCCGGGGCCGATACCAAGCGCAACACGGTGGGTTCGCTTTTTTCCAGCGAGAGCCCGCCCGCGCCCACTTGCACGCCGTCGGCCTGATTCCAGTCGAGCCGCAGCTTGCCGTTGATGCGCCCGCGCGCTTCGGAAACCGTCGTCGGCACGAACACCACCAAGTCCTGCAAACCCACGCGGTTCATCACCAGAGTCACGCTCACCGTAGGTTTGGATAACGACATATCGAAGGGCTCCGCAGTCACCTCACCACCGGCGATTTCAACGCGCGCCGCCTTCACTGTGACGCGCGCAAAATCATCCATGGTCGCGCTCACCGTGAGCGCACGCGCCCCGAAACGCGACGTAGTGAGGGTGCTCACGGCCAGCTCGATGGGCACGCGCCCCGCAAACAGCTCCGCGGCGTCGCCACCTACACGCAGACTCACGCCGTCAAGAGACCAGCCCTGCGCCTCGTTGCGCACCGTCGCGTGGGTTAACTCCGCCCGCAGCCCGCCCGTCGCGACTCCGCCTGCCCACGTTCCCTCACCCGTGATCGTCACCAGGCCCGTCGCACTCAGGCCACTGAGCACGGACGACAACTCCGGTCGTGCGGCCAACGCCGGCCACCACGCAGCGAGGTCCACGCGTCCCTCAATCACTCGCCAGCGCAAGTGTCCGGTCGCGGGCTCCCACTCCAGCGCAATTCGCAGCGCGAAGTCCGCACCGGTCACGGCGACCTCACCCGTGCGAGTCGCGCCCTCGGCCGATCGCAGCGCCATCGTCCACGTCAGCGGCCGTCCATCCACCGGCGTGAACACGCCTTGTAGTTTTCCCGTGAGCGTCGAGAGCGCGAGCAAGGGCTTGAGTTCATCCAGCCCGACGCTCGCCGCCGATAAGACGGAGTCGTGAGAAAAAACGCCGAACCAAACCGCGATCAGCACCCAAACGCAGGGTCCCCGCCGTGCACCCCGTCTAATCACAGGGCGCCGTGCGTTCATTGCTCGAAACGGAAGATAAACTCCTCCGGGCGCGCATAGCCGAGACGCTGGCGGATTTTCATTTCCACGTAGGCCGGATCGGTGCGCAGCCGCTTCAAGACCTGCTCCTGCTCGCGCAGACGTTCCTCGGCCTCGACCAACCGACGCTGCGTAGCAAGTTCGACCTGGCGCAGCTGGTTATACTCCTGCCGCGTCTGCCAGAAAAACACCGCCGAGCCGGCTCCCACGCTCAAAAAGAGCAGTAGGTAAAACACGACTATGATCTGGCGGATGGGCATGGTGAAAACGCGTCTTCAACACAGAGCATACGCACGCATGAGAGAAAGCTTTTTCCGGCAGCGTTCGCGGGTTGATCACCGCGTGGGCGGCACGGAATTGTGGCAAAACAATCACCTGCAATAAACCGTCATCAAATCGCCTGCCCCTTCCAGATTCACATTCTTTTTCGGTCCCGCCCTCCGCTTTGGGCGTGCGTTCGCCCCCCCGTCCTCACCTACTGCCATTCACCATGTATCAGAGTTACTACGGGCTGAACGAAATGCCGTTCAACATCACGCCCGACCCGAAGTTTCTCTATCTTAGTCCGACTCACCAAGAAGCCCTCCAACACCTCAAATATGGGGTCAGCGAGCGCAAGGGTTTCATTGTGCTGATCGGCGAGGTGGGCTGCGGAAAAACCACGCTGTGCCGCCGCTTCCTTAACGAGCTTGATACCGCTCGTTACGATACCGCGCTCATCCTCAACCCCCGCGTGACCGAGACGCAGATGCTAAAGGCCATCCTCACCGAACTCGGTGAGACCAAGCTCGCCCGCAGCCAGAACGATCTCGTCGCCCAGATGAACCGCGTGCTCCTCGACCGCATCGAGCGCGGCCGCGACATCGTCCTCATCATCGACGAGGCCCAAAATCTTTCCTTCGAAGTCCTCGAGCAGATCCGGCTGCTCTCCAACTTGGAGACCGACCAGCAAAAGCTCCTCCAAATCGTGCTCATGGGACAGACCGAGCTCAAAGAGGTGCTCGCCCGCGAAGAGCTGCGCCAGCTCCGCCAACGCATTCTCATCCACTACGAGCTGCATCCCCTCACCCTTGGCGACGTGCAACACTACGTGCAACATCGCCTCACCCTCGCCGGCGGCATGGGCCGTCCCTCCTTCACCCGCTGGGCCCTCCGGGCAGTGCACCGTTACAGCAAAGGCATTCCTCGCATCATCAATAATCTCTGCGACAAAGCCCTTCTGGCCGCTTTCATTCGCGACTCTGACGAAGTCACGTGGTGGGATGTTCGTCGTGCGCATAAGGATATGCGCAACCTTACGGAATAGCACCCACCACCCCATGCAGACCACGTATAGTTCCGCAGCGAAGGAAACGGTTGGAAACATGCTAGATCGTATGATGCAACCTTCCTTCTCCGCCCCGTTAGCTGACTCTCCGCCCCGCTGTTTCCCGTCCTTTAAAAAATGAGCCTAATCAACGAAGCCCTGAAAAAGGCCCAACGCCAGCGGATGGAGGATCCGGTAGCGGTGCCGCCGCCTGCGGCCAGTGGCCCGGCGACCCCCTCGCCACGCATCGTCAAACGTCGCCCGCCCATGCCCGCGAGCACGCTGATCTTGTTATTGGGCGGAGGCGGCGCCGTGCTCGTCATGGGAGGAGTGCTCGCGTTTATCTTCTTGGCACCCGACTCCGCTCCAGCCCCCACGATCAAGAACCCGCCAGTGGCTGTCCGCTCTGCCACACCACCACCGGTTGCGCCACCGGAGAATCCGACCACTCCCGTCAGCCCCGTCGTCCACACTCCCATTCCGGTCCCGGCATCCGAAATCCCCCCCGCTCCCGCTCAACCCACGGTCCAGCTGCCTCCGATCAAACCCGTCGCCCCTACGCCTGCCGCGACCACTCCGCCACCAGCGGTCTCACCGCCTCCGATCGCGCCGGTGCCCGTGAAGACCGCCGCCCCCGTGGTGCCCACGGCTAATCCCAAAGTTTACGAATTTCTGGAGACTCTCCGGATTTCCGGTATTCGCGTGTCCGCCACCGACCCGAAGGTAATCATCAACGACCGGGTGCTCCGCCTGAACGATCTGGTTGATCGCACGACCCAGCTGCGACTCACCAAGATCACTTCCGACACTCTCTCCTTCGTGGACGCGACCGGCTACGAATATCAGAAGTCGTTCTAACGGTCGGTTCACCCCAGACCCCAACGCGTTTCAAGGCCCTCGCCTCCCGCGGGTCTTGCCACCGGCTAACGACCTTTGGTTACTAACGGCCAGCCATTCCTCCCGTGAGTTCTCACCGTTCCCCTCGCTCTACTCCTACGCGGTCCGACGTTTCCCCCGCGCCGTCACTGCAATCCTTCCGTGGCGACCTCCGTGCGTCGTCCGATCTCCATGCGCAGGAAACCGCCTTGGTCATCATTACGGGCGCACTGTTGTGCTTCATGCCTTGGGCGCTCGGCACGATGCATGTGTGGAGTCAGGCCGTAAGCCTCGGGCTGGCGTTGTCGGCCTTTGTCTTGGCCCTCTGCAACCGTCGCTATAGCGGCGAACTGGCGCCACAAGGCAGCTTCAAGCTCATCATGTGGCCGAAGCTCATCCGCTTTCCGCTCTTCTGGCTCGGGCTGCTGCTGCTCGGCTACATCCTTACACAGGCGCTCAATCCCGCTTTTACTTACGTGACCGATGGCCAGTCCTGGTGGCTCGATCCGCTCGACCACATCACCTGGCTCCCCTCGGGGATAATCAGCCCCTATAAGGACATGAATGCGTGGCGCGTGCTGGTGATTTACAGCGCCGCTTGGCTGCTGGCATGCGCGCTCTGGGTCGGCATCACCCGGCGTATCGCCGTCCAAGTTCTCTTCACCATGGTCATCGCCAACGGCACGGTGCTCGCGATCATCGGTATCCTGCAACGCGTGACTCATGCGCCATCCATTCTCTGGGGCATCACGAAGAGCGGTGCCTTTAACGGTTATTTCTTCTCCACGATCATCTACAAAAATCACGCCGGGGCTTACTTCAACTTGGTTCTCATGCTCTGCACGGGCGTGCTCTACTGGTATTTTTCCCGGGCCGAGCGTCGCATGGAACGCGCCAGCCCCGCTCCCGTTTTCGCCTTCTGCACCGTGCTGCTGGGCTTAAGCGTGCTGCTCACCAGCTCCCGTGCGGGAACCCTCCTGCTGATGGCGTTCACTCTGCTCGCCTTCATCGGCTTTATTGTCCGCTGCACCGTTTTCCGCAGCGAGGGCCGCAGTCCCTTGGTCATCCTGCTTCTGTGCGGGGTCTTCACGCTGTTCATTGGTTTGGGTGCCTACTTCCTCAACACCAACGAAACTTTTCAGCGCATCGGAAAGCTGATCGATGAGAGTAAAACCGATAGCTCGGTGGTTTCACGCACGTTCGCGCGCCAAGCCACTTGGGACATGGCTAAAGATAACTTGGTGACCGGTTCCGGCGCCGGCAGCTTCCGTCATTACTTCCCGCATTATCAGCGCAACTACCCGGAGATTTATAATATTCCAGGGAATCCCAAGGCGCGGTTCCGCTGGGAATATGCGCACAACGACTACGTGCAACTCCTCGCGGAATTGGGCCTGATCGGCGCCGGCATCGTTTTCGCAATGCTCGCGGTCGGCGTCACTCATCTCATCCGCCAGCGAGTCTGGTCCAAGCCGCACCTCGTGTTCATGGTGTTGGCGCTGGCCATCACCGCCGCCCACGCCTGGGTGGACTTCCAATTTCACAACCCGGCCATCCTCGTTCTTTGGTGTGCCTCAGCCGTGCTCATCGGTCGCTGGCTCGAACTGGAAAACCGCCGCAAGGCCACGCAGTCATAATCCGAGGCCACTCCGAATGTAGGAGCCTGCTTGCAGGCGATTTTTAGGCATGCGCAGCTTTTACGCGTTCGCATATCGTTCATCGCCTGCAAGCAGGCTCCTACATTCGAACCATTCCGATGATCCCGCCCTCCACCGGACCTACTCGATGCTCGGGTTCGCCTGCTATCCGTTCACATCAACTTGGGCGTGGTCTCGATAATGCCGCGGGCAATCGCATAGCGCGTCAGCCCGGCGACGTCGTGGATGTTCAGCTTGTTCATCACTTGCTGCCGATGTTTCTCCACCGTCTTCACGCTCAGGCACAACTCGGCGGCGATCTGCTTGTTCACCTTTCCCTCGGCCACGAGCTGGATCACCTCAAACTCGCGGGACGTGAGCGGCTCCGCGTGCTTCTGCACCGGCTTTCCGTTCATGTAGGCTTCGCGGTAATGCTCCAGTAACCGCTTCGAAATCGAGGGACTGAAAAACGCATTCCCCGCATACGCCTCGCGGATCGCGCGGATGAGGTCGTTGGCCGCAGTCTGCTTGATCAGATAACCAATCGCGCCCGCCTCCGTCAGTTGGTCCACGAACTCGTCGTCGCTGTAGGACGAGAGGATCAACACCTTCGCGGTAAGCCCTTCCTTGATGATTTGCCGGGTCGCTTCGAGTCCGTTGAGCCGCGGCATGGCGATGTCCATGATCACCACGTCCGGACTGAGCTGGCGGGTCAATTGCACCG
Source organism: uncultured Opitutaceae bacterium (assembly GCA_967755175.1). Classification (GTDB taxonomy): domain Bacteria; phylum Verrucomicrobiota; class Verrucomicrobiia; order Opitutales; family Opitutaceae; genus Rariglobus. The sequence goes on along the minus strand of CBRAFO010000050.1, from coordinate 5,491 downwards.
CCTGACGCCCGTTGTCGGCCTCGCCCACCACCGTGATGTCCGTTTCAACCGCCAGCAGCGAGCTCAAGCCCTGCCGCACAACGGTGTGATCGTCCGCCAGGAGCACGTTTATTTGTTTCATGATATTTTGGTTTTCTTGATTGTCAGGACGCGCAGCGCGGATGACTCCGACGCCCGCTTTTCCCCGGTAAATTTTTGGCCGCCTCGAACCGGCAACTGCACCCGCACGGTCGTTCCCTGGCCCGGGATGGACTCGATGGAAAAGGTCCCGTTCACGAGCCGCACCCGCTCCTGCATTCCGATGAGCCCGAGTCGCCGTTTGCCTTTCCCCGCCAGCTGTTCGTTCACGCAAAAAGACCGGCCGTTGTCCGCGATTTCCATGCACACGCCCCCGGTGATCCGCGGAAACCGGATCTCCACGCTCGTCGCACCCGCGTGCTTGAACACATTCGTGAGACTCTCCTGGGCTACGCGAAAAAGCACGATCGCCTGCTGCCCATCGATGCCGTCGAGCGTCACGTTGGGTTGCAGCACCGCCTTGATACCCGTGCGTTCGCCGAACGACTTCACGTAAGAGCGCAGGGCCGCGTAAGGCCCGAGGTGGTCGAGCATCTCCGGACGCAGTTCGCGCGCGAACCGGTGCACGGTCTCCATGCTTTGCTCCAACAGCTTTTGAGCGGCGGCCACTTTCCCGTTCAGCCGGCCGCTCGCGCCGGCCTCTTTCCGCAGCATCGCGATGCTCACGTTGACCGCCGTGAGTGTCTGCCCGACTTCGTCGTGGAGTTCACGACTGATGTGCTTTCGCTCCTCCTCCTGCGCCGACACCACTTTGTGGGAAAGCTGGCGCAAGTTTTCCTCCATCGCCTGCGCCTCTCGAAACAGCTGCACGTAGTGATCCTTGCTCTCCTCCAACGCGTCCTGAGCCTGCTTCTGTTCGGTGATGTCGCGCGTCACCACGATGGCATGCGTCACCGCCCCTTTGTGCCGGTAGGGGTAATAGTTCACGTCGTAATAGCGCCGGCCGAGCGCTCCAAATTTAAACCACCCCTGATAATGAACGTCCTGCCCGGCAAAGCAGCGGTCGAGCTGACGCTTCATGACGAAACAAAAAGGAGTCCGGCCCCACAGTTGGGCGATGCCGCGCCCGATGACCTTCTCGCGCGTCAATCCGTGCGCAGTGCAGTAGGCGTCGTTAACAGCGTCATGGCGGTAGCGGCGGTCCACCAGCGTCAGGAAATCGCGCGCCGTGTTCACGATGGTTTCGTAACGCCTCCACATCTCCTCGGCCTGGCGACGGTCGGTGATGTCCTGGCAAAATCCCACCAGCCGGAACGAATTCTTTCGTCCTTTGCGGCAGGGGATCACCTCGCCTTGCGAATGCAGCGTGCGGACTTCGCCTCCGCTCCGCACGATGCGTTCGTCGAAGGAATAAGGCGCACGGTTTCGGATAGCCGTCTGGATGCAACGCCGCGTCCGTAGCCGGTCCTCCGGGTGCACGCGCACGAGATAATTGGCCAGCGAGGCCTTCCGCTTCTGCGGTTCGAGGCCATAGATGCGGTAGAGTTCGTCCGACCACTGCAGCGTCCCTGTCGCCAGATCCCACTCGAAGCTGCCCACGCTGGCCAGCCGTTGCGCCTCGGCCAGCTGCCGTTCGCGCTTGGCGAGTTCCTCCTGCGCTTTTTCGCGCCCGGCGATTTCCTGCTTCAATCGCACGTTGATCGCCGCGAGCTCCCGGTTGCGACGCCTCGAAGTCTTATTGAGTTGGTGCAACCGGTTAAACGCCTCGCGAAAGCCGCGATGCGCGGCCTCGAACGGCGAGAGCGCCTCCATCAAAAAAGCCGACGATGCCTGCACAACCGGCTCGCCCGAGAGCGCCGCGATTGCCCCGAGCGCCTCTTGGTGCAGGCGAGTCATGTCGAGTATCCCCCAGCCGTGCTTAAGCGCGATCCGGCCCAGCTCGTAGGCACGTTGCAAGTGCGCCTCGCCCTCGCGAGCGAGATGCTCGCGAAGGGCTTTTCGGTATTGGGCAACCAGACTGGACCAGGCTTTCGGCATCGGATTTCCCTCAGGCTTCCTTGGGTTTTCCGAGATAACGGATCGCGAGCACCAACGCGTCGTCGGTCCCTCGCAGGCTCCGGTCGAAGATGTGGTTCACCATCTGCGCTGTCGGCTCGTCTCCGTTCACCTGCTCCCAAAACCCTTCTCGAATACCATCCGTCGCGAGAATTAACACGTCACCCGGCTGCACTGGAAACAAGTTGGCCTGCATCGCCGGCAGCTGGTCCCCCACGATCCCGCCGCGCAACAACACGAATTCGCACGGAGGATCAGCCATGCGGTCGGCACGCACCAACACCGCCTCGACATTGCCAATCCCGAGGGCCGCCACCGTGCTTTGATCAAAGTCAAAGGACACCACGGTCATCACCGCACCGCGCGTGACTTTGAGCGCATGGTGACACTGCTCCACTAACGCGATGACCGGCTTGCCCGCATGCGCCGCCAGCGTATCCACGGCTATCCTCGCGGCAGCGGCCGCGTCGGTCCCGTGACCCAGTCCGTCCACCACGGCCGCGAGCGCTCCGCCGGGTGAAACCACCACGAGATGGTTGTCGCCCGAAAGCACCTCTCCGGGCGCCGGGCGGGACGCAACCGCCCACTCGATGCAAGCCGGGGCGATGGAGGGCGGCGTTTCCATGGTTCAACGCAGCCACTTCTTCATCGTGACGGTCGTGCCCTTGCCCACCCGCGACACGATGTCGAACTCGTCCATCAACCACTTCGCTCCGGGCAGACCCACGCCCAGGCCTTTGCGCGTGGAATAGCCGTATTGCATCGCCTGCACGACATCGCGAATGCCCGGCCCTTCGTCGGTCGCGACGATCTGAATACCCGGGTCACCTTTCCCATTGATGCGGTGCATGACGATCCGCCCTTGCTTGGCATGATCCACGATGTTGCGGGCAACCTCAGAGATGGCTGCCGCAATCAAAGTCACGTCGCCTCCGCTGAAGCCCAGCTCAAGCGCGAGCGCGCGCCCCCGCTGACGGGCGGTCACGATATCCACGGCCGAGTGGATCTCTGTCAGCGTTTCATTTTCCATGACGGGAGGTCTGCTTTGCACTGAGATTCAAGTAGGCGAGCCCCTCCTCGAGGTCCAAGGCCGTGCCCACGCCTTCCAGTGTCAGCCCCAGCTGAACCATGGCGAAGGCCACGTCGGGCTGGATGCCCACGATCACCGTCTCCGCGCCGCGAAGCTTCAACATGTGCGCGATGGCCCGCAGCATGCGCGTGGCGAATGAATCGATCACGTCCAGCACGGTCACGTCGATGATCACTCCGCGGGAACGGTATTTGCCCACGTGGTCAGCCAGGTTGTCGCGCAGCTGCAGAAGATCGGCGTCCGAAAGCACCGACTGGATGCTGGCGATCAGATAATGCCCCTGCTTCAGGATAGGAACCTGGAGCATGGCTCAGGACTTGGGCTCCTTGGAGGAAGCCGGCTCCGGAGTCGGGGTGATGATGACTTTGTAGCCGAGCAACCGCTCGGCTTCCTCGATGCCGCCTTGAAGATCGCCCACCGCGTTCATCTTGCTCAGATCCACGCCGATGGTGACGAGCGTCTGCGCAATCTCTGCCGAGAGACCGGTGATGATCACGCTCGCGCCCATCAACCGCGAGGCCTCCACGGTTTTCACCAAGTGATTGGCCACCGTCTGGTCGATCGTGGGAACGCCCGTGATGTCCACCACGACCACCTTGGCGCGGTTGCCACGGATGCCGCGGAGCAACTGCTCCGTCAGCTGTCGCGCGCGCTGTGCATCGATCACGCCGATGATCGGGAGAATCAACAGACGCTCGCGCACCTGCAGCACCGGCGTGGACAACTCGCGGATCGCCTCCTGCTGCTGGCGGATCACGCGTTCGCGCTCTTGCACAAAGCTCACCGCCACGGTGTTGGCGATGCGATTGGCGGCGGGTTCGTAAACGTCGAGCACGCGGTTCAACAACTCGAAGTCGGCCTGATATTTTTTGAAAAGGGATCGCGCCAGCACGTCGCGCAACAACAGCACGATGCCCACGACTTCGTGGGTTTCCACGCCGCGCGGAATGATGCGCTCGGAGAGGTTGCGCGCATAAGCCTGGAGCGCTTCCACGCTGCCGGTCTCCAGCACCTCGACGTAGTTATCATAGACCGACGTCGCCTCGGAGAAAATTTCCTCCTTGGTCATCGCCGTGAGCAGTTGCGAATTGGTAATGCGGCGAGCCCATTCCTCGCGCAGCTGGGTGCGGTTTTCCCGTAAATGTGAAACGAGCTCGCGCAACAGCGGGTCGTTGTAATTCCCCATGGTTTTAGTCGGCTGACGGCTGTCTTGAATCTTTGGTTCGGCCTTTTTTTTCATCGAGTGAGGCATGCGACAGAGTGGATAAGTGGCCGACAGACACAGTGTCGGCCCCATGGTTCTGCCGAACCGGACGTTTAATTTATTTTAACCGGGTTCCAAAATGCGGCCCAAGCAGGCCCACACCCCATACGCCGCGCAGGCTTAAACGCGTCCAATAGGCGGATGTTTTTTTCGTCCTTCGTCCCGGCCTCGCCCCACCGCGTTTTCATCGCGAGCGCGGTGCTTTTACTCGCCGCTCAGGCAAGCCCGGTCCGCGCCGAAGCCGCGCCGATGACCGACGCTCCCTCGCTCGCGCTGCCTGCTCCCGGCGATCACACACTGCGCGTGCTGTCGCCGCTCACCTTGGAAGTGGAGTGGATCACCACCAGCCCGTCGGAGCCGAGCGGCCGCGCTCCGGCGAACGGCCTGAATTTTTTCAACGCGCTCCAGTCCGGCGGAAAACCAGCCCTTCCCCAAGTTACCGTCGCAGGTAAGACGGTCGCGGTGACGGCCACCGGTTTTAGACGACGGGCGGTATATGCCCCACTCCGCAATCGGGATTTACGAGTCGGTAATTTCCTCTACCTCCAGCTCGCCGAGCCGGTGCCCGACAATCAGGAGGTCGTCGTCGTCATTCCCGGCACCTCGTTTCCCCAGCCGAATCGGTTCTCCGCCCGGCCTGCCCCGCTGCGCCTCTCGCCCGCGATCCATGTCAACCAAGCCGGCTATTTCCCCGGCTGGCCCAAGACCGCCATGGTCGGCCTTTACCTTGGCAGCCTCGGCGAATTGAACGTGCCCGCCACCACCGGCTTTCAACTTGTTGACGCGCGCTCCAGCGAGGTCGTTTACCAAGGGAAACTCACACCGCGTCCCGACCAAGGTTTCCCGTATTCGTGGTATCAACACGTGCTCGCGGCCGATTTCAGTCCATTCAAACCCCCCGGCGAATATCGCCTCGTGGTCCCCGGACTCGGAGCGTCGTCGCCGTTCTACATCGACGACGGAGTTCCGGGCTCATTCGCGCGCCTCTATGCGCTGGGGTTGTATCATCAACGCTGCGGCACGGACAACGCCCTGCCCTTCACCCGGTTTGTCCACGGTGCCTG
>CBRAFO010000049.1:0-26483 GCA_967755175.1 uncultured Opitutaceae bacterium | reverse complement strand
ACTCAGTGCTAACGAGTCCGTCTCGCATTGTGCTCGCCGATTTGGGCGCCGGTTCGGGGCGGGATACGTTCGCCTGGTTCGATTCTATGCACGCGGAGCTGGCCGGTATGAACATTCGGTTCACGGCGGCCATTACGATCACCAGCAGCTCCTCAAGTGTGGAAACGATTTTCAATTGGGCCGAAGCTTTGGGGCCACGAGTTCAATACCTGATAGTGAGGAATCATATCATGGGCGATGATTTCGGATATTTCGATCAGACGGGGCCTGGTCGGGCGTTCATCGCCAAGGCGCAACCGGCGGTGATAGATTTAGAACGGAGGGCCATCGAAATACAGGCGGAGCTTGAAAATAGGGGGCTGACCGCACGACAGGCTTTGGATGCGGCAGCAGATCGGCGGGGCGACTTGTTGGGAAATATCAGTGCACGAATTCGTGTTCAGGGGTATGCGCATCGGTTTGAAAAAGCCTTGTTGGGCGCGAAAGGCATTTTGCTGCCATGAAAGCTCCGATTCCTCAACCAGAACTTGTTTTTGAAAGAATCGCGCAGGTGATTCCGCCTGAGTTCCGTGATGCCTATTACCGTTATGCGTTACGTCTGAAGGCATTTGAGCCGAAGGACGATCTCTGTGTTTTCCTCGAGGGCATCGGTATTTTCGCAATGGTTACACGGGACGTGCCCGCTAAAATAGCCGGTGAAATCGAGCGGTTTTCCTCTTCAATGAGCGAAACAGAGAAGGCGATTTCACAGTTCAAAAATGAAATACGCCAGATTGTCCAAAAAGCCGAAATGGAACAGCGTAACATTACCTCAAGACACGCTATCGCATTGGAATCGATAGCGGCGGACTACACGAAAAAATCGACTGAACTGATTGCGGCCATACACGATAAAATGGCGATTCGGTATCAGAAACTGGACCGTCTTTTAGATTGTTTATGCCATTCAGAACGATCTCTTCGGGAATCGGTTAATAAATTTAATGATATGAGCTGGAAGCTGGAGGCCCTCCGCTATCTGGGCTTGATCGTGCTGGGCGGAATCGCAACCGCAGTTTATTTTTTGAGCAGGGGTCGTTGATTGCTTACGAAGCCATCGGTGTGCTGGTGAGTAAACGTCCAACGTGGTAGGCATCTGTCTACGGCAAATGCCTACCTTGATAGTAGAGCGGAAGCTCGCTGAGCCGGGTATCCAGCGAAGGAGGAATCAACTTTGCTTTTATTTGTGTCCATAAATTATGGATACGATTGTCGGAAAAGGCAGAATGAAACCGAATTTCAACCCGGCCTGACGTAATCAGGCCGGCAACGGCATTTCCACGATAGTCATCCTCATAGCTGAGCCCATGTGCTTTCACGGTGCGGTGCTGCCTGGCTTCTGAAAAAAACACGATGCCCTCATCGTTCAGAATGAATTTTAGAGATGGATGGGGTGACTTGAGTGCATCCCATAAAAACTCTGGATTATGGATACTCAGGGCCATAAATGCACACTTGGTTCGGATCTCATTGGTTATCTTTGATGGCGATTTCGAATGCCCGAAGCCGTGCGTCATGTCGGGCCTGGGCTTGGATGGCGGCATCGATTCCGGCCTTGTTCCATAGCCCCGATTTTGGGCGTGAAATTCTTACGGCGATAGAACCGCCTAGAAACGCACTGAATAGGGCATAAAGAATCGCCACGGGAGCACCGAGTGATGAGGCGAAAAAATCTTCGAAAAGGGCTGTTGTTCCCGAGATATGATCCTCGATTTCAAACCGCACGAAGCATCCGGCCAGATACATCACGAACATCCCGATAGGAGCGCCAATGATGAAGCGCAAAAGCACATCCACCGCGCCCCATTTGATCGGCGCGGGAATAGGCCTTGGCTCAGTGTCGAGACTGGGTGCGATCCATTCGGAACGGGTGTTGCTGTTCGATACATACAAGAGACAGCCGTTATCGGATACGATTTTCACCTGATGCCCTTCGAGAACCGAAACCGGAATGGTGGAGAAATCCAATTCCACATCGCCGTGACACGACGTGCGCACCCAGACCATTCGTTTTAACCGATGCGAGGTTTCGATCCGAATGGGCTCAATATAAATCGAGCCCCCTTGGTTAAAGCTTCTGCCTCCTCCTCCCGATCCTCGCACATCGCTCAGCGTGGCCTCGACGACTTTCACGATAACTCCGTTGATGGTTTTCATGACTTAGCTTTTGCGTTGGAACTTACGTCAGCGGAGGGCGGCGAGATGTAACGAAGACTTGAATACGTTACCAAGAATAACCTACGCTCAGGGCGAAGCTGGGCCGGGTAGTCGCTGGGTATGGATCACGATTGAAACCATCGAAGGTATGGTAGGTATGAGCGCTGACGCGGAGCAACTGAGCCGAGGCCGACACGTCCCATCCTTTGCCGATTTTTGCGGAGAGACCAGCCGTGCCACCCATCGCAGCCCTCCATGCTGCATCACTCGAAGAGCCGATTGCGGAAGCCGGGAGGCCGATACCTAAGTCCGTATTATGGTTGGTCGTTTTCTCGTAAATGACGCCGACGGAGGGGCCGGCGAATAGCGTGTATCGACCAGCTTGATCGAGGGGGTATCGATAGCGGTAGTTGAGCAAAACGGGCACCTGCTCGATTTGTCCGTAGGTATTAAAGCTACCAGGGACAAAGTCGTGCTTTCCCTCCCATTGAGTAAAGCCAGTCGAAAGGCTGATCTCGTATTTACCGGTGAAGACCGCGCCGAACGTGAGTCCGGTCCCAGCCTGATAACCCTTGGGTGAAAAGGTGGGTTTGTAGCCGGTATCGGTGAATGTGATCTCGGCCTGAACGAATGGCGTATAGTCGGCGGCAGAGGCCGACGTGCCTGTCGTGGCGATGATACCCACCGCAAAGGCGGCGAGGGTGTTTCGGTTCTTAACCTTGAATGAGGTGATGTTCATAGGAGGAAAATGCATGCGTGTAGGCGCCTGGGCCTGTGGGAGGAATTTATAAGTGTGCCCCACGAGCACCTTTTAGGGCGTGGAAGGTGATTTAGTCAATGTGCTCAACGAGCACATTTTGGAGCGCGAAAAACCATACCATCCCAGGAACTTGATCGGCCCACGCCTTCGTGAAATTCGTCGTGCGGCAAGACCTCGGATTTCTCAAGAGGACTTGTGCGGTCGGGTTGCCCGAGACGCCGTCATTTTGACGCGCACCCAGATCGCGAAAATCGAGGCCGGCACACGGCCAGTGTCCGATTACGAAATTTTGGCCTTGGCCCGCGCCCTGTCCGTGGACTTGGCGGACCTCTTTCCGAAAAGGCGAGGGAGTTAGTCGGTGGCCAGCGCTCATCGGCTGGCTCCCAGTGATTTCAGCGTGAGCCGGGTTTTCAAAGAGGTGAGTGCGGTCATCCCGACCGTGTTCATCTCCTTCCGCAGCGACGACACATCAATGGGAGTTCCGGTTTCCCGTGCGTAGGTGCACAGCCATTGATCGCGCTCCAAAAGGTTGCTCAATTCCGTTTCATCGGGGTAGGTCAACGTAAGGACGTCGTTATTAAACCGCCGCAAGACTTCGTAGGGCAACTCACCCCGGCTCAGGATGCGGTCTGGTGGCGAGGCAGGATTTGACTCTGGGCCACGAGAGAAGCCTACCGCCTTCGACGGACCCTGGGCTGTCTGCCAGGTGCCAGCTGCCACAATAAAAACGCGGGAACGAAAAGCTTCCCGAATGTCTCGCGCAGAACGGAAGCCTGCCGGGAGCGCAGCCTTGAAATCCGCTTTATCGATCAAGCCCTGCCACGAGAGACTGCGGTCCAGAACCAGCCATAGATCATTCAAAACCGATGCGCTCCAGTTTTGGTGATCACGCACCGTGAAAAACTTATCCAGTTCATCGACGAAGAGCACCACACGCGGTGACGAACAGGCACTCCGCACTAGCTGTCGGACTGTAGGGTTGCCCTCCTGCGCCCCTTCAGGAATCCAGCTCGAAAACGAGCACGTCACAAATGTGGCCATCAGCCGATGTGCAAGGGATTCCACCACGATGGTTTTACCGCAGCCCGTAGGCCCCATCATCAATGAATTAAGCTGAAGGGGAATGCCCAGCGAGCAGGCCGAAGTCGGATTGAACAACAGGTGGGCGCGTAACTCTAGTTCCACCAAGGCCTTTTTCTGAGAGGAAGTGAGATGAAGTTCACGTTCTCTTTCCAACGATTCGGCCGCATCCGCCACCAATCGACTCGTCGTCGCACGCTGAATGTCTTCGTCACTGATCGGGGACCTTGCCGAATCTCTATCGTTCGAAACGGGCGGGGCATCTACCCGGATCGCTCTTGGTTGCCACTTGGGACGGTTTTTACCGTCGTGAATCAACACCCCGAAATTTGTCTTTCGTGGTTTAAAGCCCAAAAGAGAACGAAGTGACTTCATTTCATTTCTGATTTAGGAGTCGGAATGATATTGCAATCTTAATCTGTTTTCTTTTGGGTTTTCAGCATGGCCCTGCCTTCATCGTCTCCTGAACACCTGACCTCCGATGCTGCCCGTCATTGGCTGCGGGTGCATGCATCGGTGACGATTCCTGACGGCGTTCCGGTGGAGGTCCTGCGATTCTCCCGTTACTCCTCCATGAACGACGGAGTGGTGCTACTCCCTGAGACCTGTGCGCGCCTGTTCTCAAATGTCGGTGATGTCCGGGCCACTTCGACTCGGGCAGGTCAGCCGAATGGAGAATCGTATCGTCCAGCCAAGCGCGTGGCATCGGCTGGGCTCGGGCGACGTGACCAACTCGGGCTGACGGTCGAGCGGGTGCAATGCCGTGAGGTCACGCTTCGCTGCACGCCGACCCGGTCGTCCCATTGGGGTATTGATTTGAACCGTCTCAAATTTTTGGGCGGGGTTTCTCGCGGGGATTTTATCGCCTGCCTGCGAATCAACGAACTTGAGATCGACACGCTCTCGGCGGATGCCCTGGCGCTTCTGCACGGTGCTTACGCAGTGGCGGCGGAGGCCAAGGCAGTAGCCGCATCAAAGAAGACGCCCACGGTGAAATTCCATGCCCCCAAGCTACCGGTGATCCACAATCAGAGGGACGGCATCCGCTACATTCTCTCTCTTGATGGCCAGAACCTGGGCAGTCCTGACGAGATCCATGTGCTGCTTTATCCCGAAGGTAAGAAGCCCAGCTTAAACGGCTGGGCGGCGACCGAGCGCCCTTCGGCGGCGGAACGAAAACCGGGGCTCCTGCTCACGGCCACATCTGACAAACGAATACGTCTCTATCAGGCGACCGACGAGCAGTGGCGGGAATGGCAGGCTCAGCCCCTAGCATTGGAGTCCTTACCAGAAGCACTGCGTCCCATCGTTGCCGAGGCTTTGGCCGCTGCCGAGCGCCTGCGCCAAATGATCGCCTGATTCATCCGATGCGTTCTTCACCTCAGAGATTTGAACCGCAGGCCGAGCCTGCATCCTTACATGACTTTTTTCACGTCCGACACTCACTTTGGCCACGCCAACATTATTAAATACTGCAACCGTCCCTTCGCCTCCGCTGAGGAAATGGACGAAGCCCTGATCCGCGCCTGGAACGCGCGGGTGCAACCCCAGGATACCGTCTGGCATCTGGGCGATTTTACCATGAACGGCGGACCCGATAAGGTCCGTTCTTACCGGGACCGACTGAACGGGAAAATTCATCTGGTGTGGGGCAACCATGACCGCCGCTCGCCAGAGGTCGCCGCCCTGTTCGAGAGCACGCACGACCTGGTTCAGATGTCGTGCAGCGCGGATGGTCGCGATCACACGCTTGTCCTTTGTCACTACGCCATGCGCGTTTGGCCGCGCAGTCATCGGGGCATCTGGCATCTTTACGGCCATAGCCACGGCTCACTGACGGACGACCCCAACGCGCTCAGTCTCGACATTGGCACGGACTGCTGGGCGTTCGCTCCGGTTTCGGTTGCGCAGATCGCTGAACGCATGGCTGCGAAGACGTGGAAGCCGGTGGATCACCATGGGCGTGAATAGGAAAAAATTACCATGCGCATTCTCCATGTCGCCGATCTTCACCAGCACTGTGGCTGGTTTGCTTGGGTCAAACAACAAGCGCCACAGTATGACGCCGTCGTCATCGCGGGCGACTTGCTGAATGTCTTTGACCGGTTTCAGCTCAAACTGCCTGACCAGATTAAATGGACGATGGAGTGGCTGCGGGAATTTCCTGTGCCGCTCTTCGTCTGTTCTGGGAATCATGATTTCTTCGCACGGTCTATGGGCAATGAACGTTTCAGCGAAGCCGTTTGGTTGCGCCGGTGCGCGCGGCCAAATCTCTGGGTTGATGGGCAGACCGCTGACTTAGGCGGTCTCCGCTGGGCGGTGCTGTCGTGGGGCTGGCGCGAATGGCCGGAAGGTGCCGACGTCGTTGTAGTGCATGCGCCGCCATCGCATGCTCCGATTGCTGCGGACGGGCCTCGAGATATTGGCGATCCAGAAGTGCGTGCAGGAATCGTGGAGCACGGCCCACGCTTGGTGTTCTCCGGGCATGTGCATGAAGCGGCTCAATGGCATGCGCGGATTGGCGTGACGGACTGTTATAACCCAGGTTGTGACTTTGGTGGTGCGGAGCCGCAGCACATCGTAATTTCAACCGATGAAAAATGGGCAGAATGGCACTGCCCAGCTGATCAGCAAACAATCAGGATTGGGCTGGTGCGCTAGTCGGGGGATGCGCACCGCAATCTGAAGCAGTCCGCGGCACCATGGTTAACGGATGGGCCCTGTTTCCCGAACACTGGCGCGCACGGCGGCCTGTGAATGGCCCTGAGCCGAGTAGAACCTCATCGACTGTCGATCCGCAAGCCACGCAGGTGGCAACTCCAGGCGTAAGTATCTTGTCACTTTGATCGTGTCCTTTTCTGGATGTATTGGGGACGGAATTAGCAGCCAGATCATTGGGTTTCACCTCTTGCGGAAAAACATGCCAAGGTAAGCTGGTATCCAAATATTTCCGTGCGATGGCCGGCACGATTTCCCCAGGTGCTCCAACAAAGACCCACGCGTCGTTTCCGGGGTAGACGCGGAGACCAATCTCACGTGCCAGCCAGTTGGTCAGCCGCTGTCTTTGTTCCAGAAGAATCGTCCTATACAGAAGTGTCCCTTCCGGCATTCCATGCACTTTGGGAATTACCCATGGAGCATTCATCGCACGCTCCGCTGCCAAACGCCGTTCTTGCTCCAGTCTTTCCACTTCTCGGCGCTCTGCCTGTTTACTCTGCAACCAAGTTCGGAATATTTCCTTTTTCTCATTATACTCCGGGTGGTGCAGAAATCCGCGTCCCGTATCCTGCTCACCTAGCCAACGTCTCATTTTCCCTCGGGCTGCTTTGGCTTCGGCAACCTTGGCATCTTTCTCTTCGTCGCATGTATCCCACCATAGACTGACGTAATAGCTCAGATTTATCGCCAAGACTCGCCAACCTGGTTCGACAGGTGCACGACTCACATCGTCGCGATTCTTGAGGTGTGAAAGAAAATGGACCGCGAGTTTATGCTCGGGGGCCGAAAAATCGGCTCTGTCCACTTTGGATTCGTTCAAGGAGCACGCGTGTAATTGGAATCCATCGGGCATGATTATACACCCGGGATCAATCACCCATGCCTTCCGGAAAAAATCGGCCTCTTGTTTTGGCCCAAGCTTGGCGCCAAATTCTTGGGCAAGATGCCGACGCATCATGTGGCCAGGGAGGGCAAGTCGTGTGCCAGGCGCAGCCAGCAGTTGGGCGGCCATGCCAAATAACGATGACTCCAGCGCGTGCCGGCATTCCCGCCGGTCGTAATGTGCGAAGTGATGGGTTCGTTGGTCGCCTTTTTTAGCCACAACAGGCCCCTTGCAGGAAGGGCACCTACACGCACAGCTCAAACCGCGTTCGACCTCGCTTACGTCACGCCAATGACCGGCTGCATCCATTGCGAATGGAATCGCCAGATCACCACGAGACTGGGGCTCAAACCAATTCATCCCTCAAAGAAGGGTGCGCATACGTAGGAATGCGCTCCAAACGGTGGGTTGATCAGCCATCTTTACCATAAACCGCCAATCCGAGGATACATCTCGAATCAACTTTGCGCTTGAAGGCCATGTTTGTGCTACCAGCACATTTCGTTCACAAAATTCTTTTAAATCGATGGTCCCATTGGGCCAAGAACTCATGCTCATCACTAAATGGGCTTCCATTATGGCACTGACCTTTTGAAGCCACTCTGCTGGGGCGCCGTCAGGCTCTCTAGCAAACATCTCCACCAGCGTTTCTAGCCCTTTATTCATGTAAGAAAGCAATGATGGAGTTCCCGAAATCTTTATTCGGCGTGCGATAAATGGCACAATCAGCACAACAACACCCACCCCCGAAGTATTGAGCCTTTGAAAATCAACGATCGAGAGAAGCTCATCGAGGTCTGCATTAATCTCAGCGGGGCACGGGGTCTCTCTCAGTAGGGCATAGAGTCTCACCCAAGCTTGCCGTGAGTAGTCCCCGGCTTTGATAGCGTGTATTGCGTTGCGAGCCAGTTCGCATGTTTTTGCGCTTCCTGCTTGCGGGAGATCGTCTTGCCACGGAGCAACCGATGGAGCGCCGCAATTTAAAAACGAACCGAGCGAATTCCGATACAGCGTCCAGTCAGTAAGCATGCCGGCACGCATATTGCCCGACAGTTCATCGTCCCTAGTCACGCAGGTCTTTATTATTTCTCCCACACCTAGAGCCTGAATCGTCTTCTCCGGAAAATCGGGGAGGAAATGGTCTATTGAATGCAGCAGAAGTGCGCTGCAAAAGTGGTTTGGGTGAGCGACATCATCTAGGCATTTAAATGTTTGCTCGAAAACATCAAGCCAACTGACTGCGGCACAGTTAGCCAAAATCGGCCTTAGCTTCTCGGGATCATAATTAATCGACTCCAATAAACTTATGATCCGCGAGGTGTGATACCAAATTACAGCCAGATGTGATTCTGGTGTTTCGCTGGCGTCGAACCCTCGTAGCTGACGCCAACTAAGTTTGAGAATGCTTGAGAAGCAACTCAGGCGGTGTGCAGCTGCGGGGTCGCTGAAAAGTCGTAAGAGAATTTTTTTTGCTCTATCCGCTGTCGCTTCATTTTTTTCAGATAGGACTCCGTAGAGATGAACAAAATGAACGCACGCAACAGGGCTTCCTGCGTGCTTTTCCATGGAAGCCAAGAGCGGGATAATTTCCTCCGGCGCAGTTGCCTGCACGGCTTTCAAAACAGCATCTGGCAGAGGAACAGGCAGATGAATCAAGCGCCGCAGCGTGCCTTTGATCCCATGTTCTGCTAGTAAATCTGTCGCAAGTTTTTCAATACTCCATTGAACAGCAGATTCGGAGTCTAGAAGATGAAGGTGTCGACGTAGCCCTGCTATCTCCGAGGGAAACAGGTTTGCTGGCGCAAACGACTCATGTCGTTTTAGGCGACTAGCGAGTTGAGTGTAAAAATATTCGATCGATTCATCGCGACGCGTCATCGCCGCATCCATTCGGCCGTAGTTAGATTTAATATTAGCAATGCGTGCCGCTTCGTCCTCACGCCATTTTTGAGAGCCGTCGATCAATAGGCGTTTGCTCAAGAGAAAGCTCTTACGTTCTGGGACATCCTCAAGAAGCAAATGATGCAGACTCTCATACACAGTATGGGGCTTTTCCTTTCCGTCTACATTCAGTAATAGACGAATTTTTTCACTCGCCGGATCGGGGTCGGGGATTCGAGTCAACCGCACTTCTGTTTTATCGCCTCGGATAGTGACGCGCCCAGTCCCTCCGTTAATCGCGCTAGCTGCTGCGTCCCAGTATGGCTGCGCGAGAAAATCCATCCCATCCACCGATACTGAGGGCCCGTGCACTACAATTCCCACATCACGCCATTCGCGATCGCTTAGCCCAAGCTCATGAACGATCAAATCGGGAAGGTCGGAGACCAAGTTCCGGATGATAAATCGGACGAGGCCTTTGTTTCCATATTTACGGGTGTTCTTGTGGCCCGCTTTCAACGCGAGAGAAACGCAACGCCCAATCGCCCTTCCGATCGACTTTTCTATGCCAGGATTACTTCTGACCAAGGGCTCGATGACTTGCCCCATCAGCCACGAAAAATAGCGGATACGCGGCGAAGAATCATCTTCAGCAGAGTTCGAGGTAAGCCCGAGTGCTTCGATAAAATAAACCGCGATGCTCTCGACGATAAAGTTGAGCGCAGTGTCGGATGCACCGGTTGCCTTTGGTGCGTCTAAAAGAACATTAAATACGGCGCTCCAATCATAACACAAATTGCCCCATATCCAGTTTGCGCGTGCTTCTTGAATATCCGGAGTGGAGTCATCCTGTTCCCAGACTTTCATTACGGCGCGTCTGACTTCCCGGGATGCTCCAAAGACAAAAGCGTAATCGTAATTTTCGAGATTTTGTTTGGATTGTTGGTGGGGAGGCCTGAGCCGATCTGCATCGACCAAACAAGCCGCCAAATATCGACGCATTAGTTCCAGCGCGGGTATTGGCTTAAGGGTGTTGGCTTCTATGGGGGCTTGGGCAATGAGGAAGAGAATCTCATCCGAGGTCACAGGCACGTAGCGCACGCATCCTCTTCGAAGTAAATCTATGCGCCCATACAGCTCCTCTTGACTTAGGACAGAAGAGCTTTGAAGCGCATGCAAAAGCTCAAAACTACTGACAACGCGACGGCTTCCGAAGGTGGAATAACCACCCAACATACGATCATCAACCCAAGCAAATTCACCATTGGGCTCTTCGCTTCCCATGAGATCGATTAGGCTCCTGCTTGTCGCTGTGGTGACGGCAGGATTTTTGCGATGGGCCTTCAAGGAAGCTTCGGGCAAGCAAACGTATGTTCCTGACTCAATGCCGGCGCGAATCCGTTCAAGCAATCGTTGCAGTTTAGTTCGAACGACCTCGGTTTCCTCGTCTGCAGATGACGCCGGCGGAAGCTTCTCGAGCTCTTGAAAAAGACACGTTGTGATATGCGTCGAGATTTTGATAGGCCCCCAAGTGGCTTCGATTTGATCGAGCACGTCGAGCTGACTGCCTAACAAAAGCGCAGTAATGTCAGCATGCACAGAGCCGACGGTCGGCTTGATCTCCGTTGCCTGCTCTACAAAATCTTTGGCTGCGGGCACGACATAGATCGGGCGGCGGTGCTCAACCCTTTCCTCCTTTAGGTTACGATCAAAGAGGCGGAGATAAATGTCCGACAGGCTATCTCCAGTTGTATCCTCCAAGAAATGGGTCGCTAGCCGACCTTGTTCATAAGCTTTTACGTTCTCTTGTTGGGTGTGGCGAGCTGCGGTGGCATTACGGATAACGTCTTCTAAGCTGAGCATCTGGACGCCAGATCCATCATTTTTTGAAGCTTCGATTAATTTATTTCTGATGACGGATGCTTCCTCCATGAGACCAAGTTTAGTCGCAATAATTTGAGCACTTAATAAGTGGGAGGGAGACGTCAGCCCCTTCTCGTTTGCTTTGAGCCAAAGCTTGCGTGCCAGCTCCCGATCAAAAGGTGCAATTAAGCTGGCAGCTTCGACGTGAAACTCAGCGGGGACATCCTCCGAACGCAAAGAGTCTCGGGCTGTCAGCAATACCGATGTCGCATCTCCTGCCGTCAAATGGGCGCGAAAGAGATTCAGCATCTGCGGGAACGACTGACCGGCATCAAAGGCTTGCCGAGCATCTTGAACGGCTTCACTGACTTGCCCCAATCGTTTTCGGCACTCTGAGCGTAGAACCAATAAATCGCCCTGTGGCTTACCACCACGTAGCATGTGCGTATTTTGAGCTAAAAGATCCAAGCAGCTCTGGTATCGCTTACTGTTTACCAAGCCGAAGAGCGCCATGCGCAATGCTGGCTCTGTGCCTACTTTGTTAATGAGTAGTTCCGCACGATCTGCGACTTCGGACCACTGGCCACGCTTAGACCATATTTCACAAAGCATGAACAGTGCTTGCCCACCACCGGGCGCTTCAGCGAAACGGGTCAATTCACTGATCCATTCAGGGCCCAATTGATTTATGGGCCGTCGTCCAAGCTGCATGAGAAGAAGGTCAATGCTCTGTCCGGATTCTGAAAGCGCTCCAGATTTAAGTGTGATAACCTCTCCGCGCAGAGAAGCTATGTGCGTATCGCAGAGATCTGATCGGCCTACTTTGGTGAATAGATCCCGATGACTTTCCAGGACGTTTGCGGCACCGATTTTATCGCCTTGCGCCTGTAGCTCGGCAGAAAGTGCGAGCACCTGATCAGGAGTGGCGGAGTCCTTCTGTAGTTCCGATTGAAGTGCGGCACAGACGATAATGGGATCATGTGAATAGCCTCGTTCGATCATCCACGCGATTACCCCTGGATCTGTTGCATCAGCCCTTAATAGCTCTTGGCCCAAATGCTGCGCTTCTGTTTGCCGTTCTAAATCAGACCCTAGGCAACCGAGTCGCCAGCGGGCGAGGCGGCGCTTTTCGTCCGTCTCTGATGCAGACTTCTCAAGTGACGCGAAAATATCAGCGGCTCGGCGTAGGCGTTGAAGTGATACAGGGTCTCGCTTGATGTAGATGAAGGGGAGCGGCAGTGGCCACGACAGGTGGGTAAAAACGTCATCGCATGCCGGGGATACTGCGGAAAAGTAGTCGATGAGTGCCGATGCCTCTCGGATGGGCGGGAAGGTGCTGCCGCCGACCATTGCCTTCTCAACGGCCTCATTTGCCAGTATCATTTCGCAACGAACGAGATGAGCGAGGCCAATCCATCGATGGGTATGGACATCTGGTGACCAGCGCGAGGCTGAGCTATGTGCTTCCCGGATTACTGCGTCGGGATCCATCCGCTCAAACAGTAAGCCTAGCCGAAGGTTTAGCGCATTGATCGAATTCGGGGGGGCCAGTAGCTGCATTGCATCGCTGCGTCGCCCTCTTCGATAGGCAATGTAGGCGTCTATAACTTGGTAGTCACCCGCTGGATCAATTAACCGGGCATCTGCCACCAAGGATGCAGCCTCATCAACATTGCCGCCGTCATTGAGAATCGCGCTGGATTCAAACCGCAGGATGCGTGATCGGAGTGCCGGTGGTAATCCACTCCACGATTTTGCGGCTTTCATGGCGCGTAAACCGACCAACACTTCACCATACTTGTGCTCGTGTGCACAGTGAGTAAGGTGATCAATTTCGCGGCGTTTTTGGTCTGCCAATTCTGTTGTGATATCCCCCAAGTGGCCTGTGAGAGCGATTATTCCTAAAGACGTGGAGCTAGAGACCGTGGCCGGCGTTACCGTAATCGGACCGCAGATATTTTCCGTCCATCCACCGCAATGACACGCGACAATTTCGCGATATAGACGAGCCTTGGCTTTCAGCGTTTCGTTTCCCCATAACTCGAAGCGAATACCTTCTTTGTTAAAGCGTTTTTGCTGGGCTCGATTCTCATCTTGGATTTTGCGTGAACGAACGTCGCAAGCATAGATCAAAACGAAGCGTCGAACCTCATCATTTTTCCATCGGATAACGTGTTTAAGAAACTCATCGCAGGCGTCCCTAATGTTTTTTTGACTCACCTCCTGCTGTGCCTTGCACTGTGCGGTTTCTTGTTCGGTCCCAGACTGTATTTGGGCGATTAAATCTATTCCGTCCTGCGTATCGCCATTGACCCCGTATTCCTGACACAGGGTGATGTCTTTTTCTTTGCCGAAAATATCCGAGCAGAATTTTTGAAAGCCGTGCGCTCCGAGTTCCCAAAAGGGCGGTCCTTGTAGCAGTGTAATTGGTGGAGAAATCGGCATGAGAAGCAGGAATATTTCGGTCTGATTTTACCGTATTATACAAACGATATATTGCAGCTAGGTTCTACCTTGATAGACGCTTAGAGGTGCTTACAGGGTTCTTGCGAAGATCGATGGAAAGAGATGGCACGCTCATTACTTGATTTGAAATTCGTTCCAAACGACTCCCGCCTGCTGGTGGTAGGGCGATGTGCGCAATTCATTGGTGATTGCCGTGCTGTAGAGGACCTCGAAAGTCTGGTAGCTATCTTGGGTCTCGATCAGGCGTATTTCCTCATCCATTCGATATAGGAACTGCCCAGGCACCGCGCAGGGCTTAAACCGATGATAGCGGCCATCGAAGAAAAGCTCCACTGCCAGCGCTTCATCGTAATCTTCGACAATCAAGTTCGGGACTTCGTAGCGGTAAACGTTAATTTCGAATATCCCCGGCACGTGGTTACTCCGCACAGAATTGATCCTATCAAGATGGGTGTTGGGCGAGTTATCGTGAATAAGATTAAGATCCAAAATCCACCGCTGTTTCTGGTAGCGAGGTGTTGACTTAAGTTCATTCAGAAAGCTGACGAGGTTGTTGATGCCTTGTCCTCCACGGACGACATCGGTGATGTTGATCCGGTAGTCGCTTTCTCCGGGATCACGTAGGCGAATGATTTTCTCCAAATCAGTTCTAATGCGGGTGTGGTTGGCTTTGTCGGAATTGGCGCGGAAATTGAAGAAATCGTATGAGACGGCCCCCTTGGTCATAACTTCTGCGAGAACGCAGGGCTTCGAGGCACCACGTAAGGGCCCGAGTGAACAGGCAGGGATGGCCTCTTGAATGTGCTCGGCCAACTGGATCATACGTCTTCCGTAGTCGGAGAAATCCGATTCTGCGGTTCTGCATGGGAATTTAGCCAACTGGTTTAGCCATTCACTGCGCCCATCCTTGATCGAAAAGGTTTCCTGATAAGATGCCGTGTGCCGATCCAAGAGCGCAGGGTTATAAATTAGGCACTGGGGATCTCCTTTTTCAGTGGCCTTTTGACTTAATGCCCTGACAGGCAAAAATGATCCGGATGGCGCGGTGAACGTGGTGCAGTTGAAAGACATATTAAGGCCGAACAGAGGGCACAATGACTGTAGAGGCGGTGCCTGCGGCAAAGCTACGAACTCTCACAAAGAGAGCGTCGGCCTCCTTGGTGCAGCCCAAAGCCAGCAGGCGGGCGGCGATGGCATTGAGATCTGCACAGTTGCGGGTCGTGATGGCGAAGTCATTGATCACGTCGTTCAAGCCAAAGTAGCCGTAGCGTTCAACCTGAACGGTTTCGACCAGCCATCGGAGGTATCGAGCCGTGAAGTCGGGTTTGCTCTTGGACAGGCCGGCTTGCTTTAGATCATAGAGCATATCCAGACGTGCTACGCGATGCACGGGGAGGCGTTGCACCAAGGACAGAACTTCGTCTTCAAGTGCGCAGAAGGATATGGGCCAATGAAGGAACTTGGCAAATTCCTCGGCTGTGACCGCCCCGTATGCGCCCAATTGACAGGATTGAAGGTGAGCCTGCGCCCATGCCTGCCAAACTGCTCTCTGCGTATCATCGGGTGACTCTTTCATTACACGCGCGACTTCACTGGCCCACCATCCGCGTTGCGCGGGCGTTGCGGAGGATAGAATAGCTCGAATCCAGGGAAGCGTTTGAGGCGGAGCTATCGGACCGGCAGCGAGAACCGCTACATAGGAGAGGAAGCGATTGGACGTCTCTCTCTCCGTGGTCAGCAAGCCGAGGCATGCTTGCTCAAAGAATGGAGGTAATTCCGAGGCAAGTTCCGCAGTGAGCCGGCCATAACTGAGCCATGATGACCAAAGGCAGCCCCCCCTACGAGGATGCTGAGCGATATCAAGCAGGGGATAGATCTCGCTCCGCGTCCAATCGGGGAAGGCGTAGCGGATGAAGTTTAGATTCTGGCCAAATACCGACACCGCCAGCAGGCGAATATCGCCCTCCGTTGCCATGAGCTCAGAAACGGGGCCTTGAAGGCGGTCTGGCCAGCCGAGCGGGGTGGTCGGATCGGCTTGCCTCTGGTGACTCACGTAGGTCAGCCAGAAATCTACGAGCTGGCCGATGGGATGATTGATGGCTCGCGACTGAGCCTCCTCGATTTCAAGTGGCGTATCCTCCCCAGTGCCCATCGGACGGGTGGCGTGCCATGCACGCAGCGACCACTCAATGAGCGCCTCCCACTCTTCTGAGGAAAGCTCTTTTAGGATCTTCTGATCGCTCAGCCTGAACAAATGATGGAGCCACCCGCGCCAAGTTTCCAAGGTCCAATCAGTCGGCATTACCAAAGGCATCACTTCAAGGAGCAGCCAGTGCCGGAACGATGGCTCCTTGGTGTGCCAGTTAAGGCCCCAGACTAAGCGGTCCCACAACTCGCCTTGGGTGACGCCTTGGGTGACCAAGCCCGAGATGAGGGACCGAGCCCAGTCCATGTTTTCGTTGGCCGCAGCTACGATTGCAGCGTGTAGTCCGGACCGGTTGGGGCCTGACCAAGGGCGACCTTCACCCGGGTAATCGAGGAAGAACTGGAGTTGCGCCTCGGGTGGTTGATCCAGCAGTTCTTTGACTGTGCGTGGCGAACGGTCCGAATCTTTAACGAATCCGACTTCGATTTCTGCAGGCTCACTTTCCGCCGAGTCGGCCGAGGCTTCCGGCAGCTTCAATTCAAGACGGTCGAAAGTGGCTACTATCTCGGGATCGCCGTTGTGGACGCAGGCCATCCGGTGAAGGAACCCGTCGCGAATATTCCGCGCAGACTCGGCGATCTCCTCGGGAGTTCGATCTTTTCGCTCCGATAAGTCTGGCCCAGATGCGACAATCTCCATAATCCGGCGTTTGATAGGCTGGTCCAAGTTGCCGTAAATCTCCGAGATCAGCGCCCTTGGGTCATGTTGCAGCTGCCAGCCTTTGGGGTAGATAAGGCCATGCTCGACGATGAGCTCAGCTTTGCGTAATGCCGGGATCGCCGCGTCGATGCGCAGCGCATAAAAAGCAAACCGGTGCCAACCCACTTGAGGCGCAGCAAGCCAGCGTAGAATCTGTTCTTCTCCGATGCCGCCGGCAGAGGTCGCACGAGACTTGATCAAATCCACAAGCATCACGGGGACGAAGTCCTCAGCATCATGCGGATCGTAACGACCACGCGGTTTATCGATGACGATACGCATCCCGGCCACAGGATCGAGCCGGCCACCCAGTGGGCCGTGAGCTGCGTAGATCTCTTCTATGCAGGTAATCAGCATCCGAAACAGCCGATCATCTGTGCATGGATCGCGCAGCGGTTGCAGCGCGGTCCATGCCTCACGCAGGTCGTGGTTCTCGGCGGCGATTTTAGCTTCAGGAACAACGGGGCGCGCCGCTTGTTTACCTGCCCAAGGGCGGGTCCATTCGACCCGCACCCGAAGTAGCTTGTTGAACAAGCCAATCGCGTGTTCGCCTTTATCTTTGACCACAAGAATACGGATCAAGCCGGGAAGAAGACTATGATCCAGCCGGAGTCCGCAACCATGGCGAATGGCAACCAGCCAATGGTCGAGGTGCGGCGAGTTCCAAATGTCTGCATTGGTCTCATTAACCACTAGCGTCCGAACTGCCCACCACCATGAATTGGTCCCGAAGGCTCCGCCCAATGTTGAAAAAAGTGACAACGCGTCGGCACTGTGATCCGCGAGGAGTCGTTCCACTGCCCAGCCAATCAACTGACCATGGACGCCGGTGAGTCCGGTCAGCGACTCTTGGGTGGATAGTAGCGGCAGATGCTTATAATCATGAAGCCAGATTAACCAACGTAGGTCACGAGCACGTTCAGTGAACCATGCGGTGCTAACCGGATCGCGGAAGGCTCGCCCCAGAAGATCTTCGGAGTCGCGGTTGAGTTGAATGGCTGGCGATGCACTGTCACCGGACGGAGTCGTTTCGCCTCCAAGCACGAGTGAGGGGCTCTCGACGCCCTCAATGATTTGGCGGATGCGGTCACGAATGTCTTGTGGCTGATAGGCGCTTAACTGGACCCAACGCGCCAAACCTTTATCCAAATTCGCGTGCGGCCGGTCATAGGGAATAACGCCGATGCCCAATTGTCTCCAGCGGTTGAAGTCGTCTTGAGCCTGAATCGCGTGACGCTTATGGCGATCCCTCGCCGGCAGACCGCGCGCTAGATAGCTCAAGAGGATGTCCCCATGGCTGTAGCCGATGAACAGGACATGGAAACGCGCATAGAGCGCTTGAAGAAAGGTGCGTGCCCAGCCCTGGGAAAGGTAAGCCCGCCCAAAGTCCGCATCGGTAAGGACGAGGCTCTCCGGCTTATCTTCCACACTTCCGTGCAGGAATACGATGCCTTGAAAATCGTCTCCGAGCGGAAGGGCCGGCGCGCGATAGACGGGTAGCTTTAGCCCCTGTTCCGTTGCAGCGGTGGTGAAATGCCGGTCGTAGTTGGTTGTGACGATGCGAACGTGCTCGGGCTTTTTGAATAGCCGTAGAAGGAGGCGATGAGCCTCGTTTGGACGGGACAGTGGATTCGAAATGATGGCGTGCGCGGCGTCGTGCACGCGTGCGCCATGGCTGTCCTGCCACTCTCCGAGTAAGGCGTCGAAATCCTTACGCGTGGTGTCGCGAGTCTTTCCAATCTTGGCTCCGATCAGATCGGTGAGTCCGTCGAAGAGAGGGAGATTAGACGCACCGCCGCAGGAAACCCCGGCACCTACAAACACGACGAGTTCAGCCGCCTCTTGAGCGGCGATGATATCATCGGGGATGTCGAGTGGATCGCAGAACATGGTTGGTCATCTTCTCGGCATGCTCCAATCAGCAGCCTTTTGGTTGAGGAAGTCGTAAATTGTGGCTTGTCCGTGAGCGCGGATGAATCGTTGGCCGGCGATGATGTCGGACTGATAAAAAGCGACGCCCATTAAAAAAAACATACTCGGATCATAACGAGCGGCGCTGATGGGTTCGTGGTCGTGCTTGAAGAGCGTGAAGTGCCAAACGCCGGCTCCGCTTACACCGCCGAAGCTCTGTGGGGGATGAGTCTGCTCGTTGTAGGTGACGCCAAGCTCTAAGTAATCGAACCCATCACGTTCCTCCCGTTTATTCGCGCCGGTAATAAAACCGAGGCCATGTTGCTCGATGATCTTGTCGAAGCCGTAAGCCCCTGGGTGATCGCGTTCCAACTCGTGGGGAAAGCCTGCGATTAGCGCGAAACCTTCCCGTTCCATCGTTTGCGCCTTTCGTTGGGCGGGATTCTTGGAGAGGTTGTAGAACTGGCGACGGGTAAGGACCGATCCCACTTGAGCCGGCGGGATGACGATGAACTCAATATCAGGGCCATACTCAATGGTGCGGTGAGAGACCAAGTTCATCGGGATCAGAGTGTCGCGCCGGACAATGTGGGCATGCGGATCGTCGGAGATTGAATAACCCACCATGCCATCTTTAGCAGAAAGCTTCTCGACCAACTCCCAAACGTGTGTCGCGGTCAGAATGCCGTGCACTCCAT
This sequence comes from uncultured Opitutaceae bacterium, assembly GCA_967755175.1. Lineage (GTDB taxonomy): Bacteria > Verrucomicrobiota > Verrucomicrobiia > Opitutales > Opitutaceae > Rariglobus. The sequence goes on along the minus strand of CBRAFO010000049.1, from coordinate 7,122 downwards.
TGAGGGTCGCGAAGGTGCCCGAGCCACAGAGTTTGTTGTTGGCGACGAAGAATGTTGTGAAGGAGTGGACATCCCGGGTGGCGTCATCGAAGAGAGCCTGCGGTAGTTGGGCTAAAGTCGCGTCGAAGTGCGGCATGGAGTTAGCGGCATAATTGTGCAGCCACTATTGAAGAAATGATCTTGCGTGGCAGCTGTTTTGGCTGCGGGCAAGTTTGCCTACGCGGGAGAGAATGCAAGTATCAGTCTACGGAAGAAGCCGTTAAAACGTAAAGAGCCGGCGGTAGTCGCGAGGCCGGCGTGTGAAGTGTCGGTCGTTGAGCCCAAAAACGGGATACCGACAGACAGGGCATGTTACACTTCGCCTGCTGCTACGTGTAACGTCTCTAACTGCCGCTACGCCGCTGCGCGTCGTCTCGCATGCGCGTGACTCCTTGCGCCTCGGAGCACGTGAGTCGCCCGGGGCCGAGGACGGAGCCTCGGCCTTGCGCTCGGCCTAGCCCCGAATAGCTGGTGCACGGCTTCAGGAAATACGGGGAGGCAGTTTCTTAGCCTACGACTCACGTGCGGAGCACCGCCGGCGGACATCCAATTCACGATTGGCCTAGCGGCTCGCCGTGATTCGACCGACTGCCGGGCAAGCGACCGAGTGCGGAAATACGGTCGGTTCTTTCACTACTACGCTGCGTGTCATCCCGCCCGAGCGGGCTCCTTGCGCCTACGACTAGCGTGGCGCAGCACGCGAGACGCCCGGTCAAGGTGGAACTGCGGCCATTGCGCTCGACCTATCCCCGACCGCGAGTCGGTCGATCTGCGCAAACCGGATTGCCAAACTCTAAGTGGGTTCTGAAGGTCTCTTTCCCAATGAATTCTCGGATCAATTTTTATGCCCCTTTTTTTATGCCCCCTCGGGCTAAAAATGGGCCGATTTGGGGTGGTTTGAGAAGCTCGGTAGTCTCAATTATAGACGTTTTCTATAGGTAAGATAACTTTGGATTACTTGAGACAAAAATGAGAGTTTACTTCATGGGCATTTGCGGAACGGCGATGGGTAATGCGGCGCTGCTGGCGCGCGCGGCCGGGCATGAGGTGCTGGGCGCCGATACCGGTGTTTATCCGCCGATGAGCACCGTCCTCGCCGACGCCGGGATCACGTTGCACGAGGGTTACGACCCGGCGCGGCTTGAAAAACTCGCGCCCGATCTCGTGGTGATCGGCAACGCCATGTCTCGCGGTAATCCCGAGGTGGAGTGGCTGCTCGACACGCGCGCGCTGCCGTTCACTTCGCTGCCGGCGCTGCTGCACGATACGGTTTTAAACACCCGCAAAAATATTGTCGTATGCGGCACGCACGGGAAGACCACCACGACGTCGTTGACCGCGTTTTTGCTACGCGAGAACGGACGCGACCCGGGCTTCCTGATCGGCGGCGTGCCGCTCGATCCGCCGGTGGGCAACCACCTCGGCGCGGCGGGTGATCCGTTTGTGATCGAGGGCGACGAGTATGACAGCGCGTTTTTCGACAAGCGTTCGAAGTTCATCCACTATGCGCCGCACGTCGCGGTGTTGAATAACCTGGAGTTTGATCATGCCGATATTTTCCGCGATCTGGCGGACGTGCAGCGGACCTTTTCCCATCTCACCCGGATCGTGCCGCGCAACGGTTTCGTGGTGATGAACGGCGATGACGAAAACCTGCGCGCGCTGGGTGCTCTGCCGTGGACGCGCGTGGTGCGCGTGGGCACAGGCGAGGGCAACGACGTGCGTATCACGGATTTTTCGGAAACACCGGCGGGCGTGCGTTTCCGTCTGGTGTGGGGCGGGGTCGAGTGGGGCTGCGTTTCGTGGGCGATCCCCGGCATCTACAACGTGCGCAATGCGGCGATGGCGGCGACGGCGGCGGCGTTGGCGATCAAGCCGGAGGCGCCAACCACGCTGTCACTCGCACCGCTCACCCGGTTTCGCGGAGTGAAGCGCCGTCAGGAAGTGCTCGTGAGCACGCCGGCGCTCACCGTGATCGAGGACTTTGGGCATCACCCGACGGCGCTGGCGGAGACGCTGAAGTCGTTTCGCAACCGGTTCCCGGGCGCGGTGCTCACGGCGGTGTTCGAGCCGCGTAGCAACACGGCGCGCACTAATACGCTTCAGGCCGGGTTCATGGCGGCGCTGGCGCTGGCCGACGAGGTTTACCTCGGTGCCGTGAATCGCGCGGACAAATTGAAGGCCGATGAGCGCTTCAATACCGAGGCGGTCATCGCGCACTTGGAGTCAAATGGCGTGCGTGCTGCGAGCGCGCCAACGAATGCAGAGCTGTTGGAGAAGCTGAAGGCGGCGACGCTGTCGGCGGGTGACGCCGGGACGCAAGCGAAGGCACGGCTGGTGGTGTTCTTCAGCAACGGCAGCTTTGACGGGATTATCGCGAAGTATGCCGTGGCGGCACGGTGAGCGGATCGAAATGTAGGAGCCTGCTTGCAGGCGATTTCCAAGCGTGGGAGCGAGCTTGCTCGCGAGGATCGAACCATCGCGAGCAAGCTCGCTCCCACATCAAACCATCGCCTGTAAGCAGGCTCCTACATTCGGAATTTCAGCGCAGCGGCGCGGCGCGAGCAGCGAACTCAGCCTCGTCGAGCACCGGCGAGGAGGGGTGGGCGTCGAAGGCGAGCGGGAGCTCGATCCATGATTTGCAACCGCCCATTTCGGGCGTGAGCGGGAGCGTGATCGGCGTGTGCAACCGGTGGACGCGGACCGCGAAGGCGTGCATGCCCCGGGGCTTTGACCAATCGAAGCGTTCACGGATGGTGTCCTCGGTCCAGAGGTGAAAGGGATCGAGACGGGCGACCGCAGCCCAGTCCGTGAGAAACGTGTGGTGCGTGACGTCGGCGAAAGCACGCAAGGTGACCGTCGAAGTGGTGGCACCGGTCGAATCATCGATAGCGGTCGCATCAGCAATCGAGTCTTCTGGTTCGATGAAACGTGCGGCAGCGGGTTTCGTTTTTTCCGCTTGGGCGTGGAAGCGGGTTGGGAAAAGCCAGAAGCGACCGGCGCGCGCGGCGTCAAAACCACCGCGTCCTTCGGAGATGCCGCCTTTGCGAAGGATGAGAAGTTGTTCTCCGGCGACGAGCGCTTCGACGATGACGTGCCATTCTTTGAACGCGGGAAACATGGGGGCGGTGGCGGGTCGGGTGTGTGGCTTGGTTGGAGTCGGGTGTAGGAGCCTGCTTGCAGGCGATGAGGGGCGTGCGAAGGTGTTAAGGTCGTCGCATGTCTCACATCGCCTGCGAGCAGGCTCCTACATTTCGGAAGGATGCGTTGGACATGAAAAAACCGCAGCGGTTGAGGCTGCGGTTTTTTTAAAAAGAGTCGGGGGTGAAGCCGGTTACTTCTTCGCCTTGGAGGCGGGCTTCTTGAGGGCAGCGGCGGCTTCCTTCTTGCGTTTGTGGTAGGCGATGCGGCGCTTCTTCTTGATGTGTTTGTTGGATTGTTGGCCCATAGGTTTTAAAAGGTGAGTCGGTGACGTTGCGGGATGGGGGCGGGCAGAGTCAAGCGTCGGAATAGGCCTCGTCAGCCGGCGCGGGAAGGTCAGGAACGAGCGGGGTCATCTCGCTCACGCGTTTGCCGTCGTGGACGAGGGCGTAGAGCGGGATGGGCGGGTCTTTATCGAGGCCTTTAACCAGTGCCGGAGCGACGCGTTTGGGCAGTTCCAGCCAATGCAAGCCGGAGGCTTCGCAGGCGAGAAAGCGGGCGTAGGGCTTAAAAACCTCGGCGCGGCCGATCAGACGGGCGGTGACGGCGGAAGGCGTTGAGAGTTGAGGGTTGAGAGTTGAGAGTTCGGCACGGTCGAGGACGAGGCAGCTGTAGGCTTGGCTGCGCAGGTCGATGCCGGCGCGGTGGGAGAACCGCACCCATTCCGAATGGTTTTGAATGCCGACGGGCGGGGGCGCGAAGAAGTGGCACCAGTCGCGTTCGTTGGCTTCGTGGAAGAGCGGACAGGCTTCGCAATGCGTGCAGGGGGCGACGATGCGGTGGCCGGTGCGCAGTTGGTCACGCACGGTGGCGAGGGCGCGGCTGTCGGCGTGGGTGCCGGGTTCGATCCAGATCACGGCGGCGGCGCGGGCCACGAGTGCGAGGAGTTGAGCGCGTGCGTCGGCGGGCAATTCGTTGAGCACGTGGCTGACGACGAGCAGGGCAATGGGTTGGCCGGAGTCGGCGAACTCAGAGACGGCCAGTCCGGGAAACGCTTCGCGGGCGCGTCCGGCGGCGAAGGTGCGGGCGAGCGGCGAGTGATCCCACACGGCGAGTGATGCGAAGGTCTCTGCTCCGAAAACTGAGAGCACGCGTCGGCCGGCGATGCCGCTGCCGCAGCCCCAGTCGAGCAACAGTCCGCGGGTGGGCGGATGCCAGTCGCGGCGGTGTAGTTCGGCGAGGAGCGCGTCCCATTTCCAGCCGATGCGTTCGGCGTAGGTGAGGTCGTAGCTAGCGAGGTCGGTGGTGGATTTCCAGTAAGGGCCGTTGGCGGCGGCGCCGGTGAGGAAACCGTCACGCAGGCGATCAAGCGCGGTCCAGTCGAGTTGCTCCCAATTCATGGCGCGTCGAGGTGGTTAGAGCGCGAAGCCGAGGTGTTCGGCGAGGCGTTGTTTGCGGATGCCGTAGAACGCGGCGAAAGCGCGGATGCGCTCGGCGAGGGAGGTGTCGGCCCCGCGGGCGCGACCGGTCTTGATCGCGGTGATCATGAGGTTCTTCGCGGTGTGCTCAGTGGAGATGAACTCGAAGACCTTGGTGCGGTAACCCGCCCATTCGAGCAGCATGGCGCGGAGGGAGTCGGTCACGAATTCGGCTTGGCGCTCTTGGAAGATCCCGTGACGCAGTGAGTCGGAGAGAACGGCAGGCGCGGTGAGTTGGGGGCGCAGCTCCTTTTGGCAACAGGGTGAGACGACGAGCAGGCGTGCGCCGGCGGCGATGCCTTTAATCAACGCGTCGTCGGTTGCGGTGTCGCAGGCGTGGAGGGCGACGAGCACATCGAGATGGTCGAGCGTAGTGGAGGCGATATCACCCGCGGCGAAGCGCAAGTTGGGCAGCGGGTGCGCGGGGTTTTGCGCGAGCTCGTTGCAGAGCGTGACCAGCTCGGGGCGGAACTCGATGCCGGTGACTTCGGCGCGGGGGCCGAGGTGGGCGGCAATCGCGAAGGTGAGGTAGCCTTTGCCACAACCCATGTCGGCGATGCGGATAAGTTGAGAGTTGAGAGTTGAGGGTTGAGAGTTGGAGTCGGAATTTTGGACAGGATGAACAGGATCAGAAGGCAGGATGTCGGACTCGGAGAGGAGTTGGGAGAGGAGTTCGGTGAACTTTTGGATCTGGCGGAACTTGTGCGCCATGCCTTCGCGGGGCAGGCCGCGGTCGTTGGTCACGCCGAGTGCGCGCAGCCATGGTGCGTCTCCGGCGATGAGGTGCGCTTTGGCGCGGTCGTGTCCTTCGGACGCCGGAGCGGGGGCGACGGCGGCGGTTTTAACGGAGAGGCGCATCGTGCCGTCTGGGCGTGTCTCCAGCTGGGCGGTTTGGACCGGGGTGAAGAGGTGGGCGTCGAGGAAGTCACCGCCGATGAGCGGTTCGATCAGGGCGAGCGCCTCGGCGGGCGGGTGGTTTTTGGTGATGTCGCGCGTAGCGTGGCGCCAGAGGAACGAGAGCTGCGGGCCGGCTTTGAGCGCGACTGGGCGGACGAAGAGGTTTTGAAGAGTGGCGTCGGCTCCGCGGTGTTTCCCGAGGGTGAGCTTCACGAGCGTGCCGTCGTGGACGGCGGAGTGCAGCAGGGCGAGGAAGCGGGAACGGGCGTCGGGAGGGGACATGAACAGATTTTTTAACCGCGAAGGGCGCGAAGGATCGGAATGAAAGAGTTTGGACTTCGCGAGGGTTGGCGTTCTTCGCGGTTAAATGGATTAAGGCAGGTAGTCAGTGGTCATCGCCTTATCGACGGTGACTTTGCCCTTCGGGAGAATCGCGAGGTCTTCGAGCTGGTTAATTTGGGTCTGGAAACGTTCGCGGGTGATGCGGCCGGTGTTGGCGGGACCGCCTTCGGGGCCGCGACCGGTGACGAGCTTTTCGTCGATGATCATCTTGCGCGAGAAGAGCATGAACTCGTCGGTGTTGTTCGGGTTGGCCTGTTTCATGAGCGCGTGGGCAGGGGCCGGGTCGTTGGTGAGGTAGTCGTTCCAGCCTTTGATGTAGGCCTTCACGAAGGCGCGGGCTTCGGCGGGGTGGGCGGCGAGCCAGGGTTTGTTGGCGACCACCACGGCATAGGCGTCGAACCCGGCGTCCCAAGCGTAGAGGAATCGGGGCATCTGGCCGCCCGCTTTGATGATGTGGTAAGGCTCGGCGATGTAGTAGCCCTGCTGGATCAGGTCGGGGTTGGCGACGAAGTTGGCGACCGAGTAGTTTTGGGGAATCAGCTTAAAATCGATGCCGTATTTCTTTTTGAGATACGGGAGGAAGGCCCATTCGGGACGGGCCATGAGAGTCTTGCCGTTGAGGTCCTCGAAGCGGGTGACGGGATTGCCGTCGTGCAACATGAGCACGGACGGATCGTTTTGGAACACGGCGGCGATCTGCGTGACGGGGATGTCTTGGGCGACGGCGAGGAGCGTGTTGGTGCTGTCACCCTGGCCGATCTGCGCCTGTCCGGTGGCGAGCTTCTGCATGACGAAGGCATTGGGACCGCCCTGAATGATCTCCACGTCGAGGCCGGCGTCTTTGAAAAATCCCTTGGCCTGCGCCTGATAAAAACCGCCGTGCTCGGGTTCGGCGACCCAGTCGAGCTGGACGATGATCTTCGTCGGGGCCGGGGAGGGCGCGGGGGCGGAGGGATTGGCTGCGGTGTCCGGGGCTTTTTTTCCGCAGGCGGCAAGGGTGATGCAGGCAGCGAGAGCGGCGAAGAGGCGGGGAAGGCGGGCGATTGTCATGAAAGGGATGCGGTTTCGCGGAGGCGGTAGGAGGCGATGAGATTTTGGGTAACGGGTGAACGGGCGAGGTCGAGGACGCGTTCATCGATTTTGCTCACGGGCATGATCCCGAGGAGGGCATTGGTTACAAAGATCTCGTCGGCGTGCTGCAAGTCGGACGTGGTCAAAAGCATTT
>CBRAFO010000048.1:0-26881 GCA_967755175.1 uncultured Opitutaceae bacterium | reverse complement strand
GGCCGCCCGATGTTCTTCTCGATGATGATCATCATCCTCGCCTTCGTCCCGGTGTTTCTGCTCACCGGCCAGGAAGGAAAACTCTTCCACCCGCTCGCCTACACCAAGAGCTTCGCGCTCCTCGGCGCGGTCATCCTCGCGATCACCGCCGTGCCGGTTTTCTGCACGCTGCTCGTGCGTGGCCCCTTCAAGCCCGAAAGCGAAAACTGGCTGATGAAGTTCCTCCTGCGCGGTTACGACCCCGCGCTCAACTGGGCGCTCGTTCACCGCAAAACCGTCCTCGCGCTCGCAGTAACGTTGCTCGCATTCGCCTCGGTCATCGCCTTCGGCACGCCTCGCTGGATCGTCTCTCAACTCTCAACTCTCAACCCTCAACTCGCGGCGCACGCGCCGCGTGGCTTCGGCAGCGAATTCATGCCCACGCTCGAGGAAGGTTCGCTCCTCTTCATGCCCGTGCTGCTCCCGTCCACCTCGCTCACCGAGGTCAACCGCATCATGAGCTGGCAGGACAAAGTCATCGCCGCGCACCCCGAAGTCGCCTCCGTCGCCGGCAAGCTCGGCCGTGCCGACACCGCCACCGACCCCGCGCCCGTCGAGATGATTGAAACCACCATCATGCTCAAACCCACCGCCCAGTGGCGTCCCGGCGTGACCAAGGAGCAGATCATCGCCGAACTCACCGAGAAACTCACCCAAGTCCCTGGCTACGTCCCCGGCTTCCTCCAACCCATCGAGAACCGCATCCTGATGACGAGCACCGGCATTCGCGCCCAGGTCGGTGTGAAGCTCTTCGGCGACAACCTCGACGCACTCCAACGCAAAGCCTTCGAAATCGAACGCGTCATCGCCAGCATCCCCGGTGCAACCGGCGTCGCTCCCTCGCGCGCCCAAGGCAAACCCTACCTCGAAATCGTGCCCGACCGCGAAGCGATGCGCCGCTATGGTCTGCGCATTGCCGATGTGTTCAGCTATGTCGAAACCGGCCTCGGCGGCTCAGTCGCCACGACCACGCTCAAAGGTCGCGAGCGTTGGCCCATTCAAGTTCGTCTCGATCAAGCCGACCGCGCCGACCTCGAAAAACTCGGCGACTTGCTCATCCCCACGCCCTCGGGCCCGTTCGTCCCGCTTCGTCAAGTGGCCGCGATCAAACGCGTGATCGGCGCCAGCGAAATCCAAAGCGAAAACGGACGCCTCCGCGTCTTCGTGCAGGCCAACGTCCAAGACCGCGACCTCGGCGGCTTCGTGGATGAAATCAAGGCGCGCGTCTCTCACGATGTGCGCCTCGATCCAGGCATGACCGTCGAATACTCGGGCCAATACGAACACCAGATCCGCGCGCGCCGGACGCTCCTCTACGTGTTCCCCGCGGTGATCCTCATCATTTTCACGCTATTGGTGATGACCTTTCGCAGCGTGCCCGAAGCCGCCCACGTGATTCTCGCCGTGCCCTTCGCGTTGACCGGCGGCGTCATTCTTCAAGCCATCCTCGGCTTCAACTTCAGCGTAGCGGTATGGGTCGGCTACATCGCCCTCTTCGGCACCGCGATCCAGACCGGCGTGGTCATGGTGGTTTACCTGGAAGAATCCGTGCAGGCCCTGCGCAAAGAACTCGGCCGCGAACTCACCCGCGCCGAACTCGTCACTGCGATCAAAGCCGGCGCCCGCCTGCGCCTTCGCCCGAAAGTGATGACGGTTGCCACGACCGTCGCCTCGCTGCTCCCGATCTTCTGGAGCGCCCGCACCGGCGTGGAAGTCATGCAGCCCATCGCCGCGCCCGTGGTCGGCGGCATGATCTCGTCGTTGATCCACATCCTCATCGTGACGCCCGTGATCTTCGCGTGGCTCCACGAGCGCAAACTGGCGAAAGCCACGTAAAATACCCCATGCACGCTTGGTCCCGCCTCGCGTGATCCATCAGCAACCAAACCCCCGCCCTTCGGGTCGGTCATCTCATGAGCTCTCTAGACTTAGCCCCTCTCAGCGCCATCGCCCGCGCGCTCGTCGCGCCCGGCAAAGGCATCCTCGCGGCAGACGAAAGTTTTCCGACCATCGAGAAACGGTTCAAAGCCCTCGCCATTCCCTCCACCGAAGAAACCCGCCGCAGCTATCGCGAAACCCTCTTCACGACCGCTGGACTCGGCGAGTTCATCAGCGGAGCCATCCTCTTCGACGAAACCCTACGGCAAAAATCGCAGGGAGGCATTCCGCTTCCCACGGTCCTCGCAGAACAAGGAATCCTCCCCGGCATTAAAGTGGATCTCGGCGTCACCCCGCTGGCGAATTTCCCCGGAGAAAAGATCACCCAAGGTCTCGATGGATTACGCGAACGCCTAAAAACCTACCGTGAACTCGGCGCGCGTTTCACCAAGTGGCGCGCCGTTCTCACCGTCGGCAACGGCCTGCCTTCACGCACCTGCATCACGACCAACGCACAACGCCTCGCGCAGTTCGCCGCCCTCAGTCAAGAGGCGGACCTCGTGCCGATCGTAGAACCGGAGATCCTCATGACCGGCGACCACTCCCTCGAACGTGGCGAGGAGGTCGCGAGCACCACGCTGCACGCCGTATTCGCCGCGTTGGCCGACCACCGCGTGCAACTCGAAGCCATGCTTCTCAAGCCCGCGATGGTGTTACCCGGAATCGAGTGTCCGCCGCCCATCGCGTCCGACGAAGAAATCGCGATCCACACGCTCCAGTGTTTCCGACGCACGGTGCCAGCGGCCGTGCCCGGAATTGTGTTCCTGTCCGGCGGACAATCGCCCGACCAAGCCACTCAACGCCTCGCTGCCATCAACCGTCTCGCCGCCTGCGAAGCGCCTTGGGCGCTCTCGTTCTCCTTCGGCCGCGCACTGCAGGAACCGGCGCTCAACGCGTGGAAGGGTAACCCCGTCAACGTGCCCGCCGCCCAGACCGCGTTGCTCGACCACGCCCGCCAAAACAGCGAGGCATTGAACAGCAGCCGGGCTTGGGCATAGGCACACAGCTCCAGATCTCCCTTTATTGATGCATCACCACTCCACCCCGGCCAGCTGCCATGCTCCGTCGGACGCGCTCCCCGCGTCCGCCTCCGACGTGGATACCTCGCCTGTTTACATGGGCTTGCCGCACGAGCGAGTGCTGCGTCCGCGCTTCTGGGTCGCCCTCGTGCTCACCGTGCCCGTCCTCGCGTTGGCGATGGGCCGCATGGTGTTCCCTCACGCGTTCACCACGATTTCACCGCAGCTGAACGGTGGATTGCAGCTCGTCTTAACGACCCCCGTGTTCTTCTGGAGCGGCTGGTTCTTCATCCGCCGCTGGTGGAAATCGCTCCGTGAACTCGATTTCAATATGTTCACGCTCACCGTGACCGGCACCGGCGCGGCGTATTTCTACAGCTTGGTTGCCGTGCTCTTCGGGGACAAATTCCCCAGCTCGCTCCACCTCGAAAACCACGGCGTTCCGCTCTACTTCGAGGCGACCGCGTTCATCACGACCATCGTCCTCCTCGGCCAGATTCTGGAGCAACGCGCCCACGCCCGCACCGACGCCGCGATCCGCGCGTTGATGGATCTCGCTCCCGCCACCGCCCACCGCGTGCGCGACGGACGCGAAGACGACGTGCCTCTCGACCAAGTTGTCGTGGACGACTTCCTCCGCGTGCGCCCCGGCGAAAAGATCCCCGTGGACGGCACGCTCACCGAAGGTTCCAGCGATGTGGACGAAGCAATGCTCACCGGCGAACCCGAACCCGTCGCCAAGGGCATCGGCGCTCCCGTCAGCGCTGGCACGCTCAACACCAACGGATCGTTCCTCTTCCGCGCCGAACGCGTGGGCCGCGACACCTTGCTGGCCCAGATTATCCGCTTGGTTGAAGAAGCACAGAACAGCGAAGCGCCCATCCAACGCCTCGCCGACCGCGTCTCCGCTTGGTTCGTGCCCGCCGTGACCGTGGTATCAGGACTCACCTTTGCACTCTGGCTCTGGTTCGGCCCCGCGCCCGCGCTCATCCCTGCTTTGGTCAACGCCGTGGCCGTGCTCATCATCGCCTGCCCCTGCGCGCTCGGCCTGGCCACGCCGGTCTCGCTCATCACCGGCATCGGCCGCGGCGCACAAGCCGGCGTGTTGGTGAAAGACGCCGCCGCCCTCGAAAGCCTCACCGCCGCGACCACCGTGCTCATCGACAAGACCGGCACGCTCACCGAGGGAAAACCCCGCGTCGTCTCGCTCCACGCTGAAAAGCACATCACTGAAGACGACCTGCTCACCGTCGCCGCCTCCGCCGAATCACCCAGCGAACACCCACTGGCCCGCGCGCTCGTTGACGCCGCCAATGCACGCCATCTCACCCTTGCTCCGGCCGACGACTTCCAAGCCGAACCCGGCCAAGGCGTGAGCGCCCGTGTTCGCGGTCGCAGCGTGAGCGTCGGCCGCGCACCAGATAACGCCAACCATCACGCAACCGCCACGCTCATCGGAGTCGCCATTGACAGCGTCTTCGCCGGCACCATCGCGCTGGCCGATCCGATCAAGACCACGACGCCTCAAGCCATCCGCGAACTCCATCGCCTCGGCCTGAAGATCTTCATGGTTACGGGCGACCGTGAGGCCACCGCCCGTGCCGTGGCCAACGAACTCGGCCTCGACGGCTTTCACGCAGGCGTCACTCCGGCGCGTAAACAAGAGATCGTGCGCGAGCACCAAGCGCGCAGCGAAGTCGTCGCGTTTGCCGGCGACGGACTCAACGATGCTCCCGCGCTCGCCGCGGCCGACATTGGGATCGCCATGGGCACCGGCACCGACGTCGCGATGCACAGCGCCGGCCTCGTGCTGATGAAAGGCGACTTGGGCGCATTGGTGAAAGCGGTTCACCTGAGCCGCGCGACATTGGGCAACATCAAGCAGAACCTCTTCTTCGCGTTTTTCTACAACGGCCTCGGCATCCCGGTGGCGGCGGGACTCCTGTATCCGTTTACCGGATGGCTACTCAGCCCGATGCTTGCCGGCGTGGCCATGAGCCTCAGCTCGATCAGCGTCGTCACCAACGCCCTCCGCCTCCGCCACGTGAAGCTATAGTGTCACCTATTAGGTGACACTTAGCCGAGGGACTCTTGGCGTTTTTCGGACTGTCGGAATGTTCGAATGGAGGAGCCTGCTTGCAGGCGATTCGGGCGTGGGAGCGAGCTCGCTCCCACATCAACAGCGCCTGCAAGCAGGCCTACATTTCGGAATCGGAGTTCCCTCCGGATTGCACAAGGTCACACGCCGTATATTCCGTTGCCCATGTCCGATGCGCCTCCACTCCTCTTGCTTACCGACCAGCCCGCGTTGCGCCTGCGTCTCCTGCGCGAGGCGGACGCCGCCGATCTGTTCGCAGTCGTGGACCGCAACCGCGCGTGGCTGCGTGCCTGGCTTTCGTGGATCGATGGCACTCAAACCGTCGCGCACTCGCTCGCGTTTATTCAATGGATGCACGGCCAACACGCCGACGGACACCGCTTTTCGTGCGGCCTGTTTTTTGAAGGACGTCTGGTGGGCGTGGCCGGACCGCATGCCATCGATGCCGCCAATCGCAGTTGCCAGATCGGCTACTGGCTCGACGAGGCGCACACCGGCCGCGGTCTCATGACGTCGGCCGTGCGCGCGCTGGTCGCCCATGCGTTTACCACCATGGATCTCAACCGCGTCGAGATTCGCGCCGCCCCCGGCAATCACGCCAGCCAAGGCGTATGCGAACGCCTCGGCTTTATTCGCGAGGGCGTGATGCGCGATGCCGAGTGGCTCTACGACCACTACGTGGATCTCACGCTCAACAGCCTCCTGCTTCGCGAGTGGCGAACGCTTCAGGCAGCCGAGACCGAAGACTCCGACGAAGCCGAGGACGACGCCCGATGATTTCGACCCGAAAACACCTCGACTACGCCCTCGGTTACATTGGCCTGAACCTGCTCATCCAAGCCCGTGACGAACTCGCTTTAATCAAGGCCGCGGATCGCGAAACGCCCGAGGTGCTCGGTGTTCATATCGAGCTGGCGATGGAAAAGTCCGCGTGGACGCGCGTCATCACGCTCGCGGTAAAAGTCACCGCCGCCGCGCCCTCGCTCGAACGCCCGTGGATCGCGTGGGCGTATGCATTGCGCGAGAAGCAACGTATCGGCGAAGCGCGCGACGTGTTGTTAAAAGCCGAGCGCGCGATCACCGCGCCGAGTCCGTTGGTGGACTACAACCTCGCCTGTTATTTTTGTCTGCTCGGCGATCTGACCGAATCCCGCCGCCGCCTCAAACGCGCCTGCGCCCGCGAGCCCGACTGGAAAGCCGAAGCCGCTGAAGACCCCGATCTCGCCGCCCTCAACGTGCTCAAGTAAGCTCGCCACTCACTATCTTCCCAAAAACGTCATCCCCCGCTTTCCTCGTTCACCGATCCAACCCAGTTTGTCACTTAATAAGTGACAAACTGGGTTGGGTCAGAAGCACGGGGCTCGGCGCCAGGGAACGGGGCTAGCTCCGCCGTGAAAGCCCGGACGGGAGAAGACGGCCCTTGAGGCAACCTGTCGGTGTAACCACTGTCTTTTTCACTATGCGTTTGGTCTCACTGTTATCCGTCCTGCTCGCGCTAACTTGCCTCACGGGCTGCAACACCTTTGAACGCCGGGCGCAGAAAAAGGCCGATGTCTTCGCCTCCCTTTCGCCCGAAACCAAGGCGCGGCTCCAGAACAAGGCCATCGAGATCGGCGACTCCACCGACATGGTTTATATCGCCCTCGGCGCGCCCGATGAAAAGCAGGTAACGACCACCGCCACCGGTGAAAACACCACTTGGACTTACAACCGCTACTGGCAGGAATACCGCGGCGAAGTTTACGACGGTTTCGTGCGCCGTGCGGTGCGCGACCCCAAGACGGGCGCTACGTCCACCTTTCTCGAACCCGTCAGCCGTCCGGTTTATGCGAGCCGCCAACAGGCGGTTCTGCGGGTCGTCTTCACCAACGGCAAAGTCTCCGTAATCGAAAAAGCTCAGAGCTAAGGAAGGCGTCAACGCGAGCGCTGGACGCTGGGCTTCCAGCCCCAAGCAGACCCGACGAGGTCGTCGGGTCTCCATTTCTGCAATCGCTCGCTTGCGACAGCTTTCTGCTGCGCCTCACCCAATCACTTCCTCAACCCGACGCGTGGCTGTCACCGGCGTATCGCCGATCACAATTGCCTCTCCGAGAATTGCGGCCGCCGTTTCCAAGCACGCCGCATCATTGGCGTGGATGCAGGCGATGACCGCATTCGCTTCGACGCGTTCGCCCACCTTTACGAGGCGTGTAAAACCCACTGCGGGATCGATTGCATCTTCGGCACGCATGCGGCCCGCGCCCAATTGCAACGCGGCCAACGCGACGTCCAATGCGATCACCTCCTGCACCCAGCCTGAGTGCAAAGCGCGTAACTCCCGCTGAAACGTGGCGCGCGGCAGAAACTCATCAGGCGCGTCCACCACGCGCGTATCGCCTCCTTGCGCTGCGATGATCTCGCGAAACTTCGCCAGCGCCGCGCCGTTCGCGACGACTGCGCGCAGTCGCGCCTCGGCCTCCGCCACGTCCTTCGCCACTTGGGCGAGGCAGAGCATCTCCGCCCCCAGCGCATACGTGACCTCCATCAAATCCGCCGGACCTTCGCCGCGCAGGCAGGCGATGGACTCCGCCACTTCCACCGCGTTGCCCACCGAGCGCCCGAGCGGTTCGTCCATGGCGGTGAGCAGCGCGCGCGTGGGTTTCCCCATGGCATTGCCAATATCGACCATCGCTTGGGCCAGCGCTCGCGCCTCAGGCAGCGTCTTCATAAACGCACCCCGGCCAAACTTCACGTCGAGCACGAGCGCGTCGATGCCCTCGGCGAGTTTTTTGCACATGATGCTCGCGCAGATGAGCGGCAGGCACTCCACCGTCGCGGTCACATCACGCAGCGCGTAAAGTTTTTTGTCGGCGGGAGCCAGGTCCTTGGTCTGGCCGATCAACGCGCAGCCAACGCTGGCAACGCGTTCGCGATATTCTTCCAGCGAAAGTCCGACGCGAAAACCGGGGATCGACTCCAGCTTGTCGAGCGTGCCGCCGGTGTGGCCGAGCCCGCGTCCGCTGATCATCGGCACAGCCACGCCACACGCCGCGACCATCGGCGCGAGGTGCAGGGAAACCTTGTCGCCCACCCCGCCGGTCGAGTGCTTGTCCACCTTGGGCAGGCGCACCGCCGACAAATCCGCGATCACACCCGAGTTCATCATCGCCTTGGTCAAGGCCACGGTTTCGGCCGTGTTCATCCCACGCAGGAAAATCGCCATGAGCATCGCGCTTAGCTGGTAATCGGCCCACGACCCGTCCGTCGCACCGCGCACGAACGCCGCGATCTCCGCCTCCTCCAGCGCACGACCATCGCGTTTGCTGGCGATGACCTGTTGGGGGAAAAACGGCGTGTTCATTCCCCCTAACCAGTCACAGCCACCCGCAGGCGCAAGCCCGCCGGCCGCCGGACTTTTGTCACTTAATAAGTGACAAAGATCCGCTTCCTCGGGCTGCGTCACACACCCGTCCAATCGCTTACCTCAAAGGCAATTTGTCACTTATTAAGTTACAAATGCCAAGGGTTCGGAGCGCTTTTTTCGAGGACGGAAGAGCTATGGACGGATACCGTGTTTCGGGACAGGCCTTAAAACAGCCGCGCCGGATAGTCACCGCGGGCCACCAGTTCGGACAGCGCCGCTTGCACGCGGGGTTTGTCCTCGCGGTAGGTCACACCAAACCAGCTCGCGCTCGTCGGACGCACTTCGACCGTCACCCAGCCTTGCGCCACTTGCTCCGACACCGCTTCGGGCAGGTAAAACTCCGACTTCAACTCGCTGCCGCGCGCTTCCAAGAACGCTTCGAACTGCTCGTTCAGCCCCGTGAAAAACGCCGGCGTAAATGCCCAGCAGTTCATCGAGACAGTTTCGTTGCCTGAATATTTTTTGTCCGCACCTTCGCCGACTTCCTCGCGGCGGATACCGGTGTGCTCGACGACCTTTTCGAGATAACCGTCGCCACCCGTCGCACACACGCCGCGCGAAACCGAGCCGTTTTCCGAGAGCGTGTTCGCGAGTCGGTAACCGATCATGGCGAAGTTGGGCGCAGTCTCCTCAGCGGCCGTCGCCGTGGTCGCCTCCACAGTCTTCGATGTCTCGCCGCTCAAGAATGCCGCGAGCTGACGGAACGCGTCGCGGCCGAAGAAATCGTCTGCCCCGATCACGGCGAACGGCTCGGTGATCGCGTCGCGCGCGCACCACACGGCGTGTCCGGTGCCCCAGGGTTTCTCACGTCCGGCTGGAACGGTGAACCCGGGCGGCAGCGCGTCGAGCGATTGAAAGACGTAGTCCACTTGGATACGTCCGTCGTATTTGGCGGCGACTTGCGTGCGGAACGCCTCCTCGAACTCTTTGCGGATAACAAACACCACGCGGCCGAAGCCCTCACGGATCGCGTCAAATACCGCGTAATCCAGGATCGTCTCGCCCGAGGGGCCGACGGGGTCGACTTGTTTGAGTCCGCCGTAGCGGGAGCCCATGCCAGCGGCGAGAACGAGGAGAGTGGGAGTGGAACTCATGAAATAAAGCGGATGCAAAGCGGGTAACGATAGAAGACGCCTTCGGAAGCTTTAATTGCGGCGACGATCGCCAGGATCAGCGACCAGAGCCAGATGATCGGGATCAACACGAAGCCCACGCCGATGAACACCAGCGGCACCGCGCACAGGGAGTAGAGGAACACCGAGAGGTGGAAGTTGAGCACTTCCTTGGCGTGCGCCTCGGTGGGACCGGGTTCGTTCCGTTTGATGAGATAGACGATCAAGGGCAGGATGAACGGCACTCCAAGAAAAGCGGAGAGGTGGCAAAGGATAATCAAGACCTTGTCCTCGCCACTGTAAGACGGACGCGGAATGGGAGGTAAATTGTCCATGGTGTTGAAGCCAAACCAGCAGGCGTGCCCACGCAAGCTTGGCCGGTTCACCGATTTACCGGTTGGTCGAGCCGGTGCCCACCCGAGGTGGCGGGCGGGCGCGCGTGCAGGTGAAAAGCGGGACGTGGCAAGATGCCGCGTCCACTTTTATTTTAGCTTCGCGGCTTCGGCTTCCAAGCGCGTGACCAACTCGTTCATTTGGTCGATGACGGCCTGCACCGTTTCACGTTTCGACAGGTCAACGCCGGCCTTGCGAAGCTGCTCCATCGGGTGGTCGTTTCCGCCGCTCTTGAGGAGCGTGAGGTAACGCGCCGTCGCCGCGGCACGCTCGTCCGCAGTGCCGGTGTTCATCGCCTTGTAGAGTTGCGCCGACGAGGCGAAGCAGGTCGCGTATTGGTAAACGTAGTAAGGCGAATTGTAGAAATGCGGGATGCGCGTCCACGTATAGCGGTAGAGCGGATCTTCGGCGATGGCATCACCGTAGTAGGTCTTGAGGAGGTCGCCGTAGAGCGTGCTGAACACGTCGGCAGTGAGCGGCTCGCCTTTCTCGGCGAGTGCATGGGCGCGATACTCGAAATCGGCAAAGAGGACTTGGCTGTAGAACGTGCCCACGATGCTATCGATGGCGTGCTGGAGCAGCAGGAAGCGCTCCTTCGGGTCGGCGTGCGTAGCGAGGAGCTTTTCGAGGAGCAGGCGCTCGTTGGTGGTCGAGGCCACCTCGGCGACAAAGATGGTGTAGTCCGACGTGACGAAGGGCTGGTTTTCCTCGGAGAGGCGGGTGTGCATCGCGTGGCCCATCTCGTGCGCAAACGTGAAGACCGCATCGAGCGTGTCGTTGTAGTTCATCAACACGTAGGGACCGACACCGTAAACGCCCGCGCTGTAGGCACCGGAGCGTTTGCCTTCGTTTTCGTAAACGTCGAGGCGGTTGCGTTCGAGCAGCTCGGTGTATTTGGCCTGGTATTCGGCGCCGAGCGGGGCAACCGATTCGCGGACGAGCGCCCGGGCGGGCGTGTAGGGCCACTGGGTGTCGTCTTTGATGAGCGGGATCTGCCCGTCGTAGAGGTGGTAGGTTTTTAGCCCGAGGATCTTTTGGCGGAGCTTGAAGTAGCGTTGTAGCGGAGCAGTGCCGGAGCGGACGGTCTCGACGAGCGTGGTGTAAACATCGACCGGGATGGCGTTGCCATCGAGCGCCCGGTGGAGGGTCGTGGGGTAATCGCGGGCCTGCGTGAGGAACCAGCCGCGTTCAAGGATGCCGCGGTAGATCGCGGCATAGGTATTCTTGGTGGCTTCGTAGGTTTTGAGGTAAGCCTCAAACGCCTTCGCGCGGTCGGCTTGGTTATAGTTGGTCGCGAGGATCGATTGGTAGGCACCGGGCGTGAGCGTGACGTCTTTGCCGTCGGCCAAGGTGATGGTCGGAAACTTGATGTCGGAGGTGCTCAGCTCGGAGTAAACGGAGCGCGGCGTCTCGTTGAAACGCGTGGCATACGAGAGGAGCTTTTCGCCCTTCTCATCGAGCACGTGCTTCTGCTGCCGATAGGCGTCGAGGATCGGGAAGCGGTAAGGCGCGAGGTCGGGAGTGGAATCGAGCCAGCCGCGCATGGTTTCCTCGGGGATGGCGAGCAACTCGGGTTGGAACCACGCGGTGGCGGTGCCGAATTTCGCGAAGAGCGCCTGCACGCGCTGGAGGCGACCGGCGATGTCTTGGTTGCGCGTATCGGTGTCGCGCTGGAGCTGCGGGTAACGGAAAGCGCGATACTGAATGATGCCGACTTCGTCGTAGAGACGGTAGGCTTTGAGGATGGCGGCGGGCCCGTCCTTCAGCGTGCCTTTGAGCGCGGTAAAGGCATCCATCTTTGCCTGCATGTCTTTCATGCCCTGCTCCCACGCAGCCCAGTCGGGGTAGATGGCGGAGAAGTCCCATTTGTAGTCGGAGGCGATCTCGGCGCGGTTGCGAGTGGTGGGCTTGGTGTCGGCGAGGGCGTGGGTCATCAGAAAAAGGGAGGCGGTTGCAAGGATCAGCGGACGTGCTGAGGCGAAACGGAAGGGGGAACCGGTCATGTCCGCACTAAAATGTTTTCATCGCTTGCGTCGAGTCGCCCGACACAAAAGGTGGTTTTCTTCTCTTATGTTGCGCGCGCTGATTTTCGATTTCGACGGATTGCTGGTGGACACCGAAACGGTGCTGATCGACGCCTGGGTGCAACTGCACGCGGAGGACGGGGTCGCCTGTGATCGCGGGGCGCTTCACCACATCGTTGGACACACCGATGTGGTTCACGACTACTGGGCCGCCTACGCGCCGGAGATCGATCGCGTCGTGCTAGAGGAACGCTACCGGATCGCCGCACGCGCACTCACGCTCGCCGCGCCACCGCTGCCCGGTGCGCTTGCCTTGCTCCACGCCGCACGCGCCTCCGGCCTCAAGATCGGCCTCGCGTCCAACTCCTCGCACACCCACGTCGAAGGCCACCTCGCTCATCGCAACATGCTCGGCTTCTTTGACACCATTGCTTGCCGCGACGACGTCGCCATCGGCAAACCCGAGCCCGACGTCTATCTCGCCGCGCTGCGCGGTCTTGATGTGAGCGCGCACGAGGCCATTGCCTTCGAAGACTCGGTGCCTGGGCATGTCGCCGCTCACCGCGCGGGACTCCGCGTCGTGGTTATCCCCAACCCATCGACGGTCCACTGCGCGTTCCCTCACTCCGCGCTCAAGCTCGGCTCCTTGGCCGAGACCTCGCTCGCGGAACTGATCAGTCGTTTTTTCCCCGGCTCGCCGGATCGGTGAACACGTAGCCGCGAGCGAGCCGCGTGTAAGTGTCCACCTGAGCGCGCTGCCAAGCCGCATCGCGGCCCAGCTCCCGCGCCAGCAGCTCCGCCACAGCCGGTGCCGCTTCGATCGAGGCACGGGCGTTGAGCAACAGCGAACGCGTGCGGCGCGCCAGCACGTCTTCCACCGTGCGCGCCATCTCGTGCCGTGCCTGCCAAACGACCTCGGCACCCCGAAACGCGAGCTGCGGATGAACCGGCGCGTCGAGTTCGGGATGGCTTCGCGCCATCTCGCCAATGCCCGCCGCATCGGATCCGTAAATCGCCAGCCGCCCATCTGCTACTGACGACGGCGAGGGCAAAACCGCTGCCTTCGCCGGTGCCGCCGCCGGCACTTCGCACCATCCGTGAATCCGTAGATCAGCCGTGCAGCTCGCGCGTTTGGCCAGACCAGCGACACGCTCCGCCTGATCGACCACGTCCTCGCCCATCTTGCGGTAAGTCGTCCATTTACCACCGGTGATGGTGACCAAACCGCTGGCGCTCACCACGAGTGTGTGGTCGCGCGACAACGCAGCCGTGCCGCCCGCCGCACCGGCTTTCTTCACCAGCGGACGCAGCCCGGCGAACACGCTGAGCACATCGTCATCGGACGGATCTTTCGCCAGGTATTTCCGCGCGTGCTCCATCACGAACGCCCGCTCTTCATCCAACGCGCGCGGTTCCAGCATCGCGTGTGCGACCGGCGTATCGGTTGTCCCCACCACCACGCAATCGTGCCACGGCACGGCGAATAGCACTCGGCCGTCCGCCGTTTTTGGAACCATCAACGCGGCGTCGCCCGGGAGAAATGACTTGGGCAACACGATGTGGATTCCCTGGCTGACAGTAACCAGCGGAGGCGCCGCGGGCTCGTCGGCCTTGCGCAACGAATCCACGAAAACGCCCGTGGCGTTGATCACCACACTGGCCCGCACCGTAAACTCCGCGCCGGTCTCGTGATCGCGGACGGCCACACCCGTGATGCGGCCGTCCGCTGCTTTGATGAAGCCCACGCAGCCACAGTAGTTGACCACCACCGCACCGTGCTCGGCGGCGGTTTGCGCGAGATTCACGGCCAGCCGCGCGTCGTCGAATTGGCCGTCGTGGTAGAGCACACCGCTCTTCAGCCCCAGCGGCTCGACCGTGGGAAGCAACGCACGAGTTTCCTCGCGGCTGAGCAGCTGCGAACGCCCCAAGCTGAGCCGACCCGCCATGCGGTCGTAGAGTTTTAAACCGATCCCGTAAAACACCCCGTCCGACCACGTGTAATTGGGAATGACGAACGCGAAGTTGCGCGTGAGGTGAGGCGCGTTGCGCAAGAGATGTCCGCGTTCGCGGAGTGCGGTGAGCACGAGCGAGAGGTTGCCCTGCTTCAGGTAGCGCACGCCACCATGCACGAGCTTGGTTGCGCGGCTCGACGTGCCTTTGGCGAAATCATCCTGCTCTATCAGCGCCACGCGATAACCGCGGGTCGCCGCCTCGACCGCCGCGCCCAAGCCCGTCGCGCCGCCGCCCACCACTACCATGTCGAACACCTCCCCCGAGCGCAGCCGGTCCAGCATGGGCTCGCGTTGCATAATCAACTTTCGGTGAGTTGTTCGCGCAACCAGCCCGGCCGGTCTGTCGTGATACTCATCACTCCGGCGGCGGCCAACTCGCGAGCACGCCGCGCATCGTTCACGGTCCACACGTGCAATTCGAGGCCTTCGGCGCGAAGCCGGTCCACCAAGCGTGCATCGATCGGCCAGCCCGTGCTCACGCCCAGTCCGTCAAACCCTTCGTCACGGCAGAGGCGAATCAAGCCCGGCAGTTTCTCCGGCACACCTTCGGGGGTATCCGCAAGGAACAGCGCCCGACAGCCCGGCAGCGCCTGCTTGGCCTCACGCAATGCCTCCAGCTCGAAACTAATGAGCACGATTCGCTCGGGGTTAACGGGACCGGCGGTAATCGTGCGCTGCAATGCCGGGACGAGACCGTCCGCCGCCTTCAATTCGACGAAGAGCCGCCGCCCGGCCGGGACGGTTGCAAGGATTTGCGCGAGTGACGGGACGCGCTCGCCTCGCCAGGTCGCGCCTTTCCAGATGCCCGCATCCAGTTTTTGGATATCCGCCAGCGTCAACTCATCCACGCGAGCGTTCCGTCCCGTGGTGCGCAAGAGCGTCGGATCGTGAATGACCGCCACCTCGCCATCGCGCGTCAGGTGAACGTCGATCTCCACGGCATCGGCTTGCTGCAACCAGCCTAGTTTTGCCGAAGCGGCGGTGTTTTCCGGTGCTTCTGCCGAAGCACCCCGATGGGCGACAATTTCGACCGTGTGCTTCATGATGAGTAGAGGTATCGGAGGTGTCGGTTTTAAAAAAGCCCGCCTTGGCGCATCTCGTCGCGCCGAGTGCCGTCCAGCGTGCTCATTTCCAAAAACCAGGCAAGCGATTGCCCGGCGAGCTCGGGCTCCTCGGCCAGCCGCGCCAGCAACAACGCGCCCGCCAACGCATCGTAAAGGGCCGCGTGATAGTGCCTCCGTTCCGCCGGACAATGCTCCGCCGCGACCGCATCGAGCTGCGGTTGCAACGCGAACGCCGCCACCACATCGGCCAGCTTCGCCGAGGCGAGCGACGGATAGAGCTGCGGATAGAGGCGCCCCGTGTCGATCCACGCGCCCCACTCCGTGACTGCGGCACCCGGACGCGTGAAATCCGGCGATGTGCGCGGATAAGGCCACACGGATTTGATGAGGGTGTTTTCCGCGTTCGCGAAATGCGCCGCCAGTGGCCCGGTTTCCCGCCAACGCGCGAACAACTCGAACTCCTCGCCGAACGGCGCGTAGTCCGCCACAGCGACCGCGTCGAGCCCGTGGACCGCCACGTCTTCCGCGCGCACGCGCCCGGTTGCGCGACAGAGCCGGGTTTTCGTTTCGAGGATCTTCGCGCCGCGCATTGTCACCACGCCGTATTCGAGGATGCCGGACGCAATGCTGCCTTCAAAATCGACGAAGTGAATAAGGTGATCGGTCCAAGGCATTTTTCATCACGAAACACACCCGCGCCGCGAAATCCAAACCTTCAGTCCGCCCGCCCACCGGAAAAGAGCCAACGGACACGAGTAACCTATTAGGTTACTCATTGATCCGGTTGCGCGGGAGGCTCCGCCGGCTTTTTTCGTGTGTTTCGCGGGTTTCGTGGTTTCTAAGACTCCGTGGATCTTACGCCTTACCGCACGTTTATCACCGAACTCGCTCTTCAGAGCGGCGACTTCATCCGACCCTATTTCGCCAATCCGGCGCTCGCGGTTGAAATCAAGTCCGACGATTCCCCCGTGACGGCCGCCGACAAGGGCGCGGAGCAACTCTTGCGCACGCTGATCACCAAAAAGTTCCCCACGCACGGCATCATCGGCGAAGAATTCGGCGAAGACCGCCCGGACGCTGAATTCGTGTGGGTGCTCGATCCCATCGATGGCACCAAGGCATTCATCACCGGCGTGCCGCTCTGGGGCACGCTCATCGCCCTCCTGCACAACGGCCAGCCCGTGCTCGGCGCGATCCACCAGCCGATTTTACAGCAGCTCATGATCGGCGATGGCACGACCACCACGCTCAACGAGCGCCCCGTGCGCATCCGCTCTTGCGCACGGATTGAGGACGCCACCCTCCTCACCAGCGACCCTTACAACCCCGCCAAATACCAGAACGGCGCCGCCTATGATGCCTTTGGCAAACGTGCCCGTCTCGTGCGCACGTGGGGCGATTGTTACGGCTACCTGCTGCTCTCGGCTGGCTTTGCCGACATCATGGTCGATCCGATCATGAACCTTTGGGATCTCGCCGCCATCGTCCCCGTCGTGCGTGGCGCCGGTGGCGTGATCACCGATTGGCAAGGCGGCGATCCCATGAAGGGCGCGTCGGTGGTCGCGGCCAGCGCCGACCTGCATTGCGCTGTGCTTAAGGCGCTAAACGCCTGAGTGCTGGCAGGCCGGGCTTACAGACGCGGCAACGGCCGGAGATCTTCCAGCACACAACTATCCGCAGTGCAGGAGCATTACAGTTCATGCAGGTGCCTTAATTGAACTTGTTTTCACAAGCCACGAACTGGCATAAACCGGCCGCCGCCGATTTGCACGACCCACGATTTTGCAAGTTTATGCCCCTCTTCTCCATCAAATCATTTTCAGGACTGTCGGGGATCACTGTCATCGCGATGCTCACCGGCCTCACTGCTGTGGCGGAGGTGCGGACCCTGACCGACCAAATGGGGCGCTCCATCAAAGCCGACGTGATCGCCGTTGATGGAGACATCGTCAAAATCAGGCGCGAAGACGGGCAGCTGTTCGACATGCCGCTCGCGAAGCTCAGCGAAGAGGATCAAGCCACCTTGAAGGCCCAGAGCCAAACGACTCCGAAAGCCGCTGAAAGCAGCAAGGCCGCGCCGGTTCCCGGCAGCGTGGCGATGTCCGTGAGCCGAGGGAAGTTCAACGTGGATGTAACCTACAAATCCGAGTATTCAAAAGATAGTTACGAAGATTGGGGCTACAACGTTCAGCTCACCAACACCACCTTGCAGCCAATCGAAGGCCTCCGGGTGGAATACAACATCTTCGGCCGGCTCTTCGCGAGCAGCAGTCAACGCGTGGAATCAGGTCGCCGACAGGTCGAAGCTCTCGGCCCCAAAAAAGGCACCACCTTTCGCACCAAGTCGTTTCGACTCAATAAGTGGAAGAGCCTGGGCTCAAATGGGTTTAGCGGTGAACTCACTGGCATATGGGCCCGGCTCTACATCGGAGACACCCTGGTTCAGGAATACGCGTCCCCCGAAAGCGTCAAAGCCAAGGAGACGTGGACCCCGCCCAAAGACTGAGCCTACCCACCGTATCGCACGCGCCCACCACTGAGGTCTTTCCAGCATGCATAGCCGATCCCCGTTTTCCCTTTTTCTCCTGCGCGCCTTCGCCCTGTCGCTCGCGTTCACCTCGTTGGCATCGCACGTGCGCGCCGAGCCGTTCACGCTGACCGACAAACAAGGCCGATCCATCAATGCCGAGGTCGTCGCGCTCACCGGTGACCAACTCAAGATCACGCGCGAGGACGGACAGACCTTCAACCTGTCCCTCGCGTCGTTGAGCGAGGACGACCAAAAAAAGCTCAAATCCTGGGCAGAAAAGGAAGCGGCCAAGACGTTGCCGCCCGGCTCCATCAAGGTGGAGATGAGCCGTGGGAAGTTCGACACGACCAAGAAGGACATCGACGTGACCCTAATAAACGGAGACACCGTCAAAAACGGTCGCACGATCACCGAGGAGAAGTGGGGCTACGCCGTAACGGTCGCCAACCAGACTGCTCAACCCCTTCAGCATTTACGTGCCGAATACCGCCTTTTCGCGACGGTGGACGATATTCATGTAAAAGAGAAACAGGGGCTGAAAAAGAAGAGCTACCAAAGCCAGATAGAAACGATCCCCGAGCTGGGCCACGTCTCGTTCCGCACTGAAACCATCTTGGCCAGCAAATCGAAATACAACGGGAACATCTTCTCGGCGAAGACCGGTGACACCACCAGTCGCGAAACGCTTTTTGGCGTATGGATACGCATCTACCGTGGCGACGAGCTCGTTTACGAAGACGCCATGCCGAAGGGCCTGCGCACAACCGAGAAATGGTAAGTATCGCACCCGTGAAATCCTCATCCTTACTCCGCAGCTTGTCCGGCTTGGCCGCCGCATCGATCGCCCTCACCTCGCTTTCTGCCGAAGTGCAGACCATCACCGATCAGTTTGGTCGTTCCGTGACGGCCGACGTGCTGTCGGTTGAAAACGGGAAGGTGAAGATCAAGCGTGATGACGGCCAGATCTTCGAACTGCCGCTCTCCAGCCTCACCGAAGAGACTCAGCGAGCATTAACCGCCGGGTCGGTCAAAGCGCCCTCGGCCATCCCCGCAGGGACAATCACGCTCGACCTCAGTCGCGGTGTGTTTGACAGCAGCAAAAACGAAGAGGTTGCCATCGTGACCACGGTGGAAAAATGGGGCTACAGCGTGACCGTCACGAATCACAGCAACAAGCCGGTCAACAATCTGAAATTTCGCTACGTGCTGTTCGTGAAACCAGATCTCGAGCCCGGCAAAGATCGATCTGCATCCACATTCAAGCGCTCCACCGGATCAACGACGGTTGCCGAGCTGGCAGGCGGCACTAAGACGGTGTTTCGCACCGACAGCATCAAGATCTCCAAGCAAAAGCTAAAACCCGGCTGGTCGTGGACCAAAACCGGGAATTCGGAAATGATCCGCGACACGCTTTACGGGATCTGGCTCAAGGCTTACATCGGCGATCAATTAGTCGCCGAGATCCGCAACCCCGAGAGCCTGAGCAAGACCGAAAAGGGGCCGTAAACCCGGCGGCCACCTTGGGAGCCGCTCGGGCCAACGCGGATAAGTCGCGGGTTAAGCGCGGGCCTTCTTGGCTGATGCCTTATATTCGGCGGTGACCACCGACGAGAACCCGCCGCGGGCTTTGAAAGCGGCAATGATGGTGAGCGAGCGCGGCTTCAGTGCCTTGCCCAAGTCATCGCAAATCTTGTTGGTGGCTGCCTCGAAGAAGATGCCTTCGTTGCGATAAGCATGGAAGTAAAGCTTCAGCGACTTGAGTTCGACGCAGGCTTTGTCGGCCACGTAACGAATCGTGATGGTTGCGAAATCGGGATGGCCGGTCATCGGACACACGGAGGTGAACTCGTGGTGGGTGTGCTCAATGATGAAGTCGCGATGCGGCGCGGGATTCGGGAAGGTTTCAAGGATCTTAGGATCGGCCATGATGCGAAAAGTAGTGAGTAGCGGATAGCGGGTAGCGAGTAGAAATAAGCGAAAAACAGATCAAGCGAGGGTCGTGCCGATGCTCACCACCCACTACCCGCTACTCGCTACGTCCCCTTACGTCGCCGTCTCTGTGAAACGAGATTCGCGAATGACCGTAACCTTGATCGTGCTCGGATACTGCAGCTCGTCCTCGATGCGCTGGCGGATCTCTTTGGCGATGTCCTGAGCCTGCTCATCCGTGACACTCTGGGGGTTGACGACAACGCGCACCTCGCGGCCCGCCTGAATCGCGTAGGCCTGATGCACACCGGCAACGGAAAGCGCGAGTTTCTCCAACCGGTCGAGCCGTTGGATATAGCCGGTCATCGACTCGGCGCGCGCACCCGGACGAACGGCCGATACCGTGTCGGCGAGGATCACCAAGCCCGCGTAAACGGTCTCGGGTTTCACCTCTTCGTGGTGGGCGGCGATGGCGTTCACCACAATGGGCGTCTCGCCGTGGCGCTTCACGAAACTTGCACCGATTGCAGCGTGACTACCCTCGTAGTCGCCTTCGATCGCCTTGCCGATGTCGTGCAGGAGACCCGAGCGCTTGGCGATGTTCGGATCAAGACCCGTTTCGCTCGCGAGCATGGAGCAGAGGAAGCCCACTTCGATAGAGTGATCGAGGGCGTTTTGAGTGTAAGAAAAGCGGTATTTGAGCCGGCCGAGCACCTTGATGATCTCGGGATGGAGGCCGTTGATGCCCAGTTGCTGCACGGCGTCCTCGCCGGATTGCTGCACGTTGAGCTCCACGTCTTCTTTGGCGCGTGTGTAGAAATCCTCGATGGAGGCCGGGTGGATGCGGCCGTCTTTGACTAGGCCTTCGAGCGTGATGCGGGCGATTTCACGGCGCACCGGATCAAACGACGAGATGAGCACCATCTGCGGCGATTCGTCGATGAGGAGAGTAACGCCGGTGGTCGCTTCGAAGGATTTAATGTTACGCCCTTCACGACCGATGATGCGTCCCTTCATCTCCTCCGTCGGCAATTGGACAATGGTCGCGGTGATGTCGTTGTTCGGCTTCGAGGCGAGCCGCTGCATCGCGGTGATGAGGATGCGTTTGGCCTCGTTGTTCAGGTCCTGCTCAGAACGATCGAGGATCTGGTGCCGGAGGGCGCGCAACTCATCCTGACACTCGACCTGCACCTCTTCGCGGAGAGCGCGTTTGATCTCCTCGGCATCCATCTGGGACACGCCCTCAAGGCGCTTACGCAGGGATTTGGAAAGCGTGCGGATGGCGTCGCGGGCTTGGGTGATCGCGGCGCTTTCGCGGGCGAGACGTTCGGCCTTCTGCTCCATTTGGTAATCGAGAAGCCCGAGCGATTCCTCGTGGGCGCGGATTTCGCGGAGCTTTACCTCGGTTTCGATTTCGCGGCGGTCGAGCTCGCGATTAACCTCGGCGCGTCGAGCGGCGAGTTCCTCCTCGGCCTGCTGCTTGATTTCCTGCGTGGCGACGGCGGCCTCGCGGCGGGCAACTTCAAGGAACTCCGCCGCACGCTGCATCGCGGCGTCGCGCGCATACCGCGTCAACAGCCACACGACGAGAAAGCCGGAACTCACGCCGATGACAATGGAGGCCGCAAGCGCCCACCACGAGGGATCGCTTGCGGCCAAGAAGAAGGGGGAAATCTCGGAGCCGGCTAGAATCAAGAGAGCCGGATGGTGCGAACCGTCCGACAAAATTCAACCCCGCAAATAAGCACGAATACCTCGCGCCCCTGCCCCGAGCTCAAAGCCGGCCCTTTTCGCTCCGCCACGAGTCTTGTTCACGCCCAACTCCACGACGCGATCCACTGCCGTCGCCCTGTTTCGGTTTTGAGGCCGGGGGCCCATCCCGCCTCCGCCATTTAGTGCACATCGGTGTTCATTAAATACTGCGCCGCAGTCTCCGCCGTTCGAATACTTACGGCCCGCTCCAACCGAAGGTTGCGCCACTCCGCGCAACGCGTTTGTTCAGTTCCGTGCCCGCCAGCCTCCGCACTCCCCTCGACCTTCTCGGCGTCTTTAAAACGACGACCCGGGTCCGGTTCGACTGGATTACTCCGCTCGTCATGCTCGCGCTCGGCTCCATCGGAGTGGCCTTCATCTATAGTGCGCAGCTGTCCATTCACGGGAGCACTTGGATAACCCAACTCGTTTGGCTAGCGGCGGGCATGGTCCTCTACATCGCGGTCGCACTCATCGACTACCGCTTCTGGCTGAGTTTTTCTCACTGGTTCTATCTCGCCTGTATTCTTACGCTGATCCTCGTGCTCCTGCCCGGCATCGGCACGGAACGTTATGGCGCGCAACGCTGGCTGGACTTCGGTTTTTTTGCGTTTCAGCCGTCCGAACCGACCAAGGCGGCGGTGCTTCTCGTGGCCGCCGGCATCTTGGTTCGCTCGAAGGTCGGCACCATCGCGCAGTCCCTCGGCACGCTGGGTAAATTGGCACTTGCGGCGGGTTTGCCCATCTTCCTTATCCTGCTCCAACCCGATATTAAATCGGCAATTGTGCTACCGCCCGTGCTGTTTTCGATGCTCTACGTCTCCAAGCTGTCCACCCGCTTTTTCGCGGCAGCCTTGGGCGCGTTCCTCATCCTGATGAGCGTCGTGACGGTGGACTGCCTCCGCTACGTCAAGTTCATGGAGGCTAACAACCTGTCCTACACGACGGACAAGGGAAAGTTCGAGCCGCACACGTGGGTTCCGCTGCACGATTATCAGCGCAACCGCATCATCTCGTTCGCGATGCCCGACAAGATCGACCCGACCGGCACCGGCTGGAACCTGACCCAGTCGCGTATCTCGGTAGGTTCGGGCGGATTGACCGGCAAGGGCTGGACGCAGGGCACTCAGGCCCAGCTCGGCTACCTGCCACGCGCAGTTGCGCACAACGACTTTATTTTCCCGGTGATTGCCGAGGAAAAGGGATTTTTGGGAAGTGTTACAGTTTTGGGTCTGTTTGGGATAATGATGTTCAACAGCATACGCATCGCGGGCCTGTCCAGAGACCGGTTCGGCACTTTGATCGCCATTGGCGTGACAGTGCTCTTCGCCGTGCACGTGTTCGTAAACATCGCGATGACCATAGGACTCGTGCCCATCACGGGCATACCACTTCCCTTTATCAGCTACGGTGGCTCCTTTGTGCTGAGTTGCTGCTTGCTGCAAGGACTGGTTCAAAGCGTCTATCGCTTCCGAAAGGACTTCACATGAAACTGAAGCCTTCACGCGATATCGACCGCTCTGCCGGAATTTCCTGCGCCGCAACTCCCGCCCAAGGGTGCCCCGTCCAACACAACCAGGACACAACCCACCACCATGAGCGACCAACCCGCCGCACCCGGCCAGCCCCAGCCACCTCGTAATTATGACGAAGAACTTACCCAGCCGCCCACTCTTGAGCACCACGAACCCGTTGACCGCGCCGAACTAAAGGCCGACGCCCATACCCGTTCCAAGGACCGCCCGCTGCTCGAAAAGATTCTCCAAGTGTTCAAGAAGGAGAAGACCTCTTTCCGCGAACTCATCATCAATTCCGAGCCGCTCGAAAAGCGCGTCGCTCTCCTCGTCGATGGCGTCCTCGAGAAGTTCGAAATCGAACGCGAGTCCGACAACCGCATGGTTGGCGGCATCTACAAGGGCAAGATCAAGAACCTCGATCCCGGCCTGAAAGCCGCGTTCGTGGACATCGGTTACTCGAAAAACGCGTTCCTCCACTACTGGGACATGCTCCCCGCCGCCGCCGATTCCTCCGTGGAAGTCGTCCGCGTCAACAAACGCAAAAACGCGCCCCCTCGTCCGGCCGAGCCCACGGTCAAAGACATCCCCGGCCTCTACCCGCCCGGCAGCGAAATCGTCATCCAAGTCACCAAGGGCCCCATCGGCACCAAGGGCCCGCGCACGACCACCAACCTCGCCCTCCCCGGCCGTTATTTGGTGCTCATGCCGTTCTCCGACCAATGCGGTATTTCCCGCAAAATCGAAGACCCCAAGGAACGCGCTCGCCTCAAACAGATGCTTCAGGAACTCACCATTCCCGAAGGCATGGGCGTGATCGTCCGCACTGCCGGCGAAGGCAAAAAGACCCGCTACTTCGTCCGCGACCTCCACATCATGCTCAAGAAGTGGGAGGAGATTCAGCGCAAGATGCAGTCCGACCGCGCCCCCGCTTGCCTCTACCAAGAGCCTGACCTCGTTGAACGCACCGTCCGCGATTTCCTCACCGAAGAAGTGGATCGCGTTCTCATAGACGACGAAGAAGGCCACAAGCACACGCAGGATCTCGTTGCCCAGATCAGCAAACGCTCCCGCTCAAAGATCGCCCTCTACAAGGACAACATTCCGATCTTCGAACGCTTCAACATCGAGCGCCAGATCGAGCAGACCTTCCAACGCAAGGTCGCCCTGCCCTCCGGCGGCGAGATCATCATTGATGAAACCGAGGCCCTCATCGCCATCGACGTTAACACCGGCTCGCACAAGAACCGCGGCGGCGACGAGAAAAACGTCATCTACGCCGTCAACTTGGAAGCCGCCGTCGAGGCCGCCCGCCAGATCCGCCTACGCAACTTGGGTGGCCTTATCATCCTGGACTTCATCGACATGAAGGAACGCCGCCATCGCAACGGCGTTTACGACAAGATGGTCGAAGCCATGTCCACGGACAAAGCCAAGAACCACATCCTGCCCATCAGCCAGCTCGGCATCCTCCAGATGACCCGCCAGCGCCAGCAGGAGTCGCTCTCGTCCAACCTCTACACGGACTGCCCCTATTGCCGTGGACGTGGCATCGTGAAGAGTGCGACGACCATGTCGGTCGAGTTGCAACGCCGCCTCAGCTCGATCGTGCGCCGCCTTACGACGCGCAACGACGGCAAGGAGTATTCCCTCCGCGTGATGGTGCACCCGGGCATCCTGGAGCGTCTCCGCAGCGAAGACGCCGACCTGCTCGTGCGCATGGAGAAGCTGTTCGGTGTGAAGCTAGCCTTCCGCGCCGACCCGGCCTACCACGTGGAAAACTACAAGATCATCAACGCCATCACGGGCGAAGAGTATCGGTAACAGTGCTCCATGTATGGCCTCACCTCGCGTGAGGGCCAGTTCCACCAGCGATCAGCGCCGGCCCAACAGCCGGCGCTTTTTCGTGAGTGCGAGGAAACGGAAAGCCCGCGACGCGATCCGAAATCGCCGAATGCCCCGAGTCTCAAGCAGCCAGACGTCAGCCACCGGGCACAAAAAAGCCCGCGGAATTATCCGCGGGTTTCAAAAATTGGGTGCAGGGGTTGGATTCGAACCAACGACCTTCAGGTTATGAGCCTGACGAGCTACCGGGCTGCTCCACCCTGCAACAAGTGGGACGGCGAACCATGCTTCCGCTCTCCTCTCTGTCAACGGCCATTTTATAAAAAGTCCGATTCTCCGCTTGCCAGCCCTTTCCCCGCCCTCTGTGCTCTCGCCTTCCTTCACCCATTTCGGGCGCGGGAAAATCAACAACCACAACACTCATCTCCCGATCGCAAGGCGGCCCATTGGTCGACCTGTGTTCCAAAAGATAACATAGATCCATGAACATCACTCCTAAAGACCTCCTCGATGCAGGCGTCCACTTCGGTCACCAGACCAAGCGCTGGAACCCCCGTTCCAAGCCCTACGTTTTCGCGCATCGCCAAGGCATCAGCATCATCGACCTCGGCAAGACCCACGAGCTCCTCCAGAAGGCCTACTCCTTCCTCGAGGAAACCGTAGCCGGCGGCGGCAACGTGCTCTTCGTCGGCACCAAGCGCCAGGCCCAGGAAATCATCCGCGAGGCCGCCATCGCCACCCACCAGCCCTTCGCTGTTGACCGTTGGCTCGGCGGCACCCTCACCAACTTCGCCACCGTTAAGAAATCCATCGCGAAGTTCAAAAAGTTCCAGCAGCAGGAAGCTTCCGGCGAACTCGCCAAGCTCTCCTCCAAGGAAGAGTCCGCCATCAAGCGCGAGATGGTGCGCATGAACAAGAATTTCTCCGGCATCGTGGACATGGCTTCCCTGCCCTCCGCTGTGTTCGTCCTCGACGCCAACCACGAAGCCATCGCCGTTGCCGAGGCCAAGCGCCTCAACATCCCCTGCGTTGGTCTTGTTGACACCAACTCCGACCCCACCCAGCTCGCCTACCCGATCCCGGGCAACGACGACGCCGTGAAGTCCATCCGCATCATCGTCGACACCGTCGTTGAGGCTATCCAGAACGGCCTCGCCCAGCGCGAGAGCCGCCGCAGCACCCGCGGTCAGGCCGACCTCCGCGCCGTCTCCGCCTCGATGGCCGCCTCCTCTGGTGCCGTGAACGAAGCCGGTGAAGTTGACCTCTCCAAGGTCGAGATTCCCTCGAACGTCGAGATCAGCGACGCCGATGCCGCTGCTATCGCCGCCAAGAAGAAGGCCACCCCGGCTCCCCGCAAGAAGGTCGCCGCTCCCAAGGAATAACCCTCCTCCCGCATCATTTAATGAGCACCACCATCACCGCCCAACAAGTCAACGACCTGCGCACCCAGACGGGCGCCGGCCTCATGGACTGCAAGCGCGCGCTAGTTGAGACCAACGGCGACGTCGAGGCTGCCATCACCATCCTTCGCAAGAAGGGTGCCGCCTCGGCCGCCAAGCGCGCCGATCGCGAAGCCAAGGAAGGCCTCATCGAGAGCTACATCCATGTCGGCGGCAAAGTCGGCGTCCTCATCGAGGTCAACTGCGAGACCGACTTCGTCGCCCGCAACGACGACTTCAAGGCCCTCGTGCGCAACCTCGGCATGCACATCGCCGCCGCCAATCCGCTCTACGTGACGCGCGACCAGGTTCCGGAGGCCGAAGTGAACGCCGAGCGCGAGATCGCCGCCGCCCAGGTCGCCGGCAAGCCACCCGCCGCCGTGCAGAAGATCGTCGAAGGCAAGATCGAGAAGTTCTTCTCGACCATCGTCCTCCTCGATCAGCCCTACGTGAAGGTCCCCGAGAAATCCATCAAGGAGATCCTCACCGAGGCGATCGCCAAGACCGGCGAAAACATCCAGGTCCGCCGCTTCGTCCGCTACCAGCTCGGCTCGTAATAAGCCGCGCAGTTTAGCTTCTGACTCCAAGGCACGCCGGTTTTCCGGCGTGCCTTTTTTGTGGGTGCGGTTCGAGGCTCGATCAAGTTCACCACGAAACACACAAAATACACGAAATTCGGCGACGATTGTCCGGAAGTCCCGATTCCCTATTTTCGTGTGTTTGGTGTGTTTCGTGGTGAAAAATGGGCCGATTAGCGGTTTCCGTATTCG
>CBRAFO010000047.1:0-27123 GCA_967755175.1 uncultured Opitutaceae bacterium | reverse complement strand
TGGACGAAGGTTTCGCCGGAGGTCTTGCGGGCTTTGTAGGTGCGCAGGATTTTCTCGGTCAGGGCGGGGATTTCGTCGGCACGAACGCCGCGGAAGACTTCGCGGGCGATGCCTTGCTCGTGGTCCAAGCCGCCGCCAATCACGATGTGGAAACCATCCGTGCCGTCGGGTTGCTTGGCACCGATGTAGCCGATGTCGCCGCAGTAGTGCTGGGCACAGGAGTGGGCGCAGCCGGTGAAGTGGAGGTTAACGGGCTGTTCGATCAAGAGATCGGAGCCGGAGAGATGCTTGCTGAGGTGGGCGGCGGCTCCCTTCGTGTCGGCGGCGGCGTATTTGCAGCCGCGGCTGCCGGTGCAGGCGACGATGCCGCTGGTGGTGCTGGAGGCCTCGGTGGTGAAACCCATGCTCTGCAACTGGCGGCAGGCGGACGCGACGAGCGCGTTCGGGATGTGCGGGATGATGACGTTCTGCCAGACGGTGAGGCGGAGGTCGCCCTTGCCGAAGTTGGCGGCGAGGGTGGCGAGGCCGTGCATCTGCTTCGACGACATGCGGCCGACGGGAATACCAACGCCGATCGAGGTGAATCCGCGCTGAGCCTGTTTGTAGGGGCCGATCCAGCCGTGCTTGATGAGCGGGCGGCGGGGTTCGCAAGCCGCGACCGGCACGCGAAGGAGCGGGAAGGAAAGCTTCTTCTGGGTTTCTTCGATGAAGCGGTCGAAACCCCATTTATCGAGGAGGTATTTGAGGCGGGCCTTTTTGCGGTTGGTGCGGTCGCCGTTTTCAACGAAGACGCGGACCATGGCGGCGGAGACGGCGGTCGCCTCGGCGGGCTTGATGAGCAGACCGGTGTCGCGCGCGAAATCCTGATGTCCGGTGATACCGCCGAGGAGGATGCGGAAGTAGATGCCGGGGGCGACGGTGGTCGGCGAAACGCCGGCGGCGGCAAGCGTGGCTTCGGTTACGCGGGTCGCGATAAAGCCGATGTCGTTGGTGTCGGCGGCGACCGTGAGTCCACCACCGTTGTCGAAGGAAATGTTGAACTTGCGCGGCAGTCCGTAGCAGTCGCGGTGGTTAAAAATGTAGTGGTGAACGGCCTTGGCGTAGGGGCGAACGTCGAGGACTTCGGCGGGGTCGAAGCCGCTGTTGGGCGACGCAGTGACGTTGCGGATATTGTCAGCGCCGGAGCCGCGCGAAGTGAGGCCGAGCTCTTGCACGCCGGTCAGCACGGCAACCAAGTCGCGGGGGCGAAGTTCGCGGAGCTGGATGTTGCCGCGCGTGGTGAGATCGATCTGGCCGTTGCCGAGCTGGGCGGCGAGGTCGGCGAGTCCGTGGAATTGGTGGGAGGTGATCTCGCAGGCCGGGACGCGCAGGCGGATCATGAAACTATCCTGTGCAGGGGCGACGTAGAACAGGCCGTGGGTCTTAAAGCGGTAGGTGTTCTCCGGATCGGGAAACTTGTCCGCGTCGGAGTGCGCCATGAGGCGCTCCCAAGCGTCGAGGGGGTTTTCCTCGTGCTTCCAACGCTCTTCCTTACAGAGGTCGGCGAGCGGGGTGCCGTGGACAACCGGCTCGGCGGTAGCGGCGGCCATGGGAGTTGAACCCGCGCTGGCAGCGCCCGGGGCCGCAGCGGTCAGCGGGAACTGTCCGGACGCGCTCACGCCGGCCATGAAGCCCTGCAAATATTCCTTCTGCTCGGTCGTGAAGGTCCGGGCGGAGTCTGATGGGAATGCGGTTGGTGTTTCAGTCATGGAAGCGTGAGTGCAAATAGCAGTGGCGATGCCACGACGAGCAGTTGAGTGATTAAAGCCGTGAATAGTTTTATGATGAATGATGAGGGGATCTCATTATTGCCGGTGGAGAAGCAGGGCCGTGAGGATGACGACCAGCACAAACAGCAAAAAGCTCAGGCACTTATAAAATCGCAGGGGGTCGCGCTCCAACAGGGCGGCATTCCGGGGGGTATAGGCCGTGACTGTCTCGGGGTGATCGAGGTCGTAGGCTATCTCGGAGAAATGCTGGTAGCGGTGGGCAAAATCGGGCGTCAGCGCACGGAGCAAAATTGCCTCAAGCCACGGCGGGATGGCCGGATTTAGCCGGGAGGGCGCTTTGGGACGGTGTTCGAAGCGCGGGGTTTGGAAGCGCTCAATCTCGCCGTAAGGATAACTACCGGTGAGCGCTTCATAGAGCGTGACGCCGATCGAAAAGATCTCCGTGCGTTCCGAGAGCGCGCCGCCGTGAAAGCGTTCGGGGGCGAGGTAGCTGGGCGTGCCGGCGCGCGACGTCACCGAGAAAACCTCCGCCGCGCTGCCAAAGTCGATCAGCTGAAAACGGGTTTCGCCCAACACGAGGATGTTGTCGGGCTTGATGTCGCCATGCACCAGATCGCGGGCGAGCAGGGACTGGCCGGCGCGCAGCAGGAAGCGTCCGAGCTCGACTGCGTCCTCCACCCGCAATGTCTGGCGCTTCAGGGTTTCGCGAAGCGTGGGGGCATCCACGAACTCCATCGCGTAATAGCGCAACGAGCCTTCCGTCGAGGTGATCGCCCGCGTGAAATCCGGGGTGTCGATGCGGGCGGCACGCCAGAGTTCGCGGATAAACGCATCGGCGCGAACCGGGTCGGTGCGGGCGTCGAGCGGGGGAAACTTCAGGACGTGCTGCGCGCCGTCGTCCCGTTGCGCGAGCCACACGCGGTCGCCTTCCTGCAGGGAGCGAATGAGCCGGTAGTTGTCGATACGATCACCCACGTGCAGTGCAGGAAGAATTTCCAGCGGGCGGGGTGCGGCTGCCCCGCCCCAGCCGCATTGGGCAATTTCAACCACCACGGCGCTGGCATCATCGGCCAGCTCGGGGTTTTCCGTCGCAGCTTCCACTGCGGCCGAAACCAGCGTGCGAGCGGCGGCTCGACGTGCGACGAGTGCCGAGAGCGTTTCATGCGAAAGCGCGGTGCTCACGCCGTCCGAACACAGGATCACCAAGTCGCCGTCGGCCAGGTCGCATTCAAACGACGTCGGTTCGACCGCGGCTTCCAATCCGATGGCGCGCGTGAGCACATGACTCATCCCCGGCTGCTGGACGACGTGCGGCTGAGAGAGCTGTCGTAATGCGCCTTGATGCCACAGGTAAACGGGCGAGTCGCCGACGTTGACGCCGTAGAGGCGGCCACCTTCGAGGGCGACTGCGCTCAACGTGCACAACAACTCCGCCGAGCCATGCGTGAGTTGCGATTCCTCGTGGAGCACGAGGTTGATCTGCGCGGCGAACTCAGTGAGGGCACGGCGCGGGCTCCACGATTGCGGGCGCGAGAGATAATAATCCACCAACATGTCCACCGCGCGCCGGGCGGCGGCCCCGCCGGCCTTGCTGGAGCCGAGTCCGTCGGCCAGCACCGCGATGACGCGGCCGTCACCTTCATGGACGCGAAAGGCATCCTCCGACGGAAAGTCGGGGCGACCTGACACGCCATGAGTGGTGACCTGGACTTTCATGAAACTGTCGCCAACGGATCAAATTTTAGCGGCGGCAGTTGCACCCCACGTCGTGCGCCAGCGGCCTTTGACCGTGGTGAGACCGATGAGTGCGACCACGCAGAGGCCCGCGAAAACGATGATGCCGGTCGTGTAGCTGCCAGTGTATTCCTTCGACGTTCCGAAGAACATGCCGAGGACGAAACCGCCCAAGCCGCCGCCGCAACCGACCAAGCCGGTCATCACGCTGATGTCCTTGGCGAAGCGCTGCGGGAGGAGCTGGAACACGGAACCGTTGCACATGCCGAACGCGCCCGACGCGATGAAGAAGGCACCGCCGCAGATCCAGAGATTGGTCGTCAAAGCAGCGGCGACCATCGCAACCGCGGCGATCGAGTAGAACACGCTCAGGGCGCGAATGCCGCCGAGCTTGTCCGCAAGGGCGCCACCCATCGGGCGACCGAGCGCGCCGACCAACGTGCAGAACGCGGCCATTTCGCCGGCATGCACGGGATTGAGGTGGAATTGATCCTTGAAGTAGATGGCGAACGCCGTGGCGAGGCCGACAAAGCCGCCGAAGCTGATGGTGTAGAAAAAGCAGAACC
Organism: uncultured Opitutaceae bacterium; assembly: GCA_967755175.1. Lineage (GTDB taxonomy): Bacteria > Verrucomicrobiota > Verrucomicrobiia > Opitutales > Opitutaceae > Rariglobus. The sequence continues at coordinate 23,054 of CBRAFO010000047.1, read as the reverse complement.
AGTGGGCGTCACGCTCGGCGAGCAAGCGGCCGTAGTCGGAGAGCTTCTTCTTCTTGAACTCGCCGGGGGGCTCCTTCGAAAAGATCGCATACAACGCGAACGCGAGTCCGAGCGGGATGAGCGCGAAGCCAAACACGGCTTGCCAGCCCCAAGCGGCGGCGATGCGCGGTGCGAGCAAGTGATCGATCACCACACCGACATTGCCTGCGCCGGCGAGACCGAGCACGACGCCCTGCATGTGGGGCGGATACCACCGTCCGGACTGGGGCAGCGCGACGGCGAAACTCGCGCCGGCCACACCGAGCACCACGCCGAGCATCAGCGCTTGGTTAAGCGAAGACAGGCCGCACTGCCAGGCGACCACGAGGCCCGCCATGACGACGAGCTGGGCAACGATGCCAGTGGTCTTGGTGCCGATGCGATCCACGAGCATGCTCAAGGCGATGCGCAACACGGCGCCCGCCAGGATGGGCGTGGAGACCATCAGGAACTTCTGCTGGGCGTTCAGACCCAGCTGCGGGGCAATCAGCGCACCCAGCGCGCCGAGAATCGTCCAGACCATGAAGCTGACGTCGAAATAGAGAAAAGACGTGGCCAGTGTGGGCCAGTGTCCGGATTTCTTGAGCTGTGCGATATTCATATGAGCGGCGGGTGAGAGAGGACGGGAACCGGACTTGGGTCTACGAAACAAACGGCGAGTCTTTTTTAGGGAAACGATGAGCCGTTTTCATACCACAGGAATCCCTATCTTACAGAATGAGTGAGGTTATAACTAAACGAACGCTGTTGCAGTTTAACGGCGCGGTTTTCCCGGTTCTTTAAATTGACGCCGCATTAACCGTAATGCGTCCTTTCCCATCGCGTGTGAGGCATCCCCTCTGTTTCTCACGCCACCTGTTGAGTTGACCCCTCCTAACCCCGTGGACACCCCCAAGACATCTGGCAACCCTACCGGCCCTCAACCCGAGGCTGAATCAGCGTCCACGCGGCGAGTCACGTTGCGCGACATCGCCAACGTGATTGGCGTGACCCCGACGACGGTGTCGAGTGCGCTCCGCAACCAGCCGCGCATCTCGACGGCGATGCGCGACAAGATCCAAGCCATGGCCGCGCAGATGGGCTATCAACCTGACCCGGCTTTGAGCGCCCTCGTTCATTACCGACACAATCGGTTGGAGACGCCGGTGCGCGCCGCGCTGGCTTGGTTGAACTTCTGGCCAGATCCACTGAAGTGGCGCCAATATCGCGAATTCACTTCTTATTGGGAAGGCGCGGAGGCGGCGGCCAAGCGCATGGGATTTCACTTGGAGGAGTTTATCGTGAACGCCGAGATGACGCCGAAGCGTTTGGCGCAGATCCTCTACACGCGAAACGTGCGCGGCATCCTGATCCCGCCCGGTGCGTATCCAAAAGAATGGACCGACGAGTTTCCCTGGTCGCAGTTCTCCGTGGTATCCATCGGGAGGAATGTGCTGCCCCTGCACACCATCACGAGCGATCAGATATCGAATACGATGTTTGCCTTGGACATGATGGAAGCGCGTGGGTATCGGCGCGTGGGCTTCGCCGGCGAGCCATGGATTTCGCGGCTCTTCGCGCCCGGATTTTGGTGGGCCCAGCATCTGTCCTCGATTCCGAATGAGTGCCGGGTGCCGCCTTTGATCGAGTCCTATAACGATATGGGCGTGTATAAAGAGCGGTTGTTAGCTTGGATCGCAGAACACAAGCCCGACGCGATTCTGACAGATAACCGGCACATTCCGGGAATGCTCAAAGAGGCCGGGTTGCGAGTGCCTGAGGACATCGCTCTGGCCTCGTTTACCATTTTGGACTGCCCCATCGATTCGGGAATCAACCAAAACCCAACCGAAATCGGCCGGGTCGCCGTGCTTATGCTGCAGTCGCTCATCAACGACAATGACCGCGGCATTCCCGCCATCAGCCGGCAAATCCTGATCAAGGGCGATTGGGTGGACGGCACGAGCCTGCCGGGTATGCGCTGACGGAGTGCCATCGCGCTCGGCGTGTCCCTCGCGAATGGGCACCGGGTTTACCGGGTAAGCGGACAAAAAAAGCGGCGGAATATACCGCCGCAGGTCGGTCACCCTAGGCCGGATAAGGCGTTAACGCCTCGATGTCTGATGTAGAGGTGGTTAATGGCGTTAATAGCCAGTAATTGGCGCAGAATGCCTCAATGCAGGTCGGGGCGCTCCTCTCGCGGTTGCTCTAGGGCTCAAGCATCGCCCGGGAGCTCCGCCGAACGTCGTCCCAAGGCTTTGGCGCTGTTTGGGCGGAGCTCCCAATGCCGCCCGAAGGCTCCTGCCGCGATTTGGCGGAGCTCCCGACGCCACCCCAAGGCTCATTCCGGAATTTGGCGGCGGTTCAGGAGTCGCCGGAGCGGTTGGCCGGCGTTTGGAAGAGCGTCAAAACTCACCCGAGCGTTCGCCAAAATGGCGGCGGCGCTTCGAACGCCGCCCCAAGGATTCGTCCGCAAGCTTTCGGAGCTTAAGGAGTCAACTAGAGTGAGTTGATCGGGCTCGGAAGTGCATAAAGACTCGCCCGAGTTTCTGCCAAAATGTTGGCCGAGCTCAAACCGCCGACCCAACGATATGCTCGCGGCTTGGGGGAGCTCAAACCGTCACCCATAGTGATTGGACGGTGGTTGGAGGAGCGTCCAATTTACGGCGGAGCCTCCGCCAAGATTTGGGCGAAGCTCCCAGCGCCGGCCCAACGCTCGTTCCGGAGGTTGGCAGAGCTCTAGAAACCGCGCGAAGCGAGTTGGCCGGAGTTGGAGCAGCGTCCACGCCACGCCGAACGCTCCGCCAAGGATTTGGCGAAGCTCCCAACCGCTCGCCAACGCTCTTCCCGACTGTTTGCGAAGCTTCCAGCACCGTCCTTTCATCGGTTTTGACGGAAAATCGCGAGCCCTTGAGTGATGACGCACAGGGCGGGTCAACTTCGAATGCTCCTATCGAAATCACCCTCGAAATCGTCCCGAAAGGGGTATCTCAAGCGGAGATGCGATTGCGCGCCAGTGGGCACAAAAAAGAGCGGCGAAATAAATCGCCGCTCTTTGAGGTTGGCTGCCGTGGCAGCCGATTGAGGAGTTCGTTTGAGTTACACCGACCGGCGGCGGCGGTAGGCGGCGAGTCCGAGGGCCGCGGCGCCGATGAGAGCGGCGTAGGTGGCGGGCTCGGGGATGGCGGAGGCGGTGAGGGTGACGTCGCTCGCACCGTAGTTGAGCGTGAAGGTATTGGAGCCGATGACCACGGAGGCGCCATCGGAATATCCTACAAACGTTCCCGTAATCGAAGCGCCATGCAGAATGCTGAAGGCGCTGGTGGTTCCCGTCCACGAACCGCTGCCGATGTCGAGCAGCGATAACGTGGCCGAACCCAAGGTGACCGCGCCCGTCGCCGTGACTAGGTCAAACGTGCCTGCGGTGCTGTTGAGTTTGAGCGAGAAGGTCGAGCCGCTGGTTCCAGTCAACGAGTTGTTGAAGGTAAGCGTTCCAATCGTGGAGGCATTCACACCCGCCGCCACCGTGCCGGTGCTGCCCACCGCGACCGCGCCATTGACCGTGCCCGCACCGCGCAGCGTTTGTGTCCCCAGCGTATAGCCGCTTACCGCCGAGACGTCGTAGATGGCGCTGCTGGCGACCGTGATACCGGAGGTGCTGGCGATCGAACCGCTGGCACCGAGCGCCAGCGTGCCGGCATTGACCGTCGTTACTCCGCTATAGGTATTGGCGCCCGATAAGGTCATCGTGCCTGCGCCTGATTTGGTCACGCCTCCGGTGCCCGTAATGCCACCGCCAGCGATAGTGAGCGAACTCGATCCAACCGTCGTAATAATACCTTCTTTGGAACCGAAGTTGAGCGTCAGGCCGCTGGCGCCAATGGTGGCGTTATTGGTATAGAGGCCGCCATAGTTGCCGTTGCTGCCTCCGTTGGCATTGGCGGCCGATGTCGTGGTCACCATGAGCGCGCCGCTGTTGAGGGTCAACGTGCCGGTGCCGTCCACACTGGTGGATCCCGCGCTGCCCACCGTGGCCGCAGCACTGTTCAAAATCAGGGAGTTGATGGTGGTCGCCGCGTTGATTCCAGCGACAGACGTGTCGGTGATCTTGACGTTGTTAAGCGCGCTTGCGCCGCTGGTTATCGTGGATGCGTAGGTGGTCAGAAGCTGAACGGATGCGGAGGATTGGCCGTAGGTCACAAAATCCGTGCCGAGCCCGCTCGTTAGCAAAAACGTGTTTTGATAGATGCCACTGTCGCCGATGGCGTAAGGGATGATAGAGGTGGTCGTGGTGCCGATTGCGCCACCGCCGCCGGTCAACGTAGGAGTTGTCGTGACGAATCGGATGCCGTTGTTAGTGGAATTACTCAATAATGTGCCAGCACCCAAATTATTGCCACGAAACAGGACGGTGGCTCCCGCCGTGCGGTTCAAGCTGGCAAACTCCACGTTGCTGCCAAAGCCGCCATTCTGAGTGTTATTGATCGAGATCGTGCTGGCACCGGAAGCAAGGGTCAGGGCGTTGGTGAAGACATAACGGTTCTGTCGGCCTGCCACGCTGTTCGGATTGTCGTTTGTGCCGAAGGTCGCGTTGGCACCATTCATCGTCAAACTCTTGCCGATGGTCGTGGCGGCGTTTTGCGTGGACATCTGAGCCGCAAGTGTCGCCCCGCTATTGACCGTGATGTCGGAGTTAGGTGCGCCCGCGAGCGCACCTTGAAAATACAGCGTGCCGGCATTCACAGTCGTCGGGCCACTGTAGGTGTTGGATGCTCCAGCCCCGCTCAACACGAGAACCCCCGCGCCATTCTTGGTGATGCCGCCGGTGCCCGTGCCGTTCACAATGGCCGAGCTAACCGTCAATTGTTTGGTTCCGGTCGTGTTATAGATGAAGGGGTTCCATTGAGCCGAAGCGCTTCCAATGTCGAAAACTTGCGTGCCGTTCAAGTCGAGGGTGGCGACCGAAATCGTCGCACCCGGGCCGGGGTTCGTAGATGCATCATATGTAACTTTACCACCGAGATCGAGCACGCCGCCTGTGCCGCTGACGATGGCATTACCCGTGAGTCCAAGAGTGGTGATTTTCTGCGTAGAGGCGTTCGTGTTGAAGGTGGCGCCGTTGTTGACCCGCAATGCAGTGCCTGTGGTGCCGTTCAGCACGTTATTCACGCCGGCGGTGACCGCCATCGTGCCTTGGTTGACCGTAGTCTGGCCGGTGTAGGTATTGACTGCGCCGAGTGTCAAGGTGCCTGCGCCCGCCTTGGTCAGGCCTCCGCTGCTGGTCACGCTGATTGGGGTATTGATGGTTAATGCATTGCCCGAGGTGACCGTCACAACGCCTTCACCGTTTCCGAGCGCTAGCGAGCTGAAGCCGCTGCCAATTACGTTTGCCGTGTTGGTGGATGCCACCGCACCGCTGTTGATGGTGAGAGAACCGCCGCTGCCGTTAAGGGTCTGGGTGGTCGTGTTGAAGAGCAGCGAGTTCAGAGTGACATCGGAGGTCGTGGTCACCGTGCCATTGAAAGCGATCGCATTGTCGGGATTTGCCGCCGTGGTGTAGCCGGTCGAGAGCGTAGTCTGCTCACCGGCGAGAAGCACACGGAAGCCAAGTGTTGAGTCGTAAGTGACAAAGTTGCTGCCGTTGCCCGCTGTTGTTATATCACCAAACAAATAGGGGGTGATTTTTAGCGCCTGAGTGGTATCCGCGGCACCTCCGTTGTTCAGTGTATTCGTGCCCACCTGGGTCAACGAAGCGCCGCCATCACCCAGGGTGATCCGACTTACGTTGGTCGCGGCGCTCTGGTTGAGGCTGGTGCCGCGAATGAGCGCCGTCGCATTGTTTGTGCGGGAAAGACTGTCCGCCGCCAAGGTTGTCACGCGGGAAGTTTGCGAACCAACGGTGATGGTTGAATTGCCCGTGCCGATACCGAGCGCCCCGACGGTTTCCGTCGTATTGGTCGTGGCATTGCCTGTAAGGGTGAGACCGCCACCGGAGTTCATAGCGACGGCGGCGGTGTCCTTGATACGATTCACGTTGGCGGTGGTGGCATCGATCGTCAAAAGGCCGCCATTAAGCGTGATGCCAGATGATGCCCCGATCGTGCCAGCTGCGCCGTTGACCGTAAGATTGCTGTTATTGACGGTGGTCGCGCCGGTGTAGTCGTTGGCCCCGGTGAGGGTCAGCGTGCCGCCGCTGCCGCCGCCGGAGTTGACCAGCAAGGCGCCGGATCCGGTAAGTTTGCCGCTGATCGTGCCTCCGCGGACGGTATTAACGCCGTAGTAATCGCGCAGGCTGACCGTAGCGGTGCCGCCACTAAGCGTGATGGTGCTGCCTGAGAACACACCCGTGGTGCCGTTCTCAAAACTCAGCATGCCGCCGCCGGCGACCGTGATGGCGTTTGCAGCAGTGACTGCATTGTTCACCACCAGCTCGCCCCCGCTGTTGACATTGAATGTGGCGGAGGAGTTCACCGCAGTGTTAACGCCAAATTCGAGTATGCCGCCGTTCTGAAGAATGATATTGCCGGTGTAACCGCTCTGAGCCGCCGAAAGGCGGACATCGTTGCCATTGCCAATATTACTACCGGTGACTGTTAGCGTGCCACTGCCGGTAAGGGTGCTGGCCGTGTTGAAATTAACCTGCTGAGTCGCATTGCCGCCCACATTGATCGTGCCGCCGCTCGCCCCGATAGTAACCACACGGACGCCGTTTAAAAAGCCGATCATGGCGTTCAGCGTGCCGCCATCGAGAGTGAGGGCATTCGCCGCCGCTCCAAGGTTAAGGACATTGGTTACGTTGACCGTGCCGCCCGAAATCGTGAGGCCGCCCGAGAATGTATTCGTGGCGGAAAGAGTCAGTGTGCCCCCACCGCTCTTGGTAAGAGCGTTTGCACCGCTGACGACAGCCGATGTGGCGAGGGTAGCTCCTGTGCCAACGTTCCAAGACTGGCTGGCGCCTAGGGCAACCAAGCCGCTGATAGTAGTTGTGCCGCTGGAGAGTAGGTGGGCATCGATGCCGCTGGAGCCGAGAGTCAGAGTGTTCGCGCCGGTGGCGATGGTGTAACCGGTCGTATTGAAGATGAGGCCCAAGGCACCGAGACTGGTGCCGACCGTGACGGTGCCGGCGCTGCCACCAAAGGTGGCGAGGTCGGTGCCGGTGGTGTCCGTCCATGCCAAGTCACTCGTGCCATCGGACCAGTTGGCCGTGGTTAGATCCCAAGTGCCGCTGCCGCCGACAGGGGTTGCGGGAACGAGCGAGGGGTCCCACGTGAGCGTGGCGGCTCGGGTGGCTTGATTCGTGAGTAGAATGCCGACGGCGGAAAGAGCGGCGATGAAGGCGCGACTGCGGGGTGACGGACGGGGTAACGTTTTTTTCATATTCGGCGTAAACCAAAAATGGCGGGGCTGACGTTGAGTGAAGCAATCAGCTGTGGGGTAGGGCGACTCCCCAGCTGGAGTCCTGACAGGTGAGCTAGTATCGGAATGGGGCTTATTCATGGGGCAATGAAACGCGATGAGGGTAAACCATCGGCAATGCACCGCATGTATTCAGGGGGAAGCGGAGCAGAAAACGCCAACAGTGTTAGGGGAAAACACCAAGGGGGGCTACGGGCTATACTCCTAGGGTAAGGGACGCTTTTTGCCAGCATTTTCATGGAGGCTGCCAGTGGTCCTGCACCGGATGCTGCAGTCGGCTCGATGGGGATGTCTCAAGCGCAGACGTGGTTGCATGTCCAAGGGGCACAAAAAAAGAGCGGCGAAAAAAATCGCCGCTCTCTCGTGATTATCGGGACTATTGTCGGTTGTCGTTACGCTTGGCGGCGGCGACGGTAGGCGGCGAGACCAAGGACACCGAGGCCGGCGAAGACAGCGTAGGTGGCGGGCTCGGGGATGGCGGAGACGGTGAGGGATCCGGAACCGGTGAAGGCGGAGATGCCACCGAAGTAGGTGTTTAGTTGTGTGGCGTCGTAGGTTCCGGCGGTGAGGTAAGTCGCCGTGACGGAGTCATAGACGGCACCCAGGGTCTCTGCGCCGGAGAAGCCCAGCGCGATATTGGACGTGTTGGCGAAGGTGAGGGTAGCCAAGTCGCCAATCGAGGCGTTGTTGCCGAACGTGAGCGTGGCGCTCGCAGCCACATTGACATCACCCGCTCCAAACGTGCCTGTGCCGCTGGTAGCCAGCGTGCCGGCGTTGACGGCAGTCGCACCTGTATGGGTATTCGCGCCGGTCAATGTCAGTGTGCCCGCCCCGATCTTGGTCAAACTGCCGGTGGTTGTAGTGGAGGCACCGGAAACCGTCAGGTTATTCGTGGTGACATCGAAGGTTGCGGTCTTGCTCGCGTTGATCGTGAAGTTGCGATTCGTGCTGGCGGTCGCGCCCGTGTATTGAAGGGTGCCGCCGTCGAAGACCAGATTCGCCGCCGCGTTGGTGGCTTGACCAAGGTTTCCTGCGACGCCGCCATTACCGATGGTGCCCACGCTCAAGGTGCCCGCGCTCAGCGTGGTCACACCGGTGTAGGTGTTTGTGCCGGAGAGTGCCAACGTGCCCGCTCCTGATTTGGTGACCGTTCCAGCTACGCCACTATCGAAGATGACACCCGAAACATTCAGATCCACCCCACTGGGCGTGGTGCCGGAGGCAACGTTGAAGCCAGACCAAGTGGTGCTGCGAATCGCCAATCGACCGCTGACCACCGAGGTTGTTGAACTGGCGTTTGTCGTAATGCCGGCTCCCGCGCCAAAATTGTAGCCGTTCGTGCCCGTTGTGGTTACGGTTTCAGCCATCGTTCCGCCGGTGAGGACGTAGTTCGTGGATAAGCCGTTATTGCCGTTTATCGCATTGTTGAGAGTTCCTCCGACAATATTAACGGTATCCACCCTTACTCCTGAAGTGTAGCCCAAGGCATCCACGGCCGTCAGGTTGACCGTGGCTCCCGAGTTGATCGTCAAGGTGCCGCGGACAGCGCCGGTGCCGCCGCCAACCCCAAGCGCGAGCGTGCCGGCGTTGACAATAGTGCCGCCCGAATAGGTGTTTAACCCGGTGAGCGTAGTCGTGCCGCTGCCGATTTTGGTGATGCCGCCAAGCCCACCTGCCACACCGGAGTAGGTCGTGCTGTTATTGTTATTACCGACCGAAAGGGTGACTGCCGCACCGCCCGTGGTGGTTAAAACATTGGTGGAGGAATCGTAATAGTTGGTGTTAGTAAGGGTAAGTCCGCCGGAGCCGCTGAGCGCGCCGACCGTGTAAGCGGTGGTCCCCGCCGCAAAGACCACGGGACTGCCGCCGTATTGAAATTTGCTGCCGGCATTGCCGCCCACGACATTCAGCGTGGCCAGCGAGATGGCATTGGACGATCCCAACCAGAGGTAGGCGCCGCCTTGGTTGAAAACGCCGTTTGTGCCGTTCGTGAGTGCAGTTGCGTTAATCGTGCCCGAGAACGTGTTGCTGGTGCCGGTGATCCAGACGGACGAACCAACATAGGTTTGGGACGCTACGTTTGCGTCATTGGTGAAAGCCGTGGTCAAGGTTCCGCTGCCGGCCAGCACGCCATCGATATAGACGCCTTTGTTGTGATCCGTTCCAAACGTGTTGCCGATCGTGCCACCACCCGCGCCAATCGTGAGCGTTCCGGTCAAGTGCTGCTTGCCGTCATAGGCATTGATCGCGCCACCATTCAGCGTGATGTCATTAGCCGTGACGTAGTTGGTGCTGTTCCATCCAACGTTAGTGCTTGAAAAGCCCAAACCGAGGGTGCCGCCGGAATTAACCGTGATCGCCCCCGTTCCAAAGCTGGAAGTATTTAAGGCGACGGCGGCTACCGAGTAGTTGGTGCCGTTTCCTCCAAACGCGGTATAGCTATTAGCACTGCCTTCTGCGAGTAGGCCGGCATTGATGGTCGTGCCACCGCTGTAGGTGTTGGTCGCATTCAAACTGGCGATCCCCGTGCCCGACTTGATCACGCTGCCGGTATTGCTGATGACCCCCGTGACTTTGATCACGCCGGTGGTGGTGGAGGAAGAGGAGAGGGTTAAAGCGAAACTTCCGGTATCAATCGCACCCGTGGAGGTGAGGGATGCACCCGTTCCGATGCTCCACGATTGCGCGCCGCCAAGAGTAACCGCGTTGGCAATGCTAGTGGTGCCGCTGGTCAGCGTGCTGGCGTCAATGCCGCCGGTGCCGAGTGTGAGGGCGCTACCGGTCAGGGCGTAGCCCGTCGTGGTCAGTTGCAGTCCCAGCGCGCTCAGGGGCGTGCTTACGGTAACCGTTCCGGCAGTGCCAGCGAACAGGGCGGTGTTGCTGGTCGTGTCACTCGTCCAAACGGCATCAGTGGCGCCATCCGACCAATTGGCCGTGGCCAGATCCCATGTGCCTGTGCCGCCAGCGGGCGTCGCGGGCACGAGTGAGGGATCCCACGTGAGCGTGGCCGCTCGGGCAGCAGGATTCGTCAGCAGAATGCCAACAGCGGAAAGTGCGGCGACAAAAGCGCGTCGGCGGGCGGAGGGGCGGGGAGCGGTTCTTCTCATGGTGGGTAAGGGATGGTTTAAACTAGAAAAGTGGCAGTGGTGGTGGGCCGAGGTGGGGCGCTCCTGGGTAGGCGCGATACTCCCTCGCGAGCATTTTCAAATGGCTTCCGTGGGCTGCTCCGAGCGCGGGAATTGATTAACTATAATGCAGCTCGGGTTGCTCGGTGGCACGGCTCTGCGGAAGCCGAGCAAAGGCGGGGTGCATCGGCCCGTAAGGAGCAAAAAAAGAGCGGCAAAATATTGCCGCTCTTGTCGCATCGTCGCTGCTTGTAGCGCCTTCGCTTACGCCTTTCGACGGCGACGGTAGCCGGCGAGACCGAGGGCCGTGACACCGACCAAGGCGGCGTAGGTGGAGGGTTCGGGGATGGCGGAGGTCGTCAAGAAGCCCGATGAGTCCAAGAAGGCGCCGCTGCCGTTGATCGAGATGAGCGCGAGTTGGGTGGAGGTGAGGCCCGAGGCATCGGTGCCGAAGCGGATGGAGAGGCTGTCGGTAAACGTGCCGGTGATGCTCAGCGTATGACCGGTCCAATCGAGCGCCTTGCTGTCCGCAAACACCAAGCTGCTACCGCTTCCCAACGTGATCGATGAATTCGCGGTGAGCGAAAGCGTGCCGATCGTATCGCTGAACGTCGCGGCGGCGAGTGTGCCGCCACCGAGGACTACGTTGCTGGTGTCGGCAAGAACGTTACTGGCCCCTAAAGCCAAGGTGCCGACATTGACCGTGGTGGCACCGGTATAGGTGTTGGCTCCGGAAAGCGTGAACGTGCCCGACCCTGCCTTGACGAGACCACCCGTGCCGGAAATCACACCGGCGAAGCTGGTTGAGGTGTTGGCGCCGCCCGTGGTCAGGGTGGCCGAACCAAGCGTCACGTTGCCGCCTGTGGTGCCGCCGCCCGCCAAGGAACCGATCGTGTTGGCATTACCGTTCAGATTAAGCGTCACCCCGGCGGTGTTGGCCAGCGTGACGGCCGAGCTGCTGCCGAAGGCGCTGGTGGAACCCGCCGTCAGGGTGCCCGCGCTGACCGTGGTCGCGCCGGTGTAGGTGTTCGCGCCGGAAAGCGTCCAAGTGCCGGTGCCGGCCTTGGTCACGCCAGTTGTGCCCGTGCTGTTCACGATTGCACCGGCGATTTCGCCCGTGCCCGCAGTGCTGCCTTGCAGCGTCAACGTTTTTGCCCCGTTACCGGTAGCCGTGAGATTACTGGTGAATTTCAGCAGGCCAGAGGCGCCTGATTGCGTGATCGTCGCACCGCCGGTGGTGCCGGCGAGGTTGAGCACGCGATCCGTTGTTTCGCCAGTGCCCGTGTAGATCAGGGTGCCGGCAACCGTAGTAGCGCCAATGTCGATCGTGCCATTGGTAATGGTAACCGGCGCGCCCAAGTTACTGGTGGCGGTGCCGCCAGAGACACTATTGATCGAAGCAACGCTGATACCGCCGCCCTGGATGCTGGTTTTCCCCGTGTAGGTGTTCGCGCCGGAGAGCGTCAGTGTGCCTCCATCAGTGGTCGCAAGGGTGCCCGCGCCGGAGACCACACCGGAAATCGTGCCATTTTGCGCGGTCGAGTTATACCAGTTGCGCATCCCTATTTTGACATTGGCGTTCAAGGTCAGCGTGCCAGCCAAAACTCCGGCGCCGCCGTTGACCCAGCTCATCTGGCTGTTCGTGCCGCCGGTGACCGTGACGTTGTTGTTCACGGTAATACCTGTGCCGATCGCCAATTCGGCGTTATTGCCGATTGCGATCGTCGCGCCAGAACCGAGCGGAGCGGCCCCGCCTCCTTCAAAAGCCAGAATACCGCCGCTCGAAAGCGTGATAGCCCCGCTATAAGTTTGAGCGGCGTTAATAACAACGACCCCTGAGGCACCGCCGAAGCCGTTCAAACTACCGTTTCCGGTGATCGCCAACGCGCCACTGCCCTGCAGCATATTCGCAGTGCTGATTTGGACTCGGCTGGCCTGAGCGGTTCCGCCTGCCGTGCCCGCGACGTTGAGTGTGCCGCCGCCGGCACCGATGGTGATTATTCGAGTGGTAAAGATGCCGTTGGCTGCACTGGTGTGCGTGGTTTTCAACGTGCCGCCATCCAAAGTGAGGGCTGAGGTTGACGCGCCGAGGTTCTGGTTGGCAGTCACGTTCCCCACCGACAACGTGCCCGCAGTGACCGTAGTGCCACCGGTGAACGTGTTCGCGCCGGAAAGCGTGAGCGTGCCTGCGCCGGTCTTCGTGAGTGCGTTCGCACCGCTGACGACCGCCGAAGTGGCGAGCGTAGCGCCCGAACCCACGTTCCAAGACTGCGCGGCACCCAAGGCGACCAAACCCGTGATCGTCGTCGTGCCACTGGACAGACCGCTGGCGTCGATGCCGCCGGCACCCAACGTGAGGGTGTTCGTGCCGGTGGCGAGGGTGTAGCCGGTAGTGGTGAACTGGAGCCCCAAGGCGCTCAGGCTGGAGCCGAGCGTGGTCGTGCCCGCCGTGCCGGAGAACAGCGCGGTGTCACCGGTGACGCTGCTCGTCCATGCGATATCGGTCGAGGCGTTGTCCCAGTTCGCCGTGCTGGTATCCCAAGTGCCGGTGCCGCCGAGAGTGCCGTTGTTGTAGATGGCATCGGCGTCCCAAGTAAGCGTGGCCGCGTGGGAGGCTTGATTCGTCAGTAGGATGCCCACGGCGGAAAGAGCGGCGGTAAAGGCGCGCCGGTGTGGGGTGGAGCGGGGGGCTGTTTTTCTCATGGTGGGTAAGGGATGATTAACTCGAAAAGGGTGGAGGGGGAGGGCTCGTTCAGGGGGAAGCGCGACACTCCCCAGCGGCTAATTTCTAAATGGCGTCCGCGGGCTGCTCCGAGCGCGGGAGTTGATTAACTGTAATGCAGCTCGGGTTCTCCGGTGGCACTTATTCGCTGAAGATGAGCGAGATATGGAATTGAAAAGGGAGTCATAGCTGCGGAGAAAAAAGAGCGGCAATAGGTTGCCGCTCTTTGTGTGTTTTGGCTGCTTACCGCACCGTCCGTTGTCGAAGCGACGGTCGGATTATTGCCGAACCAAAAGGAGCTTATATTATTTCTCCTTCGCCTCTTCCTTGGCTGGCTTTTCGACGAGGCTCACCAACTGGACATCTCGGGAACCACCATCGATGGATTTAAAATAACTGGAGTCGTTCTCGAAGTAAAAAACGGAGGTTTGCCCGTCTGGTGGCACGTAGATAAAGTCGTCGTTGCTCCGCTGCCATTTGCCCTTCCGCTCAAACGCCGTTTCAGACAGGAGCTGGAAGTCGGCCCGGGGACGCAAGATCTCGTGATGTCCGGGTGGAATAACCACGGTGCTGGATTGGTTGTAACGCACGAGCATCCGGGTGGGAGTGAGATTGAACACACGAGCACTTCCCGTGGGGAAATCGGACTCATCATCCGCGATTACCCGGGAAACGTAGTGACCCTCTTGTCCGCCAATCAGCACGGTAAAGCGCTTTGGTCCTACGGGGAAAACGACCGAGCCGACTTTCGCGGGTTTACCTCCTGCCTCGGTGCTATAGAGATCCATTCCCGCAGGACCTGTATACTCATATGCCTTGGATCGCGTGAAAGGAACTATATCGAGGTTCTTGGGAGTTCCGCCTTGTTTATAAGAGAGCGCCGGCGTGTCTCCACTCCAGCCGACTACGGTGAACTTCACCGAGACTGTTGGTTGGGGCGTATTGTCGTCAGGGGTGGCGGCCGGAGCTGGCAACGAAGAGACAAGGGCGAATAAGGTGCAGAGGCGAAAGAACAGTTGCATGGGATCAGATGTCGTCGACGCCCAGCCAGCGGAATGAGACGATTTTGAATCTACGGCCGAAGGTTTTATTGGTGGTTCTGGCGTCAGATGAGGGGGCTGTGGTCAAGTTGGTCTCGGCGAGCATCGAGCTCTCTACATAGTCCGGCATACGTTGCACAACCGCTTCGCACCACGCGCGAGCGACTGGCGTGGTGGTCGAGATCACCGGGTTGATGGTATCGCCATAGGTGCGTATAACAAACGTATCAGACCGGGCTGAAATCACCGGACCGATGGCCTGCAGCACATCGGCTTGGGTGAGCCATCCAGGAATGCAGGTCGAGCGCTGGAGTTGGGTGGGGACACCGGCGTTGAGGGTGGCGACGGTATTGTCACTGTAAGTGCTATTGGCACCGCGACCACCCATATCACTCACCGCGGATGAGTCGTCCACGAAAGGGATGCTGGCTTTGTCCGCAGCCGCAGTCAGGCCGGAGAATCCCTTTCCAGGGGTATCTGTTACGTTGAGCTCGGCCTTATCAATCGCCTTTTGCAAGGCCCCGGCTTGGCCCAATCCGTTAGTGGTATCGGCAGCGGCACTGATCAAAGCACGGTTTATAAAGTGGCCTAGAGAGACAAAGGGGCCGCGAAGGCGCACTTGTTTGACGATCTGTGCAGCGAGATTCTGGATATCGGTGTCGCTGAGCTGGCGGTAGCCGCTGTAGGCATCGGATTCCGTGCCGGTAGGTGTGGCGAGAGCGGCTGTGGTTTGCCAAAGACTGCGAGGGTAAACGGCCGCAGTATTGTTGGTGGAAGATGACGAGGAGGGGAGCCCAGGGATAGGGGGCAGGTTTTTCATTCCTCCGAGAAACGCCGTCCACGCATCCACTGAGGTCGAATTAATATTAAAGGCGCCATTAATGGATATATGAGCGGCGGCCTTGGTGCCGCTGCGCAGGTCGGAAGAAGACGAGTCGATCAGACTGTAACGGGGGTTGGCCGGGGTGGTGGAGCCAGACTGCGGTATAGTTGAAAAGAAATATCCATCCCAGACCGCCGCATTGAGCAGATAGCTCATGTCATAATAAGTATTGGATGTATCGACGTCGGCAACGCCTCCGTTTACCCATCGATCAGTCCGGCTTTCTTTGGCTGCATTACGGGTGACCAAAACACTGGCATACGAGTTGCCCAAGATATAAGCGGGCTGGTGTCCGGGATTGGGCGATAGGTAGGTGGCGTTTGTGGGGGTGCCAAATTTTTTGGCAAAGTCGGCCCCGCTTGCCGGAATGTCTTCGGCTGCCATATTGGCGTGCTGGAGTGCGCCTAGGGAGCCTAGGCGGATACCGGAGCTTTGCCGTGGAACGTCGAATAACAGCGCAGTGGCGATGCTGTTGTTGTTATTGGGAGTAGTGGCACGTCCCCAGTAGGGCGTCGACAAATTCGCTTTAAACTCACCGAGCACGGCTAGCGTGCTGCCGGTGCTAGATCCGAAAAACTGCACATAAGGAGGCGATCCTATGTTTATATTGGTGACTCGGTAATAGCCCGCCCGGGGGTTGAAGTCCGCCAAGCCACGCGCCGTAGTGTGGACTACTCCCGGAACAGCCGAAGCACCATAGATAGGCGTAATATTGTCGGCGGGCGTGGTATATCTCCATTCATACAAACAGATGGCCTCATTGGCGCATTTGGTGGCATCGTTGGTTACAAGATTCCGGCTTGGGTATGCGCCAGAACTGCGGTTGGGATTAATGCCACCCAGCATCTGAAGCATCTGGCTGCTGCCCGGGGTTCCCAGGCTAAACTCGACGGTGAAATTCGAGTTGTTAAACGTTTCCCATGCACGGAATTGAATGCCCCCGCTGGATTGGGTGAAATTGCCATAATCATGGTAAAGGTAATCGCTAAACCCGTTGGCATTGGGCGGTGACCCGTTCATTTGCGTCATGGTCACGGAAGTGCCTGCGCTGGTTACGGCCTTGGCGCCGCTTATATAAAAAACAGCCGCCTGGCCTGGTGCTAATATAAACGCGGGGATCTTGAGAATGGTGCCATCCAGAGGGCCGCCACCACCGAAAATCTGACTCTTGTAGGTTGAACTTCCAAAGAGGAACAGATTGTTACTTCTGATGCGCGTATCGTGGTAAAACTTTAGATTGATACCGGAGGACGCTTTCAGGGTCACGGTGTAAGGGTTGGCCAAGACAACGAGGGGGCTGACTAGCATGCGGTAGGTCTTGGCGGGTAGATTGGGCGTGATCGCGGTCGATGCGGTGGCGGTGGCATTGGCGGCAGCACCTAGCATAAGGCGCATTTTTACGATGACGGGCAGGATACCCATCTGCGTGTCGGTTGCGGGGCGAACCTCGATATAGTCAGTAGATGATCCCGTGAGGCTGGTTTGGGCGGCAGTAGGAAGATTGTAGAAGGAGTGCAGGATGTCCCAGCGCGGCACACGTTTGTCCGATGCGGTGAGCGTCAGCATCTGCGGACTATAGGCCGTCGGTAAGATCCCCGTGCCTGCTCCCGCTGATTGGTTGTCGGGACCGTCCCAAGTGCCTAGGGCGGTCTTTTCGAATTCGTAGGTCAAATCGTGACGCAGTCCTCCATTGTAGGAGTCGGCGGCGATACCGATCGAGCTGGTGGTGAAGTCGTGAAAGCGCTGCGCAATATTATCGACGGTGATGTTGCTATCGAGGAAGGAGGCTTGCTGGTTGGTTGCTATCCTGGCCGCTGTATTAGCACTCAACACAGTGGCTTGGCTGTGCGCAGAGTAAGATGAAGTAGAAAAATCGCTGATGGCTTCCATGCCGGTGCGGGGCGCGGTCATGAGTCGATAGCGGGCCTCCTGTTGGGTGGTGGTAACACTCTTATCGGAATAGGGATCGGTGAGGTTGATACGCGCTTTTACGCCTTCGTCTCCCACCCAATAAGCATAACGGCCAATGGTGGTTGAAGACGTATTGTTCTGGTCCATGCCCGATATGTTTTTTGCGGGAACCGTAATAGTCATCAGCGGTGAGACCACATAGCGGTCTGAAGCATTCTCCGTCACGGCCGGCGAGGCGGGATCCGTAGCGGTTGCCTGCTTTGCAGGCACCAGCGTGCGGGTCGTCGTGCCGGCGGCTTTTGCGCCGACTAGGACAACGGCGCTTGAGGTCTCAGTGGTTCCCCCTCGGGTGATTGTATAGACCGTGGTTGCTGACGGGGTGGTGATGCCGTCCGTAAAATCCTTCACCGTCATACTCGGCAAGATCGACGGGGCTCCCGCAGTCGCCTGACCGAAGGCGGGTGCTGCGGTGTTTTCATTGCCGCTTACCAGCCAGTTAAGGAGAACGGGGTTGGGCGTATTGACATAGATGTTTCCGTCTTGTGTGGGACTGGAGGGACTGGAGTTGCCCCACACGCCGGTCCAATAACGGGTGCCTGGCTGTGCGGCGACTAGACCATTCGGGACGGAGTTGATGCTGCTGTCGTTGGTCGCTGTGCCGCCTGCGGACAGGCGGGCTCCTAACGCTCCGCCCGCCAAATCCGCCGTGGCGGTCACGCGTTGGTCTGGCCCTGCGTATTTCTGCAACTGGCCCAAGGCGATGTTGAGCGCCATGAGCGCGTTTTGGCGGGCCTGCGCGAGTTGCTGGCTGTTGCCGGCGACTTGGGTCTCCACTCGGGTGAGCGAGGCGAGCGACACCAGCAGCACTACCAAAAAGGCGAGCAGCGTGATCGTGATCAGGAGCGCAAAGCCTCGTTTCGCACGCGGGACCGGGGACATTGCAGAGTGAGAACGAGGGTGGGGTAATGCCATGGGGCGCTGATCTTCGAACGACAAGGACGGACGAGTTTACTGAAGCGGGGGAGGGAGCGGTGCGGAATCACTGGACGGGCATTCCAAGGCGACCCTGCGGAGTTTGAGCTAACTGTATTCCCCGATGTGGAGGCTGCTAGAGGGACAATGCATCAACTGTAATGCGCGGATCGACACGCCGACCCCAAAGCACGGCGTTCCGACCTCGCAGTATCGCGCTCCGACCAAAAAGCATGGAGCGCCGACCTGACGGCACGGAGTGCCGAGCTTCTCGCGGCCAACATTCTGGCTGAATTAATCAGAGAACCTCAATGACGGGACACTAGCGCGTTTCAAATAAAGCTGTAGCCTGATCGGCGTGGCATGGGCGTCTCGCCCATGTCCGAAACGACGGGCGAGACGCCCGTGCCACGTAAAAATCAGCGCGTTCTCATGGCCATGACTTCATGTGGTGAACCGCTCTAGCGTTTCCCCTCCGAACGGGATTCGTCCGCTGCCAACGCCTTGATCGTCATCGTGGCCTCGGAGAGCCCGGCGCCAGTAGCGCGGACGGTGATCGGTCCACCTGCGCCCGCGTGCGGACGAATGATCGCGAGCGCGAGCCCGTTGAACGCCGCCCGCTCAGCCGAGGCGAAGCGGGTCTGATCCGTGGGATCGCCATTGTCCGTGGCCACGAGATCGGCGGGGCCGGACACCTCGAAGCGCACCTGATCCTTGGCCGTGGGAACCGTGAACCCATTGGCATCGGTTACTCGCAGGGTAACATAAACGAGATCCACGCCGTCAGCGCGCGGTGTGGCGTGATCGGCGGACAACGCGAGGGAGGCCGCAGCGCTCGTGGTGCGGACGACGTCCGTGGCCCACTCGCGGCCCGCCTTGTAGGCGACGGCCTTGAGTTCGCCGGGCGCATAAACGACATCGTCCCAACGCAGGCGGTAGTCACCCTCAGTCTTCTTTTTTCGACCGAGGGATTTGCCGTTGAGGAAGAGCTCGGCCTCGTCGCCCGACGTGTAGAGATGCACCGGAGTGACCTGGCCGACGCGCCCCGGCCAGTTCCAGTGCGGCAGCAGATGCGCCATCGGGAAGTCGGGACGCCAGTGTGCTTGGTAGAGGTAAAAGCGATCCTTGGGAAAACCCGCCAGGTCGATGATGCCGAAATAGGAACTGCGCGACGGCATCGGCTTTTTCCCATTGGCCTCCAGTTCCTGCTTCATGCGCTCGCGTTCGGCCGGATCGGAGAAGTTGAGCAGATTCGTGGCGTCGGAGCTGTAAGGCGTGGGCTCGCCCAGGTAGTCAAAACCGGTCCAGACGAACTCCCCTGCGGCCGCCGGAAACGTGTCGTGGAGACGGAACTCGTCATCCGGAATCTTGCCCCAGTGCGGCGCGTAGAGGTCGTATGAACTCATCTGGAAGTCCCGCTTGCCGTCCTGCTTTCGACCGCTCACCGGGAAAACATAAAAGCCGCGCGTGCTCAGGGCCGACGCCGTTTCGCTGCCGAAGACCGGGCGGTCCGGGCTGATCTGGCGGAACTTCGGGTAGTGTTCCCCGCGGTAGTTGTATCCAAAAACATCGACCGCGTGCTGGAACCCGTTGAACCCCGCGTTGGTGTTGTTGCTCCCGATAGTGGACGGCCGCGTCGGGTCGGCGGCGTGCACGATGGCGGTTAACCCCGCGCCGATTCGGCTGCCCTCGGGCGTGCCTTGCTCGATGATCTCATTGCCGATGCTCCATGCGATCACCGACGGATGATTCCGGTCGCGAAAAATCAGCGCGTGCAAATCGCGAGCCGACCACGCATCGAAGAGCAGGTTGTAGCCATTGGGTTTCTTGGCGCGTTGCCAGCCATCGAACGCCTCGTCGAGCACCAGGATGCCCATGCGGTCGCATAGATCCAGGACCTCCGGGGCGGGCGGGTTGTGCGACGTGCGCAGCGCATTCACGCCCATAGATTGAAGCAGCTGCAACTTCCGCTCCATGGCGCGAAGGTTGAACGCCGCGCCCAACGCGCCGAGATCGTGATGCTCGCAAACACCCTGGAGTTGCACGCGCTCGCCATTGAGCAAGAAACCGCGCTCCGCATCGAACCGCGCCGTGCGAATGCCGAAAGGTGTCTCGTCGGTATCGAGCACCACGCCGGCTGCATCCGTCACGCGGACAACCGCCACGTAGCGCGCGGGGTGCGCGGGACTCCACAGCTGCGGCTTTTCAACCACGATGGTTTGATCGAGGTCCGTGAAACGCCCCGCCGCCGCAGTCACTCGGGTGGCGGTGGACATCGCGACCGGTTCGCGCGTCGTCGCGCCATCCAGACTGACGAGACGGAAAACCTGAGTCTGCACCTGCACATGGCGCGCGGTCGCAGTGCGGTTATCGAGTTTCACCGCGACACGCACCGTCGCCGCCGCAGCCGACACCTCGGGCGTGGTGACAAACGCGCCCCAGTGGGCGACATGGACCGGCGCAGTTTTAACGAGCCAGACGTTGCGATAAAGACCGCCGCCCGGATACCAGCGCGAAGACTCATTCGGGTTGTCCAAGCGGATCGCGATCACGTTGTCCGCGCCCGGTTTCAGGTGCGGCGTCAGATCCAACCGAAACGACGAATATCCATAAGGCCAGCCGCCCACGAACCGCCCATTGCACCACACGGCGGAGTAGGACATCGCGCCATCGACATCGAGGTAGATCTGCCGCCCCGCATCGGCAGCGGGCACGCTGAAATGCTTCCGATACCACGCGACCCCGAACCAAGGCAGCTTGCCCGTCTCGCCGGCGAGATAGGGGTCAAACGCGCCCTCGATTCCCCAATCATGCGGAAGGCTCAGCGAGCGCCAGGCGGAGTCGTTGAAATCGGGCAGGGTGAACGCCTCGCCCCGACCCGGTTCACTCGGCGCTGCGGGCGGAGGCGCATCGGAGGCGAACGTCTCGGCCGAAGCTAGCAACGCGTCCTTGATTTTGGGATACGCGAGTGAGCCCCCTGCGTCGGGAGAGTCGCCGAGGGTGAACCTCCATCCGGCGTTGAACGAAAGCCGCTCGCGAGGGGCGGGCATGTCGGGTGCGGCGTTGGCGATCAGGCCGGCGGAGCCCAAAAGGCAGACGGCGACAACGAGGCGGAAAAAGCGCATGGAAGAAGGGCGGAAAACGAAGCGAAACGTGAAGCGAAGAGTAGGGCAGGGGGCCAAAGCATACGCAGTAAGGCCAAGCGCCCACCTGCCGCGCAAGTTAACTGTAAACCACGGGAAGCCCGCCGTGGCCTCCGACCGCCGGCCGCTTCCACTGGAGGCCCGCCACAAAGTGAGGCCGGTGCCCTCGCCGGCCTTCTCCGTCCCCGTCCCCGTTTGTGTATTGAGTGTGTTGGGCACCACCCGGTCCGTCGCATCGCACGGATCTGAAATGTAGGAGCTTGTTTACAAGCGATGGATTGGGGCGCGGAAACCCAAGACGGCCCATCGCCTCCAATCCTTCGATCTCCCACCGTAGCTAGGAGCGTAAGCGAGTGGCTCCGATCCCCGTAGCGGGAAGCGTGAGCGCCCCGACCTCCGCCTTCTTTCCAGACCGTCTCCGTGCCCTCGCGGCCTCAGCCGCGCCTCCGCCCAAAAGCCGAAGCCCTGCGAGAGGCCGCACCCAAGAATCGCCCGCCTTGGGCGATTCCCTTCGCGGTTAAACCGCCCCATCACCCATCGCCCAATTTTCCCATGCCCATTCGCCTACCCCCCATCCAACGGACTCCTTACGCCCAACCCCGGCTTCTGCATTACATGTGTATAGATCTGTGTCGTCTCGACGCTCTCATGCCCCAGTAGATCCTGCACGGTCCGTATATCCGTGCCTGCCTCCAACAAATGCGTCGCAAACGAATGCCTCAACGTATGCGGCGTCACCCGCTTATTGATTTTAGCCGCTTCCCCCGCGCGCTTCACCGCCTTTTGAAACGCACTATCCAGCACATGATGGCGCCGCTTCACTCCCGACTGCGGGTCCTCCGACAACTCCCGCGACGGAAACAACCACTGCCACACCCACTGTTCACCCACTCCCTGGTATTTTCGATCCAGGCCCTCGGGCAACCACACCCCCGGCACGCCCGCCTTGCGATCCGCATCCCACAAACCCCGCAGCCGCTCGATATGAGCTTTCAACGGCTCGACCAAACGCTGCGGTAAAACCGTCGGCCGGTCCTTGCCGCCTTTCCCCGCCCGCACCGTCACCTGCATCCGCGCCAAGTCCACATCCTGCACCCGCAACCTCAACAACTCCGTGACGCGCAAGCCACTGCCGTAGGACAACTCCGCCATCAACCGCGACGTCCCCTGTAACGCCCCGCATAACCTTCCCAGCTCATCCCGCGACAACACCGTCGGCACCCGCCGCCCCGGTCTTGCCCGCTGAAAATCCGAAAAGTCACCCAAGTGAATATGTAACCCCTCCTGCATGAAGAAAACCACCGCGTTGAGAGCCTGCTTCTGCGTGGCCGGCGCTACCCGCTGCTTGATTGCGAGTTCTTCCAGAAAAGCTTTCACGTCGCCCTTCTCGGCCAACCGAGGCCCTTTCCCATGTAAAAACGTGACAAACCTCCACGCCCATTCCCGATAAGTCTTTTCGGTCCGCCACATCAACCCGCCGACTCGGGCCGCTTTGACCAGCGCCCGCTCCCATTCCGGCCCGCCTAAATCCGCCGCCCCGACCGTCGGCATCGACCGGTCCGATGCCCGGTCACGTAGCGGCACGGCGGACGCCGTCCCGTTGCCCTGGAGATCCGACCCCGTTCCGTAACCCTGGAGACCCGACGACCCCGTCGGGTCCAGCGTCCGCTCCTCTGGCCGCACCCCGTTTGCTGGGCTAGTAATCTCCTTCTCATCGTGCTTCACGCGCAAGCGGGCCTCCGCGACAAACCACAGCAACGCCTCGCGAATTTCTGCTACAAGTTTGCCTTGCTTACGCAAGTCATCGAGATAGCCCTTCATGGC
>CBRAFO010000046.1:0-27305 GCA_967755175.1 uncultured Opitutaceae bacterium | reverse complement strand
CCGGACTACAGACCGGCACCGTGGGTTATAAACTACACCACCTGCTCAAGAAACTGGCCGACGCGTTGAAGCACGCGGGCATCGAGGGCAGCCGCGGCTGAAGGAGACCACGCGATGAATAACGACGATACTTTTCAGACCAACGATAACCACCACCCCGCGCTCACTCCCGAGTTAGAGGCTCGCGTAGTCGCGTGGGTGCTCGGCGAGGCGTCGCCCTTCGAGGCGACGGTATTGGAGCTGCTGTGCGCAGAACATCCCGAGTTGGCGGTATTCAAGCGCCGCATCGAGGCTGTGCATGGGCTGGTGGGTGAAGCCGCAAAGCCCGTGGCCCAGCCGTTGACGCTGTCGCCGGAACGCCGGGCAAAGGTGTTGGCGGTGATTGGTGCTGAACAAAGTGTGCCCGGCGCCCCCGCCGGCCAAGGACTGCCCGCGCCCGCCAAGCAACCCAGACGAAAACAGAGACGCACGAAACTCATCGCCTGGCGCAGATGGACGCTGCAATTGGCCGCATGCCTGACCGTGATGGCGGGCTTGGCCGCCGTGATGATTCCGACGGTGGGAAAAGTGCAGCGCGCCGCCTACAGGACTGCGAAATTTTCCGCGAGCGGGGAAGGTGGAAAGCAGGTGTATGAGATGGCGAACGAAGAACAGGATCACCGTATGGTTGAGAATAGAATGGCTGGTAAGGCGATGAGCGCGAGTGGATCATCCGACACCGGGCAGGTCGCGGCCTATGCCGACTCTACGTATGGAGGTGGAACCACGGTTTCAGCAGGATTGGCTGCATTGGACGCCACCGCTCCGATGGTCTCCCTTCCGAACCTACCGGCGGCTCCGGTTATGGGCTTTCGGAACGCCGGCAAAGATGTCGTTGATACGGCGGTCGCGAGTTCGTCTTCGCTCTCGCAGCGCCAGGCGCCGGCTGGCTTTTTGGGCGGATCGGGAGCGAGCGAAAATAAAAAGGAAGACGCCCCGTTCTCATCCCCCGAGACGGTTACGATTACGGCGGGTGTGCCACAGACATTTACGGTGAGGAATGGGACCGAATGGGGAGCGCCTTCCGTGCAAACTGCCCCCGCCGCTGATCCGTTTTCCGCACCCGTGGCCGGCGAAGCCCGTGGAAATATAAGCTCACTCGACGATGCTGCCCGGAGTAAATTAGCCGCCAAGGGGAGGAGCGAATACCTCGCCGGTGACCTGGATGGTTCCCAAAAGACTTTTAGAGCTCTTGAAGCGGACGCACCGGCGAGCCCGGTGGCGAAGTCCTTCCTAGAGCGCATCGCGAAGGAGAAGGCTTCCTTAGGAGAACTAAAGTCCGCGAAGCAGCGCGCCGCAAAGATGGAGGAGGTCACTAATGCGTGGCAGCGTCCGGGCGTCTATGTGACTGATGGAGCCAAAGCTCAGCGGGAGGTCGCGAAGCCCAAGCCCGCACAACCGCCATTCGATGAGTCGGTGCGCTCTGAGGTCCCTACTGCCACCGAGGCGATCTCGACCTTTTCTCTCCACGTGAGCGATGCGTCGTTCCGGCTCGCGAAGGCGGCGCTGGCTCGCGGCGAGGCGCCCGATCCCTCGACGATCCGGCCGGAGGAATTCTACAATGCGTTCGATTACGGTGATCCCGCCCCGGTCGTGGGCGAGCCGGTGTCGTGCCGCATCGAGCAAGCAGCCCATCCGTTTTTGCAGCAGCGCAATCTTGTGCGCATCGCGATGAAGGTGCCGGCCGCCGGGCGCGGGGCGGGCACGCCGTTGCGGCTGACCGTGTTGCTTGATACGTCGGGTTCGATGGAGCGCGAGGATCGTGCGGCGACGGTGCGCTCTGCGTTTGCCGCGTTGGCTTCGCTGCTTGGGCCGAATGATCGCGTCACGCTCGTGGGTTTTGCTCGCACGCCGCGTCTGCTGGCCGAGAGCGTGCCGGGCGACCAAGCAGGCAAGTTGATCGAACTCGCCGCCCATACACCGGCCGAGGGCGGCACCAACTTGGAAGAGGCTCTGGCGTTGGCCGGTAATCTGGCTCTGCGCCAAAAACTAGCCGGTGCGCAAAATCGAATTGTGTTGCTCACCGATGGCGCGGCCAACCTCGGCGACGCCGATCCGCAACAACTGGCCAAACGCGTGGAGTCTCTCCGTGAAAAAGGAATCGCCTTCGATGCGTGCGGGGTGGTGGCCGACGGTCTTGATGACACGGTCTTGGAAGCACTCACTCGCAAGGGCGACGGTCGTTACACGCTGATCAATTCGCCCGAGGAGGCCGATGCGACGTTTGCTCGTCAGCTCGCGGGGGCGTTCCGTCCGGCGGCGAAGGACGTGAAGGTGCAGGTGCATTTTAATCCGGCTCGCGTGGCTCGCTATCGGTTGATCGGCTTTGAGCAGCATCGGCTGAAAACCGAGGATTTCCGCAATGATGCGGTCGACGCCGCCGAACTTGCCGCCGAGGAAGCTGCGGTGGCGGTTTACCAGGTCGAGGTGCGGCCGGAGGGCGAAGGCGAACTCGGCGAGGTTTCGGTGCGCTTCCTCGATACGCACAGCAATGAGCACGTTGAACGCTCGTGGACGCTCGGCTACGCAGCGCAGCCGGCGGCGTTTGCCCGTGCCACGCCCTCGCTGCAGCTGGCTGGGTCCGCCGCATTTCTGGCGGAAAAGCTGCGCGGCGGTGCGCTCGCCGGCCAGATCCGACTGGAGGAATTCGCTCCTGTGGTGGAGGGACTCGGCGCGGCTTATCCGCAGGCGGTGCGCGTGCGGGAGTTTGTGGAGATGTTCCGGCAGACTCGGCGGCTCACAGGCGAATGAGCCATGACAACTTCCTGACACTTCCCTGACAACTTCAGCGCAATCGAACGCCACGCGGCGGGTATCATCACGGCGCGTTTTTTTCGGCTCCTTTCAATTACCCCAATCCAACACCGCTTTTTATGAATGCTTCTTTCCTCAATGTAGGAGCCTGCTTGCAGGCGATGGCTCGGGTCATTCGTCGGCATGCGTCGGGCATCGCCTGCAAGCAGGCTCCTACATTCGGAGTGGTGGCTTTGCTCACGGCTGTGTGCGCATCGGCGGCTGCGCCGGTCACGACGGCGATCACTCCGGGCGCGGGTGGAAAGATCGTGGTCGAGGCGACGGGCGTGCCTCCGCCCGTGCCGTTGTTTTTCACCGCGTCGGGCGAGCAGTTCGTGCTGGCGGGCATCGGTGAGATCACGGGTGAGGCGAAACTGAATCTGCGGGTGATCCAGGGCAGCGGCGAGGTGCTCACACTCGGGCTGGCGGGAGAGGGCGAAGTGGTCGGTGTCACGGGCACGGGTTTGCGCGACTGGTCGGTGAGACAGGGCGTGGGCGAGGCGGCGGGGAAACGGTTTCTGGATTTGCGGCCGGTGCTGACCGGGGGAGTAGCGCCGCGTTCGCTTGAACTGATGGTGCGCACGCGGCTGCGTAATCCGGCGGTGCCGGGCAAGGTGGTCGTGTTGGTGATCACCCCGGGGGATGCGGTGGGCTTCACTTCACGCGTATGGTTTCAGCCGGGGCCGATGCTGTCGCTGCGCGTGACGCAGGCGGGTGGCGTGGTCGAGACCGGAGGGTTGGATTATGTGACACAAGGCGAGGCGCACATTGAGCTGACGTTGGCGCGTAGCGGAACGGGTTGGAGCGACTCGGAGCTGACGGGCGTGCACCTCACTGGCGTGGTGAATGAGGCGGCGGGGAGCGTGGATTTTCGCATGCAAGCGCAAGCACGGGTCGAGCTGGCGGGCGCGCGGGTGCGGTTGTTGTCGGGCCGTGCGGCGATGAGCGAGAAGGCCTCCGGCGATGGCTGGCACGTCGAGTTGGTGAAGGCGGGTAACGAGGTGGCCTACGACTTGGTGTTTGATCGCAAGGGTGCCGTGTCCGTGGACCTGGCGTTTGTCGCCGCGACGGAAGAGGCGGGCGATTGGCGGCGGTTGAATTTTACCATGCCGGTGGGCGCGGTCGTGCCGGTGGTCTTGACGGGTTTGAATGCGGGCGGCGTTGAATTTGCTGCGGGGCAAGCGGTCGTGCCGTTGGCGACGGCGGCGGGTTGGCAAGGCTTCCTGCCGGCGAATGGTAGCGCGGTGCTCTCATGGAAGCGCACGCGCGAGGCAGGCGTGGAGAGCCTGTCGTTTACGAGCGCGGAACAGACGGAGGTGCGGGTGGGCGCAGGCCTGCTGCGACAGTCGTCGCAAGTCGCGTTTCGTATTCTGCAGGGAAAGTTAAACGGCGTGCGTCTGCGGCTCGATGGGCCGGGGGAGATCGTCGGGGTCGAAGGGGCGAACGTGCTTGGGTGGAAAGTGCTGCCGGCGGGCGATGGGCGCGTGCTCGACGTGAAGTTGAGCCGGCCCATCGAAGGCGAGGGCACGTTGACGGTGCGCAGCCAGTCGGCGTTGGGCGGATTCCCGGTGCGCGCCGAGGCGGTGCGGCTAACGCCCGAAGGCGGGGTTCGGCATGCGGGTTTTGTGCGCGTGGCTAACACCGGCGCGGTGCGGCTGGAAGTGGCCGATGTTGAGGGCATGATGCAGCTCGCGCCTGAGCAGTTTCCGGGCGGCGCGGTCGAGGCCGGGGCACGGCAGGTATTTGTTTATCGGTTCCCGTCGGCGGAACATGGATACCGTGTGCTCGCGAGCCAGATCCTGCCCGAGGTGGGCGTGTCGGCGGTGGTCACCTACGAACTCGCGGAGACGGATCGCGTCATCAATGCCGATCTGGAGTTGGACGTGCGCGAGGCGCCGCTGCGCGACTGGTCGCTGCTCATCCCTGCGGATTACGCGGTGGTGGGAGTGGAGGGCGCGGGCGTGACCGACTACGCGGTTGAGAGCGAGCCGAGCAAGGGACGCGTCGCCCTCAAGGTGCTTTTCGATAAGCCCGTCGAGGGACGTCAGCTGGTGAAGCTGCGGTTGGAGAAAAATCAGGCGGCGGGCGCGGGCGAGTGGGCGCTCGCGCGGCTGGTGTTTCCCGGAGCGAAGTCCGTGCGTGGCCACGTGGGCGTGGTGTCGGCGCCGGGTTATCGGATCACGCCGGGTGCAACGACGGAGCTAGTCGAGGTGCCGCTGAGCTACTTTCCGCGGCAGGTGACGGGCTTGCAGCAGGCATGGCGGTTGCGCGAAGCAAACTGGGCGGCAGCCGTGAAGATCGAAGCGCTCGGGCAGAGCGTGCAAGCGGATGTGTTTCACCTCTATTCGCTCAAGCAGGGCGTGGTTTATGGCAGCGTGTTGATTAACTATTTCGTGATCGGCGCGCCGGCGATCGAGTGGCGTATCGAGGTGCCGGCGACAGTGGGCAACATCGACGTGACCGGGCAAGGCGTGCGGCGTGAGTGGCGCCGTGAGGGCAATCAAGTGATCGTGACGTTGCACCAGCCGGTGCTGGGCGCGGCGACGTTGCTCGTGACCTTTGAGCAGCCGATGAGTGCGCGGGGCGGCGTGATCAATCCCGGTGAGGTGCGTCCGCTCGGCGTGCAATCGGAACGCGGCTATGTGCAGGTCGTCAGCCCGCTTCAGGTGAAGAACGAGATCAAGAAAGCAGAGGGTGCGCTGTTGAAGCTGGAGCCGTTGGAGTTGCCGACGGAGCTTCGCTTGCTGACGACTTCGCCCTCGCTGGCGGTTTACCAATACACGGCGCGACCGTTCGCGCTGGAACTGGGTGTGGAGTGGTATCAACCGGCCGAGTCGATCGAGCAGGTCGTGGATTTCGCGAAGCTCTCCAGTCGCGTGGCACGTGACGGACAGGTGGTGACGGAGGCACGCTTCTTCGTGAAGACGCGCGGGCGCAAGGCGCTCCGGTTCGAACTGCCCGAAGGCGTGAAACTCTGGGAAGCGCGCGTGGATAACGAAGTGGTGAATGCGCGCGCCGATGGCGGGCACACGCTGGTGCCGCTGCCACCACGGTTGAACCCCAACGAGCCGGTGGACGTCGTATTGCGGCTCGGGCAGGCGGCCGGTCAGTCGCCGGAGCGCGTGAGGGTTACCGCGCCCAAAATGTCCGCGCCGATGGTGATCGGCGAGTGGACGTTGCATGCGGATACCGACCGGCTGCTGGTCACGGGCCGCGGTAACGCCGAACTCGTTCAACCCAACTTGACTGAAACGGGTTTCGAGTGGCTTTCGCTGCAAGGACGCGGACAGGTGATCGCACTGTTGTTGTTAATCGCGGTGGCAACGCTGGCGCTGCGCGCGCAGTCGGGGAGCTGGTTGACGTTCGGCTTGCTTGCGTGCTCGGTGGCGGTGGTGTCTGCCTTGATGCTGGCGAACCAGGCGATGCAGGCGCGGCACGTGAACCTAAGTGAAAGTAATTACGCGGCTACGGTGGTGCCGATCGATACGGCGGTCACTATCGACGTGGCCAATGTCGCGGTTTGGCGCGCGATGGTGTTGGGGTGGGGAGCGGCGGCGGCGGGAGTCGGAGTGGTTTTGGTAATCGCGTCGCTGTTAACAGGGAATCGCAGCGTGGCGGTCGTGACCGGAGCGGCGGGCGGCGTGCTGCTGAGCTTGGGTGTGCTGGCGCAACGGTTCGGCGCGGTCGGTTTCTTCCTGATGATCGCGGTGGCGGTATGTTTGTTCGGGATACTGCCGGGACTGCGACGGTGGTGGCGTGCCTGGCGTGGGGAGTCCGACACGGGTTCTGAAGAAGGCGGAACGGAGGCACCGTCGCCTACAGCTCCGTTGCTGATCGCGGTGCTGCTGGCGGGGCTCGCTTTCGCGGTGGGCGCTCCGGAGTTGCGCGCCGAAAAGAAGGGGCCCGAAGCTGATCCTTGGATGCAGGAAGGGGAGAAGGCCGCGCAGGCGTTGGTGCAACGCTGGGAGATTCGCGGCGGGCGGTTGTTTGCCGAAGTGGATTTCACTGTGCGCGGTGGAGCGGGTGACCGTTTCCTCTTGTTGAAGGCACCGGCCGTGCTGACGCAGTTTGCGGGGGAAGGCCTGCGTGTTGGGAAAATCGATCGCGACGGCGTGAGTGCTTACGTCGTGTCGCCGGAACGCGAGGGGACGTTTACTGCACGAGTAAAATTTGAACTCCCTGTGCCGGACATCACGCGCAGTCTGTCGCTTCCGACCGGGCCGGCGGCGGTGCAGCGCATCACGATCCAGCTCGACCAAGGCGGTTGGGAGTTTGGTTCGCCCATGGCCGTTCAAGTGGTGCCGACGCAGGGACTCGCCGAGGGGCGAAGCGGGGCCACGCTGGTGCTTGGGCCGACGGGAGCGCCGACGGTTCAATTCACTCCGCAGAAGCGCAACCTGTCGGCGGAGGAGACTCGATTTTATGCGGAGGAGGCCAACCTGTTCACACCCGGTCCGGGCGTGGTCAATGGTTACACGAGAGTGACGGTGCGCCCGGTGCAAGGGCGCGTCGGCGCGCTGGAACTCGAAGTGCCGGAGGATTTCACCGTCGGTGACGTGGCGAGGGGCCCGGTGGGCGCGTGGCGTTTCAATCCGGCAACGCGTCGCTTGCAAGTGGCCATCGAACCGGCGCAGTCGGAGACGTTCAGCCTGATCGTCGAACTGCAGCGTGGCACGGCGGCTCTGCCCTATGACCTCGCGTTGCGCTCGGTGCGTGTGAACGGCGCGGCGGGCGAGGTGGGTATGATCGGGCTGGCGTTCGGCGGGGATGCGCAGCCGGAGTCGGTGAAGCTCGAAGGCCTTTCCTCGGTTAACGCGGAGGATTTTGACGCCACGCTTCTGCCGCGAGGTCGCGATGGCCAGCCGCTCGCGAACCTGCAGCAGGTGTATCGGCAGAGCGGCGACGGTGGGATGGTTACGTTACGGGTCGCTCCGGTGGCTCCGGAGGTGCGGGTCGCGACAAAGCAGGTGCTTTCGTTCGGTGCCGACCGCCTCGTGCTCGCGGCGGATCTCAACGTGGCGATCACCCGGGTGGGGCTGTTTAAGCTGAGTTTTGCGCTGCCCGACGGGCTGGAGGTGGAGTCACTGAGCGGACCGGCGCTGAGCCACTGGACCGAGGCCCGCGACGGCGACCGGCGCATCATCACGCTACATTTGAACGGACGCACGATTGGCGAGCAGTGTTTCGCGCTGACGCTGGCAGGGCCGGCTCCGGCGGCGCAGGCGAGCTGGTCCGTGCCGCGCGTGCTCGTGCGGGAGGCGACACGACAGACGGGCGAGTTGCAGCTCGTGCCGGACAAAGGCCTGCGCTTGCAGGCAATGGAACGCACCCATGTGTCTCAGCTCGATCCACGCACAGTGGGCAACACGCGACCAGGCGCGCTGGCGTTTCGCCTGTTGCAGGAAGACTGGGCGCTGGCCGTGGGTATCGAGGCGTTGGAGCCGTGGGTGACGGTGCAGGCGTTGCAGGAGGTCACGGCGCGCGAAGGGCAGACGCTCACGCGCATCGCCTTGCGCTACAAGGTGGAGAATGCGGCGGTGAAGGCGCTGCGCGTGCGGTTGCCCGGCTTGAGCGCGGAGCAGGCCAAGACGGTGCGTGCAACCGGTCCGGCGGTGAGCGACTTCGCGGCAGTTCCGGGAGAACCGGAACGCTGGGAGATTCGCTTTCAGCGCGGCATTGTCGGCGAGACCGAGGTGCAGATTGAGTTTCAGACACAGTCCGGGCGCGAGCAGGGCAAGGAGAAGATTGCGACGCCCGTATTTGAAAACGTCCGACAAGCGGTGCAATTCGTCGCGGTGCGCGGTGGTGGCAGACTGGAGCTGGAGGCGGCGGAGACGCCGCGCGGCTGGCAGCGTATCGACTGGGCGGCGGTGCCGGCGGGCTTGCAGGATCGCGGCGATCGCAGTGTGCCCACGCTGGCGTTCCGCGTGGCCGAGCCGGAGAAGCCGTTAACCGTCATGGTGCGGCGGCACGAGGTGGCCGATGCGTTGAAGCTCCGTGTGACCGGAGGCGAGTTGACCACGGTGTTTTCGCCAGCGGGACCGTTCCTCACGGCGGCGGAGTTGCGCGTTGATGTGGTTGAAAAGAGCACGTTGCGCGTGCGGCTGCCGGAAGGCTCGCGGTTGTTCAACACGCTGGTGAACGGAGAGAGCGTTTCGGTGGTGAGGGAAGGCGACGAGTATCTGTTCCATGTCGTGCCGAGCACCGCCGCCGATCGCACGGCGAAGGTGCGGATCGTGTATTCTGTGACGCAGGCGCAGGACGGGAAGATTACGTTGCGTGCGCCGGGCCTGAACGTGCCCTTGGAAAACGTGTCGTGGCGCGTGGTCATTCCGCCCGGGTATGCGTTGGACGGTTACCGTGGCGGGCTGCAATTACGCGAAGAGCGAAACGCGGAGAGTTTTGGATTGGGCGATTATCAATCGCTGGTGGTTTCGAAGCGCGCGGCGGAGGTGAAGCAGGCCAACGACTTTATCGTGGAGGCGAATGTGCTGCTTCAAAAGGGCCAGCAGCAGCAGGCCGGTGAAGTTCTCAGTCGTGCCTTCAACGGCAACGCACTCGACCAAGCGACCAACGAGGACGCCCGGGTGCAGTTGCGCGCGCTCAAGACGCAGCAGGCGGTGTTGGGGTTAAACACACGTCGCCAGAAGCTCTACCTCGACAACAACGGCAGTGTTTCGGTGAAGAACACACAGCTTGAGCAGGCGGCTAACCTGAATCCGTTTCTCCAGGGAAAGATGAACTACGATCCGCAGCAGGCTGACCAGTTGCTCATGGGCAACACGGCGGAGGAGAACAGCGCGTTGCGCGGCATCGCGGGACGGATTGTGGACCAGCAACTCGGAACCGAGCCGGCGCCCGGAGCCATCGACGTCATCCTGCCCGAAAAAGGCCAGGTGCTGACCTTCACGCGCAGCCTTCAGGTGGACGGCGGCGTGCCGTTGGGACTCGCGTTGGACGTGTCGCCATCGCGGGGCTCTGGTGCGGGCTTCGGCCTGGTCGTGCTAGCGGCGGTGGGAACTATCGCCGGTATGTTGAGCCGGCGGAAGCAAGCCGTTTGATCCCCTTTTCTCTCGTGGTAAAAACTGGCGGAGAGGGGGGGATTCGAACCTCTGCCGCTTGGTGAAGTTAAGTCGCCTAATAACGCGGACTTAGTTGATGGTTAATATTTTAGAACAGGAACTAAGATGCAGAAGAGTGCGGGGAAGTGAAGCCAAAAACAAAGATTTGGGCAACCTTTGGACAATCTTCCATCCCAGGGGCGATAAGCCCCGAGGGGCTTGAGGAGACCCTAACGACTACAAAATGTGCACTCGAATGCGTCCGGCCGACAGAGGCGGTTCCCAGAAAATTGCGGAGCAAAACCCCACCCCCGCTTCTCGTTTCCTGAATCTAGCCCGCTCGATCATTTGGATCTCAAACGGGCAGTCCAATCGGACCGCCCCGAAGAGCACCAAGGCAGCGTCCGCGTGCTGGTTATTCGCTATCCCTGCGATTCGTGCCTTTTTCCGGGCCCAAGCATCCTCGCATCCCGGGATTTGTTCATCGAGTTTCTCCAGACCGTTGGTGCCGTAGGCGAGAATCTGGAGCGCAGCGGTGGAAAAGTTTCGCGGGCGAACTCGTTCCAGAACGCCAATCAATTCCTCTAGGTGAGCGGGCAACGGATATGGAGGCTTTGCGATGGGCGCGGCATGTCCCTCGGCGCGATAAAAGTCATCGATGGCTTCGGTGAAGCCTTCGAGAGCGACCTTGCTGTTAACTCGAACCGTTTCGTCTTCCCTGAAATACAGTCCCTTCGCCAAAAAATGTCCGAACAGGTCTAGTTCATCGGACACGGTGATGGCTTCGTAGGAATTTACTTCCAGCCGGCGGACGAGGTAATGGAGGAAGACCGTGGGATGAATAGTGATTTCGGCGATGACCCGAAGGTCATTGAGGCTGACCGCCCAAGGCCACTCGGCTCCGGCAATCAGGCCGAGCTTTCGAATTGAGTGCAGCTGGGTGGCAAGGCTGGCAAATTGTTCCCGTGTCACGGAAATCAGGAAATGCCGTTTGTAGTCGGCGAAGCGTAGCCGGCAGATTTCACGATTCGCCTCATCCAAGAAAGGAACCTCGGCGGCAGACCGCATCAGCGTCAGCACGCGCATTGCTTGGTTATACGCTTTGTCGAGGCTTGCAGTCAGGTCTTCACGCATCCGTTCCGGTGCTCCCCGTTTTGCTGCGTCAGACAGCCCCGACGCTTTAACTTCAACTATCAGGAGGCAGTCATCATAGATTATCAGCCCATCGAGTTCGGCGCGGCGCAGCTCCGCGCCTTCCATATAGTGGTAGTAAAGGTTTCGGTGCGTGGTGCATCCTGCGAGAATCCCCGCGATTAAATCCACGGCGGCCGATTCCACATAGTCGTCGCGACGCTTGAGGAACGTATTTTGCCAGTAGGCCTCGCTCTGCTTGGCGATAAGCGATTCGACTAAGAGCAGCGGGTTGCGGGAAAATAAGGGCAGATGGAAAACGTAGTATGTGCCCTCATGCTGGATCAGTGGATGCGCGTGAATGACCGTTTCGTTGAGCGGCCATCCAACCCATTTTTTGAGGGCGGTGACAAAGCGGCTATTGTCGCCGAACGACACGGCGAGGAGCTTGAAGATCGTCACGTCTGTTGCGTGGCGCGGGGTGACAGCAAACATCGCCGGGGCGCCGAAAGCGTCGGCTGCGGACTGAAACTTGGCGTAGTCTGCCGCATGCTCTTCCTCAAATACTGCCGTCTGTTCCGCGGAAGGGTTGGTGGCTTGGAACGCCTCGAACTTCTCGATCAAAGGGGCCATGATAGCCTTGGACCGCTCGATTTCGGCATCGATCGATGCCTGCACTTGCTGCAACGAGTATTCCACTGCGCTCAGTAAGTCGGCCGAGGTGAAACCATAGGCGGCCTGCAAGAACGGGTCGTGAGACGCCACGATTTCTCGGAAGGTAAGTTCGGTGTGCTTACGATATGAGTCACCGCGGACATGCAGCGTTTGCAGGCGCTGGGAGAGGATTACCTCGGATTCATTCTTGTCGCCGCTCTTCGATTCGGAAGTCAGAGAGTAATAGAGCGTCGCCTTGGCGAAGCAGTCGTTGAGGACGTCGATGCATTCCTGAATCTGTGCCGGATTCGCTGCGGGTGGATTACTTGGGAAAGGCTCCGCCAAGAAAAGACTTATCAAGTATTCGACTTGGGCTTCGCTCTGGGGATGGCCTGCGTCCTTTCCATCCGGTTTCGCCAAATGGTGAAAGGCCACGCGAGAGAGAAGATCGAGCGGATTAACGAGTCTACCGAGCGTCCGCAGTTGCCCAATGGCGGCATCAATCTGAACGCGGAGATTGGATGAATCTAGAGACATGAACGATCAGTCGGTCGAGGCGAACAAGGCGCGAACGTGATTCTCGGATCTTAGGCACGGGGGCAACATTTTGAATAGCCTAAACAGCACACGGGTGAACGCGCAGGTATACTTTGCTATGATTGCAGCCCAACAAAAATGCGGCAATCGTTCCACCGTGGACTCCGCAAGCCATACGCCTAAAACAAACAAGCTGCCACGACAGTTGTTCAACGTCACCTGCATTTATTGCGGGAGTGTCATGGATGAAACCTCCAAAACGAAGGAGCACGTCGTCGGTCGGCGCTTCGTTCCAAAAGGGTCATTAGATGGCAACTGGAGTCTAATCGCGAACGCCTGTCTGTCCTGCAACTCCACAAAGTCCAAATTGGAGGACGACATATCCGCGATTACGATGCAGCCAACGGCATTCGGTGATTTCGCGGCGAATGATCCGGTGCTTCATGCCGAAGCACGCCGCAAGGCGGCAACGACGAGCCGGCGCACCGGGAAGCCGGTCAGCGCCAGCCAGGAATCACTCACCATCAAAACACCGTTCATGGGAGCGAGCGTTTCCTTCGGTGCAGTGTGCTCTCCTCAGATTGATCGAGAGCGGGCATTCCGCTTGGCCCAAGCTCACGTCTGGGCATTTTTTTACTTCATCACCTACGACGCAGCGACGCACCGCGGAGGATTTTGTCAGGGTGAATTCGTCCCGGTGGAAGTCACCACCCATGCTGACTGGGGCAGTGCGCTCAATCGCAGCTTCATGACCATCGTTGCTCCCTGGCCGCACCGTGTGGTCTTCACGGGTGCACGCGGTTACTTCAAAATCGCAATTCGGCGCCATTCCCCTGCCGAATGCTGGTCTTGGGCAGTGGAGTGGAATAAAAACATGCGTATCGTTGGACTGATGGGTGATCCGACAACGATTGCTCAAGTGCGCGCATCACTGACTCCTAACCCCACCACGGAGTTCACCAACGGCACAGAAAAATTTCGGTTTCGGGCGGAAGTTAGGTTGCCGCCCGCCGAAGACGTTCTCTTTCGGTTCTCTGAGGAGAACCCGCAGATCGCATCATGATGCTGTGGATACCAGCTACACCTTAGAGCGGGCACCAATAATTCTTAGTTGGTGATAACGGGCGCTTGATGACGATAGCTTTGGATCATCAGTTCTTTGAGGCAGAACCCAGCCCACGTCCGCGCGACGGATAAGTGGGTCAATCCTCCTCCGGCAGCATGATCGTGGCGCAGGGCTCGCCCTTGTCGCCGGGGTGAATCTGGATTTTCAGTGTGTGCAGGCGCTTCCGGCCGGTGCCGGTGATAACGACTTTGAACAGACGCCCGCCGGGGAAGGACTGCACCGGGGCAACGCGGGACATCCAAAGCACGTCGTGCCAGACGCCTTGCCAGTCGTTGCCGTGGTCGGGGTGGTCAACGGCCTTCTGGATGAGTGCCGACACCGCCGCCGTCATGGCAACATGCATGCCGGGGAAGTGCTGGGCGGAGATCGCTGCCAGGTCGCCGCCGGTCGCGTCAACAATGACGCCATCGGCGATGGCCTGCGCGCGGGTGTAAACGGAAACGACCACGAACCCGTCGAACGGGTGGCCGGGCTGGTTGATAACGTCTCCGGGTTGAGGAACCGGATCGCGGGATAAGTCACGCATGGGATTTGGGCTTCGTGCGCCCCAACGAGGGCGCGGGGGAAGCGGCGAACCGCGCCGCGCGGTCCCTGTCAGGCCAAACCTTAAAAAAGGCCGTCCCGGAGGGATGCCTCCGGCAAGCACCGGCAGCGCAAGGAGGAGCGCAGGGCGCAGCCCGAGAACTCCTTGAGGCGTGGACGGGACGAGGCGCTCGCGCCGCTGGCCCGCCAGCCGTCGCAGGTGCTAGCCTCGGCATTCCTCCGGAGCGGCCCGCGCTAGAAAAATCCGAGCGCAGCGAGCATCAAAAATGGCAGCACGGGTTTTCGCGCTTTTCAGAGCTGTCATTCGCTTCCCGCCACCCATATTTCATCCGAATCTACATGGACAAGCCAGTCACGCAGCTTAGCGAGAGCCATCTATTGCAGCGGATAGATGCGCTTTTGAGCGCCTGCTATGTAACTGGGGAAACGATTCACGTTCCCACCCCTGTGCGGGAAATTCTCCACGCCGCGCTGGATGAAGCCAGTAATAGAGGGATACGAGGTAAGGTGAAGATGCCTGCCATAATCGACGGGATGGAGCCTCTTCCCGAATTCCCTGAAAACGCCCTGATCAGGTATTCAGAAAATAAATACTTGGACGAGTTTGCCGCCGGGAAGATTCCGTTTCGTTTGGCGAACAGCTACGAGACAGACGCTCACCATGCGAGAAACGACAATGAGATGATGCGGTCCTACCATGCCGCAGATTGCATCATCACGATAGCCGGCACGAGCTACCCATCAAAGGACTTCGTGATTAACCAGAAGATTGCCGATGACGGCAACTTGATCCATTACTACCTGCTCAGCCTTTCACGCGAAAAGTCCAGGAAGCTCGGGCGCGCATTTGGTGCGGACGGCTACGTGATCATTCATTCTCCCAAGGTCTTTTTTGATCTTTTGGACGAGGCGCTAAAGCCCGATCATCCATCCGCCGGAATGGTTCTACGAAACGTGGCTTATTATGATCCGCTGACGGCGATAAACACGAAAGACTTGGAGGAGTTGATCAACCTCAAGTCCATTTACTATTATTATCAACACGAGGCGCGCATCTCGCTTCTTGACGTGAAGAGCGACGCCGAGCGGATGATCATCAACATCGCTCCTCCAGCAGGACTGTTTGAGATCGTGCGCTTTGCCTCATCAGTTCATTCGTGAGGCCTTTGGTTTGACGCATTTCTTTCATCTCAACAGTCTTTATGGACTCTATGGAACCTACACCGGCCACCTTGGTTGTTAATTGGGGAGATCGCCTAAAGGGGCTAAATTCACCAGACTTCCGAGAATTGTTTCCAGCTCAAGAGGCGGCTTTATCTGCCTATACCTCAGCCGGAATTACCAAGCCAAACGTCGCCATCGAATTACCTACCGGAGCCGGTAAATCTCTAATCGCATTACTTATTTTAGAATACTGGATGTCACTAGGTAAGCGGACTGCCGTTCTATGCGGAACAAAAAATCTAGCGCGCCAGTTTAAAGCGGAGGCCGATGCACTCGGCGTCCAAGCGGTTCTTTTCGAGGGCGCAAAAAATACATGGAAAGCAACTGATAAATTTCGCTATTCTCGGGGGCAAGCAATAGCAGTGTTGAATTACTGGGGGTATATAAATCAATCACCCGGACTCGATCCCGCTGACATATTAGTTCTTGATGATGCGCATCTAGCCGAAAATGCTGCTCATGGCCTATTTTCACTGGAGATTGGGCGAGGAAAACACCTTGCACTATACACCGCCGTAGTTGGGGCTATAGCTACTCAGTTCCCTCACTATACGGCGGCAGCAGACTATCATCAAGATAACCATACGCCTTTTTCTCCTATAGAGCTTATAAATTTCACTGATTGGATAGAGTTTTTACCGCGCTTAGAAGCCATAATGGCGGGTTCCTCTGACTGCCAAGTAGGCGGGTCGTTGTTTTTTGAGTGGAATAGGATAAAGCGCTCATTGAAATCTGCGCTATGTCTAATATCTGGGCGAAATGTATCAATCAGACCGGGCTGCTATCCGCTAGAGAACGAGGCGCACATACAAAAGCCTGCGCAGCGAATATTTTTGAGCGCCACCATCGGGACCGCCGATGACCTAGCTAGACGCGTCGGAATTTCCGGCATAGAAAGTCTCTCAATCGATTCAAAATATAAGCAAGCTGTTCCCGGCAAGCGCCTGTTGATATTTCCAGAATCAGAGGGGCGGGAGGATGAAATGGAAGCGTTAGCATTAGACGCAGCGTTGCGAATTAAGCGCTCTGTATGGCTCTGCGCAAGCGCTGCGGAGGTCGAAATATGGTCCGATCGGCTAAGCCAGGAATTGGCAAAAAGAAATATAACAGATCAGCCACTTTTCATCGCAGAAGGGCAAGCCGAAGAGATTGATCAGTTTGTAGATGCGAAATTGGGGCACCTCTTTACGGCAAGCCGATACGACGGTATGGATTTCGAAGGGGATACGTGTCGGCTGGTGGTAATGCCCTCACTTCCACAGGCTTGCGGCCCTTATGAGCGGTTCATTAGTGAAAATCTTTCTGATGCTTCATTTATGTATTCTCGCGTGCTTCAGAGGATGACTCAGGCACTGGGAAGAGCGACACGCAATGACCACGATTGGGCGGTCTATATTTTTCTTCAAAATTCATTAACGCATTATTTGACTAGTGGTGAATCATTCCAGCAGCTCCCATCAAATGTGCAGGAGGAGATCGGCTTTGGCGTAGACATATCATCTAGACCAATTGATGAGATATCCAAGATTTTCAGTAGTTTCATGCGTGGGAAATTAGCCGAGATTCAGTTTCCGCAAAAAGAGCTTAAATTCCCTGCAACAAAAGGGCCGGAAAAGAGTAGGGTTGCAGATGACGAGGTGGCTTACTGGCACCGTGTTTTCGCGTTACATAGTTTTGATCAAGCGGCAAGATCGGCAGAAAGCGCAGCCAAGGCATTGGCTGAGGACGGGCAGCCAGGCTATGCACTCTTTTGGCGGTATTTAAAGGCACAGGCTGCATATCTAAGATATGACACAGATAACGATCCTTCAGGGCTATCAAACGCGCAAAGTGAACTCGCCAAGATACTTGACGAGCCAAGGCAAAGTGCTTGGTTCAGTCGCCTAAATCGTCTTCGGCAAGGTTTGAATCTGGAGATGGCTCCAGATGATCAGCATGAGCAGGAGCAGGATGTGATCGTTGCATCTTGGAATCAATTATTAGGTGGAGAGCTTAGGAATCCAAGCATCCACAACGGATGGTTCGAAAATCTAAGGGCGGGGCTTCTAATGCCGGATCATAAGCACTTTTGTCATGCCGTCCGCCGCTTATTCAATCTCCTTGGCTGGGATGCCGAGATTAAGGATAAGCTAGAGGGTGAGACGGACGTGGTTGCCACCATATCACTAGAGGGAAGTCGCCATCTGTTGATTATTGAAGGGAAACCCGAAATGGACGCCGAGAAAGCGTGGCCTTTACGTTATATTAGCCAGGCGCTGGGGCAGCTTGAAAGATATACCAATGACGCTTCTTATAAGAAATATAACAAGGCTGTATTGTTGGTTGGAAGTAGCGAAGAAATTGGCGATTCCGCCATTCTTCCTGCGAAAAGCGTGACTTTTGTGAAGCCCAGTTCGCTTATAGCTATTTCAGACCGGGCAATAGCAGCTTTCCAAAGATACTCTTCAATCCGTTACAAAAAAGGATTTCTGCCTAAGAGAAGTGAATGCGCAGAGGCTTTACGAATGACTCCGATTGCGCTCGGCCTAATGCATGCAACTGCCCTAAAAGGCAGTGTGTTGGCAGACGAAGACGTATTTGCTTATACGGATCGTGATAAAATTGATAACAAATAAGCCTTCTTATCTTGGCTATGATGCATATTTGACCAATTATGAGGCCATATCAAAATTGGAATTGTGGTGATGCGACTTGTCCAGTCAGAAGCCCGGAGGGGAAGAGGTTTGAACGTGTAATTACTTGGTCTGAATTGTCCTTGGGCACCATTAACGAACTGATAAGTTTATCGAGAATCCAGCGGGTCAGCGGGGGGAATCCACTCAGAGGAATGGCACTCCTAGCATTCATGGATGCATTCGAGCGTGCCAAGGCGCTTCCCTTTGATCAAGCAGCACACGAAAGTCTTTGGGTATTAGGTGAAACCGCAGCCAACTACCTTGAAGGAGAGGAGCGGGCGCTACTCAGTCCTTGGATACCTCCGTTTTGTAATAGTGTTCCGGAAATGGCGTTTTGTAGAGTTGCCGATGGCTGGAAATATTATATCGAAAAAAAGTCAGGACTGTCTTATGGTGAATCCAGAAGGATACAATCTCCGGTCCATCAATTATGCGACAAGAGCCTTAATGCGTTACGGAATCTCTTAGTTCATGGCTCTGGATTCTTGGAAGCGGACGACAGGGGAGGCCGACGTTACACAAAATTCGTAGATTACGCTAGGGAAGCTAGTAACCACATCGCATCAAATCCTTTGCTTAAGATTCCTCAGAGAATCGCTGCGCTAAACGATGGTGATATTGTAATGCTAAATTCGTCGGAAACCGTGGAATACATACAAGGTATTAAGGAGATGTTCTTGGCTCTCGAATAAGATGAGATTTCCCGCTTAGGTATGATGCCTCCCTTCCTGCGAGAATTCATCATGGCGATAAACTCCAAGGCTATAGAACGCGCTGATGGCAACGCTGACTTCTAGGATGCTAAGCAGGGACAAATCCTAATTGCGTCAATTGAGCCTGTTCAGCCGTGCTAGGTGCGGGCACCGCCCAAGCGAGAACATGACGGGGCCGGGAACTCGCAACATAAGCGAACCGCCGATGTTCGGCGTGAGCAGGGGCTGGGTCGAGCCAGTGGGACCAGTGTCCGCCGTCACCCGCCTTGGTCGGTGAGGACACGAAAAGCACGGCATCGAACGTTTCTCCCTTCACCTGATGGATATTGGTGAAGTGCAATAACGGAGCCGGGGCGGCATTGAGGCCAAGGGTTGCAGCAACTTGGTCGGTGGCTTTGCCATGTGGAGCACGAATTACACTGGCCGCCGTTCCGAGTGCTGGCAGTGATTTCCAAAGCCCAATGACGGAAGTAGGCACGAGTTGGCGTGCGGCTTCTGCCCAACTGGTCCAAGTCTGATTGAAGTCCGTTAGTTTAGATTGGGCAATGCATGCATCTAATACCGCTGCAAGAAAGAGCCTCCATTCAATGTTGGACGCCACGACATGAGGGCAATGATAGGCGCTCGAATCCGAGCTTTCGCCCGAAAAATAACTAGAGGCAACCACGGAGCCAAATTGAGCCAAAGCCGACTGCCGATTTACTATACCGCCTTTTTTCCAATCCCGGATTGCAGCCGCAATGCGATGGGCAGGGCCCCGAGGGTCGTCTGCCTGTCCACCGCGAAGTTTTTCGAGCGTGCTGGAACCGCGGGTGATAACCGCGCAGTCAGAAGGTTTGAAGCCCCGTTGTTTAAGCCAGCTATGAAACGTCACGACAAGTTGCGGCAAATCATTCTTATTTTGGTAAGAAAAATAGACGCAACTGGCCTCTTTTGATATTAGAGCACGCCCTTGAATGGAGCCATGGTCTATCAAACGTCCGCAAACCTCGACTACGGGCTGAACACTGCGAAAATTTACAGTGAACTCCAGCGCGGCCAGTTTTTCATCAGCGATATGCTTCAACAGCACGGATGGATCGGAGCCACGGAAAGAGAAAATTGATTGATTCAGATCGCCGACGAGGTGGATGTTCGCTCCTGCTTGGCGTAGCTCCGTAAGCAATTGAAGCTGACTCGGACAAAGGTCCTGGCATTCGTCGATAATGAGGTAAGGAAAGCGATTCGCGATCTGCGTCCGCACGAATGACAAGTCATGCAATACAAGGTGACAGATAGTTTCGACATCCTGATGATTGGCAAAGCCGGCCTTCCAGAATCGGGCCTTTGCGTCCATTAGGTCATTGACCTGCCAATCGGCGAGAGCGACAGCGTTGCGTGCAGCGTCCGTTCCATCATTGCCCGAATCGAATACAATTCGATTCTCCTCAAGGAAGTATTCATGCGCGCCTACATTTCCGGTCTTGGCGTATTTATACTTCGTTTTGAACCCGTTCAGGAACGCAGCATCGCTCGAGGCTTCCACAATCCGCACTGATTTATCCCCATTCTTTCCGTCATATTTCATGACGCGCCAACCAAACGGATTCAATATATAGCCATGAAGCCAGCCGTTGAACGTCCCGATATAGTGTGGGTATATACGACCAGTTGAGCGCGCGACCCGTTCTTGGATTACGTTTACCGCATGATTTGTGAAGCTCAAAAATGCGATCCCTGTGTGTTTCCACGGCT
This sequence comes from uncultured Opitutaceae bacterium, assembly GCA_967755175.1. Classification (GTDB taxonomy): domain Bacteria; phylum Verrucomicrobiota; class Verrucomicrobiia; order Opitutales; family Opitutaceae; genus Rariglobus. The sequence goes on along the minus strand of CBRAFO010000046.1, from coordinate 7,075 downwards.
GTGCACGTAATGCATACGCGGCTTTAAGCGCCACTGCCTCCGTCTTACCGCTGCCTGGACACGCTTTTAGATACGATTTCTGATCAAGTGGATGGAGGACATACGTGAGCTGCTCGACCGTCATTTCCGCGATGCGACACTTGTCATAGGAACGGCAGAACGACACCGAACCATCTCGTTTTTGATAACATGCGACAGCACTTTCGTCGGGAGATTTCCCGCAAACGACCCCGGCCACCTGATGAAAAAACTTTTCGAGATCAGACATCGGCTCCCCCACACGCCCACACAACTGCCTTCGTCAAATAGTCGGGGATCGCGAATGCTGCCGCATGCTCGGGTTTCATCAGTTCATCGGCGAGGGATTGCGCAAATTCTCCCTTATCAATGTGGTCGAGAAGATATAGAGCGGCCGTTCCACGCGGCGGCCAATTCGTATCGGGAGCCCAACTGGGGACGGCTAATTCCGTCAGCTTTTTCGATATAACTGGATGTTCTCCATCTGCGGCTAATTTTGCCGCAACGCTCAACATGAGCTTCAAATTAGAGCCTTCCATCGCCAGATCATATTCGAGGGTTTTCAACGAATTGGGAAATAGCCGAACGTTCGGCGAAGCCTTGACCAATGCAGCATATTTAAGATCGGGATTGGTTCCCGCGACCAACTGGGAGGGGGACGGAATCACCGGCGTTTTCACACCGGCGGCATCTGTAGTTTCGTAAGGCGGATCATTATCGGTAACTCCCGCGCATCGTATCGGGAGCCGTTGCGTGCCCTTGCCATCCACGCTACAAAAAAGAGGCATGAAATGCCGAAAATAAATCCCATTCATATTGATCACCGAGACGCCAGCATCGTCGAGTGACTCGGGGAGTTTGGACTTAAGTTTTCCGCCCTTTGCCACGTCAGCCGTTAGATTATGCGCGTCGCACGCGTCATTATGGATTTTAAGTGCGAGTCGGGCGAGCTGTGGCAACAGCAACGATTCAGCTATGCCTTCCACGAGGATTACCGCCTTCGCAAAAAGAAGCGTCGATTTTGTGACATCAAGCCAGCGTGAGACAAATCGTTCGCTGTCGGGACTGAGTTCGAATTGTCGCAGGCAAACGGCTTGGGTGGCTGGTTCGCGTGCGGTTGGTAAGTGAATGACCGTTTGAAGCGAAACCGCTGCGGCAAGGACTGGCGAATGCGTGGTCAGGATGACCTGCATCCCCGATTTTTTAGCAGTTGCTTCGAGGTGTTTAAGCAACCGGGTCTGCAATTGCGGATGGAGGTGCGCCTCCGGCTCCTCAATCAACAGAATACGGAGATAGTCACCGGTGGCACTGGAAAGCTCGGCCAGAACTGTGGCCAAATATAGCAGGTTGTTATACCCAAGGCTGTTTTCCTCCAAACTACGAAAAAGCTCTTGTGCTGGCTTGTCCTGAAATCGTGGAAAAAAGAATAAGCGCAGACTCTCAACGATCCGCGTGAAGCTATTTTCCGAAAATTGGATTGAGGTCTCTTGGCCGAACACCTCGCCGATAGCGTCTTTGAGAGCGTTGCGAATAAGCTTATTTGCCTGCGCGATGGCTTTTGTATCGTCACCGGCAAGCGACGCATTGAAAGCAGCGACTTCTTTTTCCAGGGGAGGAGCACCCTTCGCAATGGCATCTTGGTTCAACGTCTTCAGTAGACGCGCCAAGCGTGACCCCCGGCCCTCTTGCAGCTTGGCCTCGGCATCGCGAAGCGGGGGCAAGTAGATGCAATCAATGCGGTCGAATAGCTCTCGCTCGAACATGCTGGCGCGGGACGACCCGCCCCAAAGCGCACGCTTATACCGTCCGCGAGCCGTTTCCTTGTTTTCAACGTGAAGATTGAGAGACGCTCGGTTGTCCGAAATCATCCACGGCAGAAATGCGACTGGTTCGTGATTTTTCAGTTCGTCGAAGGTGGCGGTGATTCTGATCTCTTTTGAGGCTTTTGCTCCGACGAAAAACGGTCGATGAAAGTCAGTTGTTGTTAGTGAGCTGCGGCCAAATTCATCTTCTAGGAGCAATTCACGGATGGCATCGATGACCGCACTCTTGCCACAGCCATTCTCGCCAACCAGCACGTTGAGGCCCGGAGAGAATTCTATCTGAAATTCGTTTCCGAATGTTCGGTAGCCTTCGATTGCGAGTTCTTTGAGGTGCATTACTGATGCGTAACTGACTTAAGCGTAAGGTATCCCGGTGACACAGCGAGTCAGTTTTTGCATCTTAAGAAATGATGGGGTTCAGGAAACCTGAGACGAGGTTGGGCAGATGGCATCGCACTTAAAATAATGGTGAGCGACCTCGGATTCTCCGAGCTGATACCGCCTCCTTTTCAACGCGTTGCAGAGTCCCGATACGATACCAGCTTCGCACACGGCTTTTCTTGAGTGAAGTGGTTTTTGCGAGGGTGAAGGACCGGAAATAGGGGCAGCGGCCGGCAATGGACGCAGGGCCTATTTAGAAAATTGCGACGAGCGTAAGGTGGCGTCGAACCCGAAACCACCTATGAAAAATAACCCAAACCAATCGTTCTTTGACGAACCCGTTGACCCTCGTGTCGAGGCGCGGGCGCTCGCGCTGGAAGTTATCTGCCGCCTCCTGATCTGGATAGCGGACGGCACCACGGTTGAGGATCGCGGCCTTCGCGCGACAGTCGCGCTCTACTGCGTGCGTCCCGATTTGCTCAAGGGGATCACGCTGGAAGAAATCGGCGAGCGCTCTGGCATGAGTCGGCAGGGCGTTTACAAGCTGGCAACCGACTTTCGCGAAACCACGGGGCTCCGGTCATGAACACGGAAACCACAAATGAATCCACAGTGGAGCGGATCAACCAACTCCACGCCGAGGCCGCGCAGCTCACCGCTGAGTCGCGCCGTTCGCTCGACGCTGCGCTCAAGGCGGCATGGCAGGCTGGCATGCTGATGATCGAAGAGAAAAAGCGCGTGCGGCATACGATGGGACCGGGGGCGTGGCTGCTCTGGCTGGAAAGCAATTTTCAGGGCACCCCACGCACCGCTCAGAGATACATGCGTCTGGCTCGCAGCGTATCCGATCCCAGCTTCGTGCAGGGGCTCAGCCTGCGACAGGCCTATGATCGTTTGGGCATTGCGACCGAACCGAAGCGCCGAGGCGAAGCCGTGATGTTAGGACGGTTGGCTCCCCACGTGAGTCTGGCGACTAAGCTGGTTCGGGCGCTACGCTCGCCCAAAACCTGTGCGTTGATGACATCGGGCCATCGGGCGACCTATCAAGGCGATTTGCGCCCGCTGTATGACCGCTTGCGCGCCTTGTTTGAAAACTGAAGTGGTTGTGGTGAAACTTTTTCTTGGCATAGAGTTCCAAAAGAACAGGTCATGAAAAAAATTGCCTCACGCTCCGATTCCTTGACGGCACTGCGAGCGTTCACGGAGAGCGATGACGATGGAGCGTTCCGGCTCTTTGCCCGGGTGTGCCGAGCATCGCCTGCTCTCCGTGAATGGCTATGGGAGGAATTCGCCCGGAAACCAAAGACCCGTGCAAAACTTGCTGCGGTTTTGGCTCAGGAAGACTCGTCGGATGACGGGGCGGATTTTCCGGCCGACAATCGCCCGCTTCGGATCGAAGCCGCCGCGCTTCGGGGTCAGGTGCCGGCACGCATCTACGGCGGTCTGACGTGGAGCGAGGTCGAAGGTTTAGTGCGGCATTACCAAGCCGGTAAACTAGACCTCGGAACGTTTCTGCTCGTGAGTGAATGGCGGCGCGAAAACGGTGCAGTAGGCCAATCGCCACGGCTCACCTTAGCCTCGGTAGAGTGGTTCGGAAAAGCCGTGCGAGACGGAGACACACGCTTGTTGCGGCATGTCGGGAAAACGCTGCGGTTTCTGGGCTCTCTCGAAAAGGCTCCAAAACGTCGCGGGCTCTTCGGTCATACCGATTGGTGGAAGCTCAACGTGCTATTCTACATGTTGCGGCACCCGCGCGAGTCCTACCGCACGCGGGAGTTTCGCGCCCATTTGGCTGAATTGGGAATCGACGTTGGGACGAAGGACATTCGTCGCTTTTGCGTGAGGCATGGTATCAAAAAAGATATTCGGGCTGGCCGACCGCGCACTGCTGCTGAATGAAAAAGTAATCTGATTGCGCTTGAATCCCGTTGGTCGGCCTCTGTTAACGTGTAATTGAATCATGCCTAAATTTTACAAGACGGGTTTAACGCTGTTATTGGTGGCGATTGTATCGGGATGCTCGACGCCGAGCACCAAAATCTCAAAAGAGGTAGATGCTTCCGTGCCAGTCGCGCTCCCAAAGGTGACGCAAAATTCTGTCCCGTATGTGATCGTCGGCTTAGTGACATTGAAAGGTCATCATCGTGAAGAGGCCGCAGAATTATTACGCGGCTTGGATGCGGGTAACTACAGAGGGAAAGCTATTTTTAGTCCTCCGGTTTATTTAAATTCTAAGTTCGAGGGCCGATATGCCAATTGGCAACCGGTGGAGGTCCTCAACGGGTTCAAGCAAGTGACGAGCGGTGGAAAGACGGAAACCCGTCCCTCATTTATACCGGATCGTTACGGCTTTGAGTTTACTTTGAATTCTCGCGATCCCGACGTGCGCCAGCTTAGTCTTGTTGCGAAGGTTCCAACTTGGCGGGAATCGGTTGCGGCAGGGGATATAAAAATCGCCCATACGTGGTCCCTCAGCTGGGGCGAACTCTTGGATATCAGAACGACGGGATGGAAAGTCATCCGTCAGGCAAAGAGTCCGGACGAAATAAACGCAGGGACGGAAGTTGTAGTAGCGTATATAAATCGCCCCTGACCAATCAGTGTCTAGGTAGGACGCTCGAACTTACGATGTGGGTGCGACAGTTTGCAGGGTGGCGGCAAGCAGAGCTTGTTCTTTATTGGGAGTGGAGCTGCTCGATAGTATCTTTTTTATATCGAAGCCCACAAATGTAACGTCCCCCATAGTGACTGTCATTGTGATTCCTGACTTTTCTGCGATTATCTGTTCGTCTGTTTCAGTTTCGATATCCCATTCATTGGCCTCCAGCCCAGCAATCTGCTCGTCGAGGGAAAGGAGGTCCGGGATGGTAAACCCAAATGATTCGACGCGAAAATTCAGGATATTAAGCAGGTCCACTATTTTTCCGGTATCTTTTAGCCAGTTCTGCCTAAGTATCAATTTTCTCGTTATTGTGCCGTGACTTTTGCTGCTATTCTCGAATTCATAAATAAGCCGACAGCCGGGAAAGGTTATTTCTCCGCCGGACAATTTAATTTCAGTGGAAGAGAAATTGAACTGACGCCTTATCTTGGGCTTCCACTGGCCAAAATCTTCCGTGAGATACTCCTCAAGTGCTGAATTAGCGGCATATTGAAGTTGGCTTATCGGCCGGGCTTTGTTCTCCCAGCGGGTTAATATATTTCCGGTGCTCTCCGCATAGGATTCGATAAAAAACACGGAATTTATTCCGGCCTCATTTAGATTCAACACTCCGGCTGTTATCACTGCCTTTCTGAAATCAGCCAACACCGATACTCCGTCCGTGATATTTTCAATGGAAGGCTTTTGCTCCAGTTGATATTCCCGCGCCTTTCGCTGCACTTCGGTGGAAACGTAATCGAACAGGGACGTAATCGTTAATATCTGTCCATCAAGAGAGTCCGGTTCACCGCGGAGTGCCTTGAGGACAAAGTGCGTAAGAAGACTCAAGCTGGGATTAGGCGATTTCGCGTAGGATGATTCGCTCGATTGAGACGAACTTAGAATGACAAAGCTCTTTGTTGCTTTTAAGTATTCAGTAAAGAACTTCGATGAGTATTTAGTGGCTTGTATTTTCCTTCCGATCACGGTCGGCCCACTCAAGCAAGCATCTAGGATGACGACCTTTTGCTTTGCCACAGATTTACTTAAAATATCCCGCACGTCGTTCATTGAAACCAATGCGTCTGCTCGCTCTGAATCATACACGTCAGAGGGAACAAGAAAATGGTCGGTTATGCCCGAGATGCGATGACCGTGTCCGCTGAAATAAAAAAGGATTCTATCATTCTCCTGCGCTTCGGCGGCGAGTCGTCTTAGTTCTTGGAGAATCATTCCACGCGTTGGAGGTCTTTCGGTTGTTTTAGCCGTCATTAAGACCAGGTGACTTAAATCGGCATTAAGCTGTCTCACCTCCATAAACACTGAATGCACCCCTTCGGCATCGGTCGTGCATTGGGAAAGCCTTGAGAAACCAGCGGAAGCTGGCGTGCTAGAAACACCAACTGATAGGACACGAACCTTGCCGTGCCCATCGGCTAGAGCAGCCTCATGTCGCGTATTCGCAGCGGATTTCGTATCAGTGGGCATAAGCTGAGAGACCATGTCTCCCATTTACCGTCAATAAGCTATACGCCACTAATCCACATCTGTTTAGGGGGAATCTAAATAATTCCTGCGACCCTGAATGAGTAGTAGCCCAAACCGAGAGGATCGTCGGTCGGGCATCCAATGATGACGTGGTCCACTAGCTCGATCTGCATCACCTCCGCCGCTGCGCGTATGGATTTCGTGACGGTGAAGTCAGCACACGACGGTTGCGGATCGCCGGACGGGTGGTTGTGAACCAGGACGATTCTGGCCGCTGCGGTCATGATCGCGGCGCGGAAGACCTCGCGCGGGTGAACGAGACACGAGTTGAGGATGCCGCTGCTTATCTTGATCCGGGCGAGTGGCCGGAACTTCGTGTTGAGCGCGATGACCCAAATCGCCTCGACGGTAGGCTCGGCGTCGAATGCGCCCTCCATGTAGCGGACGATCTTCGTGGCATCGTCCAGCGGCTCTTCGGTGCCGAGTCGGACAAGGTGGTATTGCGCGGTGACTTCATAGACTTGCATGTTGAACGCGAAATCGCGCTGCGTGCGGCTCCGGCGACATGCCGGTTCATCCGGTCAGCCCGATCTCGCGCCCCGCGCTCACGCCGAGGCAAAGTCGGGCCGGACGACTGTCCGGCCCGACGTGGTGGAGGCGCGCAGCGCACTACCATGCCCGGCGTGCTACGATGGGGCGTCCAGAGGGACGGCCCATTTCCGGA
>CBRAFO010000045.1:0-27398 GCA_967755175.1 uncultured Opitutaceae bacterium | reverse complement strand
CGCAGAACTTGTAGTTGGACGTGATGGCGAGGAACAGGTCGGCCGTTCCCTTGCCTTCCATCAATACGCCGTCCGGATTGTCGAAGGCATCTCGCGGCGCGTTCCAGGTCGCGGAGATCATGAATTTCCGGCCCTGCATCTTGCCGCCCGTGCCATACTGTCGGCTCGGGTCCGAGCGAGTCCGTCCATCGCCTTCGAGAAGCTGCTTTGTGGCGAAACCGGCGTTGAACACCTCGTCGACGTATTTCTTGTAAATCCACGGCGCACCGAACCAGTTCACCGGCATCTGAAGGATGACCAGATCGGCCGCCGCGTGCTTTGCGACCTCTTCCTTGGGATTGTAGCCGCGTTCGACCCTGGTTTCGGTGACGGTGTGCCCTCGCTCGGTGAAGAACGTCTTCGCGAGATCCGTGAAGGTGTCGTTCAGCTTGCCTTCGGACCAGCCGGGATAGTTGAGGTGGGTGTTGATGATGAGTATGTTCATTGGTTTCGATGGAAATGATTAGGATAAAGCAGTAGCTGACCCCCACGTGGCGCGGGGGGAGCGGACTGAGGCTCAGGCGTGTTTTACCTGGAGTCGCTGATGCGCGGCGCGCCACTCGGCGGGTGTGGTGCCCTCCCACGAGCGGAACGCCCGGTAGAACGAGTTTGGATCCTCGTAGCCGATAAGGAAGGCCGCCTCGGTGATCTCGACCGCAGGATCGCCGAGATAGTGGCGAACCAGTTCGTGACGAGTTTCGTTGAGCAATTGGCGGAAGGTCGTGCCTTCGGCGGTGATGCGGCGCTGCAACGTGCGGTCGCTCATACCCAGTTCCTTGGCGACCATGGGGAGGTCGGGCCGGCTACCGGACAGCAGGCGTTTCAACACCCATTTCACCTGCCCGAGCGTGCTCTGTTTCGCGCGACCCGCCTTCAGTTGATTTTCGAACTGGGGCGTGAGCATTTGAAGGAGCTCGTCGTTGTGCGTGGCAAAGGGGAGTTCGAAGTCGGCGGCCCGCAGCACCAGCACGTCGCGGGTGGCGCGATATCTCACCGGGCACCCAAAGTAGTCCCCAAGGCCGTTCTCGCGTTCGGCCGGGCGCGTGAGTTCGATGCGCTTGGGAGTGATCTTCGTTTTCGTGCCGCGGCGGCCGAGTTCCGTCACCAGCGTGAACACCGCGTCGATCAACAACGCCGGAGTCGGTTCGCCATCCGCAAAAGGCCAGGAGACCTCGATCATCACCTCGTCGCCCTTCGGCGTGATCCGGAATTCCTCGGCGCTGCACAGTTGTTTGTAGCGCGCCAGTCGCTCGATGGATTCACGATACGTGCGGGCGTGCAGGGCTGCGAGTAGAGTCGGATGATACTGGTCAGTCTCGACCCGGCTCATGAATTTCCAGCCCATGGTGGGATCGCCGGTCAGCTCGCGAATGGCCCGCCAGATCGCAAAGTTCTGCGCGGTGGTCACGAAGGTCTCCCCGCTGTAAACCGTGGGCGGCAGGTTGCCGTGACGAAGGACGGCGCCGGGGGTGAGGCCGATGGATTTCAGCCCGGCCCAGAACACACCCGGAAGCTTGATGCGATCCTGCGCGTGACCGCTGATGCGGAAGTGGTCCGACTTGGGCTTCGTAGTTGGGGTGGTCGAACTCATTGCGGTTCCACTCTAGCTCAAAAGACCGGTCCTGTAATTGGCAAAAGCCGCCAATTCACTTGCGGAGTGTGCCATAGGCGAACTGCCGGAGCGGAGGCCAGGTAAGGCCTATGCCTAGAAGGGGGCCGGAGGCTTTCCCACAGGATCGGCAAAGAAGCCAACCTCGGGAACCGGAGCGGAGAGAAGTGAACGATGCCGAGCTACTGGCCTGAGGCGATGGACGGTTTCACACCTGCCATCGCACCTCTGGCACGGAAACCCCATGAACCTGCGGGAACTCTTAATCGGCAAACCCCTTCGCACCGAGGCAGAGCAGAAGGAGCAAGTCACCCCACTTACGGGCATCCCTACGCTGGGTCTCGATGCGCTCGCTTCTTCAGCCTACGGCCCCGAGGCCGCGCTCACCATCCTGATGCCCCTCGGGCTGCTCGCGCCCAACTACATCGGTGTCGTTGCCGCAGCGATCATCGTCGTGCTGCTGTTCGTGTTCTTTTCTTATCGGCAAACCATCGCTGCTTATCCCCACGGAGGCGGTTCCTTTACGGTGGCCAAGGAGAATCTAGGCACCAGCGCGGGTCTGCTCGCCGGTAGTGCGCTCGCCTTGGATTATATCTTGAATGTCGCCGTCGCGATCTCGGCTGGCGTGGGCGCACTCGTATCGGCGGTGCCCGTTCTGCTGCCGCACACGTTGTCCCTGTGCCTGGGTATCCTCGCCTTGATCACGATCATCAACCTGCGAGGCCTCCGTTCCGCGGGTGTGTTGTTTATGGTGCCCACCTATCTTTTCGTGAGTTGTCTCGGCATCACCGTCGTCATCGGCGTGGTGAAAACCGTGCTCGCGGGCGGGTCCCCGACTCCGGTTCAGGAGTTGCCGCACATCGGACCTGCGGCTTCTCCAGTGACGGCTTGGCTGCTTCTGCGGGCGTTCGCCAGCGGTTGCACGGCGCTGACCGGGGTCGAAGCGGTGAGCAATGCCGTGCCCATTTTCCGTCCGCCGACCGTCAAGCTCGCGCGGCGGACACTGGCAGTGATCGTAGCGATTCTCACCTGCCTCACGGCCGGCATCGCGTTCCTTGCTCATAGTTATCACCTCCATGCGACTGCTCCGGGAGAGCCCGGCTATCAGAGCGTGCTGTCGCAGATGGTCGCCGCGGTCACCGGACGCGGCTGGTTTTATTTCGTCACGATGGGCGCCATCCTGATGGTGCTCGCCCTGTCGGCGAACACGAGTTTCGCGGGCTTTCCACGGGTGTGCCGCGTGCTCGCCCAAGATGAGTTTTTACCGGCCGAGTTCGCCCATCGCGGCAGGAGGCTGGTTTACACGGCGGGTGTTTTCCTGCTGACGCTCCTCGCGGCTCTCCTGCTGATCGTTTTCGGCGGCATCACCGACCGCCTGATTCCGCTTTTTGCGGTGGGGGCGTTTCTGGCCTTCACGCTTTCGCAGCTCGGCATGGTTGCCCACTGGCGGCGCAGTCGGGAACCGTTCGCCAAACATTCGCTCATCGTCAACGCGTGCGGCGCGGTCGCGACCGGCACCACGCTCGTGATTATTATCGTGTCCAAGTTTGTCGAAGGCGCCTGGATCACGGTGCTGGTGATCCCGCTGCTCATCGGGCTTTTCCTGCGCATCCGGCGTTATCACGATGCACTTGAGCGCGAGACCGAGGCGGACGGTCCTCTCGACGTGACACCGCTGCCGCCGCCGGTGATCGTGATCCCGCTCAAGCGGATGGACCGGGTGGCCCGAAAGGCGTTGCGCATGGCGATGACCTTGTCGGGCGAGGTGCTGGCGGTGCAGATCCTGGCCGAGGAAATGGAAGTGGATAACTTGAGTGGCTCATGGGAGCGACTGGTGGGAGCGCCAGCGCGTGCCGTCGGGAAAAAACCACCGCGGCTCAAGGTCATTTATTCCGCCTACCGCGAGTTCTATGGGCCGCTACTTGCCGCGTTGAAGCACCTCGGCAGCGAATACCCCGACCGCACGATTGCCGTGATGATACCGGAGATCGTTGAGCGGCGTTGGTATCATTTCCTATTCCGGCATCGCAGCATGTTGTTGCGAGCTCTCCTGCTGCTGCACGGCGGGCCGCGCAGTGTGATCATTACGATCCCGTGGTATGTGCACGGTGTCGAGGCTGGGCGATAATCCGGCGGCTCCGAAGCTGATCGGTGCCTCACCTACACCTGTGCATGCAGCCACTCCTGCCACTCTCGGGGTCGGCCGAGATGTTCGTCGAAGCCGATCGTTTGGATGCGGCTGTTGTGCTCCAGCGCGAACGTGGGAAACCCGTGGCCGCCGAAACGAGCCAGTAGAGCGCGACTTTCGTGAATATGCTGGTGAGTCACCTCCCCCCGGGATTTTCCGAGGGCATTGGAGAATGCGAGGGGATCGAGTCCGATCTCCGTCGCGAGCTGGAGAAGGACCATCTCCTCCGCGATGCGTCGGCCCTCGACGTAGTGGGCGGTCTGCAACCGTGCGAGCAAATCGAGGCCACGACCGGCGAGCGTTTCGGCCGCGAGCACGGCGGCAATGGGTGGTTCGGAGTCCAGCACCACCGAAGTATCTTGGAGCAAGTCGTGACGGTAGGCTTCGCCGAAGGGTTGACCGCTGAGCCGGGCAATCTGCGCGTCGTGGTGTTCTACGTAGGCGCGAAACTCGGGCGTGATGGGGCGGCGGTTGTTGCCGGTCAGCATGCCGCCGGCGTGTCCGCGCACAGTCATCACCTGACGGGCTGCGGCGACGAGTGGCGCCACTCCATAACACCAGCCGCACAGCGGGTCGTAGATGTAGTGCAGAACAGGGACGGGCCTAAAATCGGGCATAAAACGTGCGTTTGTGTAGGGGTGTGTGCCGCCCGAGTCGGGCGGCACTGATACGACTACCACTTCATCTTTGAAGCCAGAGATTATCAGGCGAATCGGAGACCCTGCGGACAGGAATGTCCGTCTTCCTCTTAATGCACCGGGCCGTCGGCGATGGGGGTGCCGAAGTCGGGGGTGCCGTCGGGGCGCCAATGGATGAACTGGGCGCGGGTGGCGCGGTCGGGGTTGTTGAGCGGATCGCCGATGATCTTTTCGTAGTTACGAGAGTGATAGACCAGGATGTCGGTTTTGCCATCAGGCGTGGTGGTGAAGCCGTTGTGGCCCGGGCCGTATTGGCTGGCAGCCGGATCGCTCTTCAAAACCGGCTCGGGGGATTTTTTCCACGACTTCGGATCGAGGAGATCGGCTTTGGCGTCGGCGATGAGCAGGCCGAGGCAGTAGCGGGCATCGGTCGCGCTGGCGGAGTAGGTCAGAAAAACTCGTCCATTTTTCATGAGAACCGCAGGGCCTTCGTTCACCTTGAACTGCTGCTGCTCCCAGGGGAAATCTGGGCGCGAGAGGAGGACCTGGGTTCCGGTGATCGACCATGGTGTATCCATTTTGGCGAGGTAGATACTGGTGCCCGTTTTCCCTTGTTCAGTTTGTGCCCAAGCGAGGTAGCGAGTTCCGTGGTTCACGAAGGTGGTGGCGTCGAGCGTGAAGGACTCCCAGTTCATCTTGATCTGGCCCTTCTCGATCCACTCGCCTTCCAGCGGGTTGGCGGAAGCATTTTCCAACACATACATGCGGATGTTCCAGATCTTCTTCGCGTCGCCCGCGGCGAAATAGCAATACCACTTGCCATCGATGAAATGGACCTCGGGTGCCCAGATGTGCGAGCCCATCGGGCCGGCGGCGTGCTTGCGCCAAACGACCTTCGGTTCGGCCGTGGAAAACCCGCTAAGGGTGTGGGCGCGGCTCAGCTCGATGCGGTCATACTCGGGCGCGGTGGCCGTGAAATAATAGTAGCCGTCCGTGTGGAGCAGGATCTGTGGGTCGGCGCGCTTGGCCACGAGGGGATTCGTCCATTGGAGCGGATTGACGGTGGGCTCGGCCGAGGCGGCGGGCAGGGCGAACAAGAGGCCTAGGCAGGGGAGAACAAAGCGGAGGGGCTGCATGGTGGGATATATCTTCAAAGGTGTGATTGGCGGTGAAGGGTTGCGGGCGTCGGGGTCATTGGCCGCAACCGGAGGACGGTGATGGAGCACGGGGCGACGGTGTAGGTGAACACGGGCTTCACGTCCGACAACGTGCTGCTGACCGGGAAAACTTTGCGGGGCTCGGTGAGCGAGTTGGTGGCGATGGCTTCGGCCGCGAGGGTCTCGACCTCGGCGGTCGGGGCGAGCGTGCGCATGCCATTGATCTCGATCTGGAGTGATTGGGCGGTCGCCTTGGGATTCACGAGCTTCACGTAAATCGTGCCGGTTTTTCCATCGCGGGTCACACTGCCCTGGATGGTGGAACCGGGGCTGAACGTGGTCTTCAAGATGGCATCGCCGACGTTGCGGCTAAACATGCGAAACGCGTGGTAACTGGGTGAGCCGAAGGATTGGAGCGCATCGTAGCCGATGAGGTTGGGGCGCCACTGGAAGTCGTTCACGTTGGAAAACAGCGGGGCGTAACACTGCATCGTGACGAGGTCGGAGTTGCGTTCCATCGCGGCCATCCACGCGGCGTCACCGATGGCGGCCCACATGTTGGGCGTGGGCTGTTCGCGCTTGGCGCGTTTGTCCCAGGGCGGGAAGGCGGTTTCGTGGGCGGCCCATTCGCCGACGAAGATCTCCGGGCCTTTGCGGTCGTAGGCCTCGAAGTGGGTGGGCGAGTCTTTCAGGAAGGCGTCGGTGTTGCGGTAGTAGTGCTCGTCGAGGACGTGGGGCTTGCTGTCGCGGACGCGCAGTTTGGCGGGCTGTTCAGTGCCGACGCTCGAGATGCACTTGAGGTGGGGATAACGTTTTTCGAGTGCGACGTGGAATTGGGTGAAGCGGGCATTGTAGCTGCCTGATTTGTCGAACCAGTCCTCGTTGCCGATTTCAACGTAGCGGAGTTTGAACGGCTCCGGATGGCCATCTTTTGCGCGTTGGGCGCCCCATTTGGAGGACGCGGGGCCGGTGACATATTCGATCTCGTCGAACGCGTCTTGCACGTAGGGCTCGAGGTCGGCGCCCGGCTTCACGTGAATACCTTTGAGCGAATAGCCCGCGTAGAGAGCGAGCACGGGTTCCGCGTTCATGTCTTCACACCAGAGGAGAAACTCCAGCAGGCCCATGCCGTCGGTCGAACGATAGCCCCACGGGCCCGGATGGCCGGTGCGCCCGTTGATGGGGCCGAGGGTTTTCTTCCAATCGAAGCGCGTCTCAATCGTGTCGCCTTCCAGATAGTTGCCTCCGGGGAAACGGAGAAACGCGGGCTTCAGGTCCACCAGCATCTGCATGAGGTCGGGACGAAGGCCATTGGGTCGATCTTTCCAGGTCGGCGGGAAGAGCGAAACGAGTCCGAGCCAGACGGTGCCGGGTTGCTGCACGGTGAGCGCGAGCCGAGCCTTGGTGGTAGGCGTTACGTTGAGGTCGGTGCTGAGTGAAACTTCGTAGGCCTGCCAGTCGGCGGTGAGATGCAATACTTGGGCTTGGGCATAAACGGTCGCTCCATCCGTGCTCTGAATGGCGAGCGTGACGGGACCGGAAAACCCGGGAGCGCCTTTCGCGTAAAACGACGCGTGGTAAGTGGTCTGTGGCTTCACCGGGATGCCCCAGTAACCGGTGTTGGCAACGCCAGCGCCCGCGGCGGAAGCTTCGATGCGCAGGCTGGTGCCGATGGCGGCATTGAGCGGCTGGCTGGGATCGAGCGCGATCACGGCGTTCGACAGCGGGGTCCAATGCACAGGGTTTTTGGCATCGTCGAGGAAGGCTCGGTTGCGCAGCAGCTCGGCGTAGAGGCCGCCATCGTAGCAGTAGTTTATCTCCTCGGTCATGAGACCGTAGTGCAGCGGACTGACCTTGCCGGTCGGAGCCGTGGCATCAATGACGAGCGTGGCGGCAGCTTGGGCGTGCAACCCGGTGGCGGCGATGGCGAGGCAGGCGCCGAGGGAGATGAGGCGAAGGAGAGAACGACTAAGGGGCATGGTGTTTTTTTGACGCGTCTGTCCGCACGGGCGGGGTAAAGCAGGAACCCGTTGTGAGGCGCATCCGATGCGCCGCAACCAACGGGTTTAACGGGCAGGAGGAGTAAGCCCCGGGCTGGCCACCCTCCATCTTAACTTGAGGTTAATTGTAAACTCAGGTCACGCGCGACGGCGCGACGTGAGTTGCTGCAAGAGAATGAAGACAAACAGGAGCCCTCCCACGGCGATACGAGTCCACCACGAGTTGAGCGAGCCTTGGAAGATGATGAGCGTCTGGATGAGTCCGAGGATAAGCACGCCGACCAAGGTGCCAGGGATGAAGCCAACACCGCCGCGCAGGAGCGTGCCGCCAATGACCGCCGCCGCAATGGCGTCGAGTTCGAGGCCGACAAACGACGCCGGGTTGCCCGACTGCATGTAGAAGGTCGCGACCACGCCGCCCAACGCGGAGAGGAAACCACCGAGCGTATAGACGAGGATCTTGGTCGAGCCGATGGGCACGCCCATGAGGCGCGCGGAGGCTTCACTCGAACCGATGGCGCGCACGTTGCGACCAAAGCGCGACCAGCGGGCGAGCATCGAAGCGGCCACCACCACGGCGATCAGCGCGAACGCGGTGAACGGAATGGAGAGCTTGCGCGAGATCTGCACCGAGAGCGTCTGCGAGATGAACTCCCCGTAGAAGGGATGATCGATCGAGAGCGATTCGGGGTGGACCACGAAGGCAAGGCCGCGGGCCAGGAACATGCCGCCCAAGGTCACGAGGAACGGAGGTAGCGCGTAGAGGTGAATCAGCGTGCCCATGAGCGCGCCGAACGCAGTGCCGAACGCGAGGGCGAGCGGGATGGCCGCCCACGGATGAAGACCATGGCCGATCAACGACGCAACGAATACGCCGGTGAACGCCACCAGTGCGCCGACCGAGAGGTCGATACCGCCGGAGAGAATCACGAACGTAACGCCGACGGCGGCGACGCCGAGAAAGGCATTGTCGCCGAAGAGATTGATCAGCACGCGGAGCGAGCCGAAATTATCAAAGGTGATACAACCGCCCAGATAGAGCAGGATGAGCACGCCGATGGACGCAAAGAGTGGGATCGTTTGCGGGGTCGGGCGGAGTTTCGCGAAGTTCATGCCACGCCTCCTTTCTTCGCTGGCAACAGGCGGCCAAGGCCGGCGAGTTTAGCGCGGAGGACGGGGGATTGGAGCAAGCACACGGTGAGGATCACGATAGCTTTGGGCACTGGCGCGATGTCAGCGCTGACGTTGCGCGCGTAGAGCGTGGTGCTGAGGGTTTGAATGAGCAGGGCGCCGACCAGCGAGCCGGCGAGTTGGAAGCGTCCGCCGGTCAGGGCGGTGCCGCCGACGACCACCGCGAGGATGGCGTCGAGTTCAAGGTAGAGACCGGCGTGATTGGCGTCGGCGCTCTTGATGTTGGAGGCGGCGACGAGGCCGGCCAGACCGGCGCAGAATCCGGCGAAGACGTAGGCGAGAAACTTCACGCGCTGAGCGGGCAGGCCGGTGAAGCGGCTGGCGGTTTCGTTGTCGCCCACCGATTCGATGAAGAGACCGAGGGCGGTGCGGCGGACGAGCCAGGCGGTGAGAATGAACATCACCAGCACGAGGGAGAGGGTGAAGGGCAGGCCGAAGAGCGTGCCGTTACCGAGAAATACCAACGCGGGTTGTTCGAAGTTAATGATCTGACCGTCGGTGATGAGCTGGGCAATGCCGCGACCGGCGACCATGAGGATGAGCGTCGCAATGATCGGTTGTATACGGAACACCGATACCAGCAAGCCGTTCCAGGCGCCGGCCAGCAGGGCGACGCCGAGTCCGCCGCAGATGGCGACGGGAACCGAAACGCCCGCGAGCTGGGCCATGACGGCACCGGCTATGGCCATGATGGCACCGACCGAAAGATCCACGCCGCCGGTGGCGATGACGAGCGTCATACCGAGGGCGAGTAGCATGACCTTCGAGCCTTGGTTAAGGATGTCCACGAGCGTGCCGAAGAGACGGCCGTCGCGGATACCGAGTTCAAAGAACCCGGGCGTGCAGAAGCGGTTAAACAGGAGCAGCAGCCCGAGGGCGAGCAGCGGCCAGAGCAGAGGCCGGCGGCGGTTGACCCAGAGAAGCAGGGCAAGGCCGGTCCAGAGAACGAGGTCGATGATCATGAGGAAGAAGAGCCGCTGGCGATGGCGTGCATGATGGCTTGGCCGTTGAGGTCGTGGCCGGTGAGTTCGGCGACTTTGGCGCGGTCGCGTAGGACGACGATGCGCTGGCTGTTGCGCGCGAGTTCGTCGGTGTCGGCGCAAATGAAGACGATGGCGAGTCCTTGGTCGCGGAGCTTGGCGAGCAAGCGCTCGATGTCGGCTTGTGCGCCGACGTCGATGCCGCGGGTGGGTTCGTCCAAAATGAGCAGGCGGGGTTCGGTGGCCAGCCAACGGGCGAGGATAACCTTTTGCTGGTTGCCGCCTGAGAGATTGCGGATGAGCTGGTCGGGGCCGCTGGTCTTGATGCCGAGCGCCTTGGTAAACTCGGCGGTCAGGCGATCCTGCTCCTGGCGCGAGATTTTCTTCCAGAGACCGCGGCGGGCCTGCAACGCAATGATGAGGTTTTCGCGGACGGTGAGGTTGGGGAGAATGGCCTGGGTTTTGCGGTCCTCGGGCGTGAGGGCGAAGCCGGCTTGCATGGCGGCATGCGGCGAACGGAAGGCCGAAGGCTGGCCGTCGAGACGGGCTTCGCCGGAGTCGGCGTGATCGAGACCGAAGAGCAGGCGGGCGATTTCCGTGCGACCCGAGCCGAGGAGGCCGGCGAGGCCGAGGATCTCGCCACGGCGCACGTCGAGGTCGATGGGTTTGACCGAGAGACGGCGTCCATAACCGCGCACGGTGAGCAACGGTTCACCGGCGGGCTGGGCGGGCTTTTCACGGTGATGAAGGGCTTCCACCTCGGTGACGGAGCGGCCCATCATGTGGGCGACCAGTTGCAGGCGGGGCAGATCAGCGGCGAGGAATTCGCCGACGAGTTTACCATTGCGCAGAACCGTGATGCGGTCGGCCAAGGCGTAAACCTGGTCGAGAAAGTGGGAGACGAAGATGATCGCCATGCCTTGGTCGCGCAGGCGGCGGACCACGGTGAAGAGCTGGGTGACTTCGCTTTCGTCGAGACTGGAAGTCGGCTCGTCCAAGATGAGCACGCGGGCCGAGATGTCGGTCGCGCGGGCGATGGCGACGAGTTGTTGCACCGCGATGGAGCAGTCGGAAAGAATGCGGTCCACGTCGAGCTCCAGCCCGAGACGGGCGAGCGCGGCGCGGGCGCGGGTGCGGGCGTCGCCCCAGCGGATGAAGCCGAGGCGCGTGCTCTGGCGACCGAGGCAGATGTTCTCGGCGACGGAGAGATCGGGGATCAGGTTGACCTCTTGGTAAACCGTGCTGATGCCGGCGGCTTCCGCCTCGCGCGGCGAGCGGGGATGGACGGGTTTGCCATCCACAAAGGCTTCGCCGGCGTCGCGTGGATGGACGCCGGTGAGCGCCTTGATGAGGGTGCTCTTGCCGGCGCCGTTTTCGCCCATGAGCGCGTGGACCTCGCCGCTGCGGGCGAAGAAGTCGACGCCATCAAGGGCGACGACTCCTGGGAATCGTTTGGTGAGTCCGCGACAGACTAGGATGGGGTCGCTCATGGTGCGAGGGAAGGGGCAGGGGATTCGGACGGATTAAGGATTGAAAAAGTGTGGCCGGCGGGGGCGGCGGCCACACTTTGGGGAAACGCTTCGGGCCGCTTTAGTATTTGCGCGTGGGCAGGGCGGCGGCGGCGTTGGTCTGGTCGTAGACGCCTTCCTCGACGGCGATGCGCTTCGGCACGGACTGGCCGGCGGCGACCTTCTTCACGACGTCGAAGAGCTGGGCGCCGATCATCGGGTTGCACTCGACAGTGCAGTTGAGCTTGCCGGCCACCATGGCTTCGAACGCGCCGCGAACACCGTCGATCGACACGACGAGGATGTCAGTGCCGGGCTTGAGGCCGGCTTCCTCGATGGCCTGGATTGCGCCGAGAGCCATGTCGTCGTTGTGCGCGTAGAGAGCGGTGATTTGTTTGCCGTCGGGGGACTTGAGGAACGTCTCCATGACTTCCTTGCCCTTGGCGCGGGTGAAGTCGCCGCTTTGCGACTTGATAATCTTCATGCCGGGGAACGCGGAGATGGCTTCTTCAAAGCCCTTCTTACGATCCAGCGCTGGAGCGGAACCAGGGGTGCCGACCAACTCGGCGATCACGGCCTGGCCCTTGGTTTTTTCGGCGAGCCATTTGCCGGCGCGACGGCCTTCTTCGACGAAGTCGGAGCCGATGAACGTAACGAAGAGCGAAGGATCCGAGACCTTCACGGCGCGGTCGGACAACACCACGGGAATACCAGCGCGTTTGATTTCACGCAGCACGGGCTCCCAGCCGGTCTCGACCACAGGCGAGAAGGCGATGACGTCCACCTCTTGGGCGATGAACGAGCGGAGGGCCTTGATCTGGTTTTCTTGTTTCTGCTGCGCGTCGGCGAACTTGAGGTCGATGCCGAGCTTGGTGGCTTCACCTTTGATCGACTCGGTGTTGGCGGTGCGCCAGGCGCTTTCGGCACCGATTTGGGAGAAGCCGACGGTGAGGGGTTTATCGGCGGCGAAGCAAGGAACGGCGGCCGTGAACAGGCTGCCGGTGGCAACGAGGAGGGTAATGAGTTTCTTGTGCATGGGTAGGGGGGAGAGTTGATTGGTTTGATTCAGGGCTGACGTCCGTTGATGAAAACGAATACGCCAGCGTTGAATACCCCGCGCACAACGCAAGTTTGTAGCTGGCTAATTTACGCAGCTGAACCACTCGCGGGAAGTGGTTCAAGGCGACGGAAACGGCCTAGGCCAGTCGAGCGGCCAGTTCGCGGGTGATCTGCCACTTGAGCGGTTCGTTTTTCACGTAGCGCTCCAGTTCATCGACCATGTAGCGACCAAGGCGGCGGACTTCCGCCGCATGCGATCCGGCGATGTGGGGCGTAAGGATCACGTTGGGCATGGTCAGAAGCGGGCTTCCGGGGTGCGGCGGCTCGTATTCACACACATCAAGAACGGCGGTGAGATCGGGGCGCGCGTGCAACACGTCCGTCAACTCGGCTTCGCGGATGATGGGACCGCGCGCCGTGTTGATGAAGGTCGCGCTCTTTTTCATGAGCGCGAAATGCGCTCCGGTGACCATTCCCTTGGTCGCGGGATTATTGGGGGCGTGCAGGGAGACCACGTCGCCTTGGATGAACGCCTCGTCCAACGAACACCGGGTGACCCCCAGCTTGGCGGCTTCGAAATCATCAAGGAATGGGTCGTAAACGATGCAGCGAAGATCGAAGGGCTTCAGCAGTGCGATGACCCGACGAGCGATCATGCCGCAGCCGATGAGCGCCACGGTCGTCTGGAAACAGCCGGGCATGAAGCGTGTCTGATCGCCCCACGCGCCGCCCGCCTTGGCATGCGCGGAGAAGCCCCAGAATTTACGGAGACTGAGCAGGATGGTGCCCAGCGTATATTCGGCCACGGGAACGGCGTTGGCGGCGTAAGAGCTAGTGAGCGTGATGTCGCGGTCCCAAAAGGCGTCGCTCGTAAAATAGCCCGTGGTGCCCGCACCGTAAAACACCGCGCGCAGCTGCGGTGCCGAGGCCATGAACGCGGCATCCATCTTGGGAGCCCCCCAGCCGGAGAAAATCACCTCGGCATCGCGCAGCGGCGACGGATCGAGCCGGATGGATTCACGCGTTTGCGGCGGCGCGATGAAGTCCACATAGCGGGCGATGTCCGCCTGTTCCGGCTCTCCGTAGATGAGCGGAAACGATTGCGCTTCGAGCAGGTAAAGTCCCTTGAGTCGGGTCATGTGGATACGGCAGACGGCTGAGGTGTCGGTAGTGAAGGCTCGCGCTGGTCAGGTGCGTCGTGTCGGACGGCCAGACGATGGACGAGTTTACGACGACGCAGTGGCTGGGTCATCCCTCCGATGAAGGCGCTGACCCGGGCCGGGGTCTTGATCATAGAAGACTTGAGATACACGATGAAACGAGGGTGAGTGCCCGCCTGAGTTATGGTGAAGTCGTCAGACCGAACGGCTGGTCGGAAACGTAGACGCGGTAAGATTTAACCCGGCCGGGTCTATTAGTATCGCCGCTCCGAGAGAGATAACGAATGCCGCCGAGTGTCTGCGATTCGCCGAGGTCGATCACGACGCGATGCGGGTAGGTCGAATGAGCAGAGGAGTAGGCCGTGTGCCAATGGGTGTTGGGCTGACCATCCAACATATTTTCCGCGTTGCCTGCTTCGGCGGTGATTTCCTCGCTGTCGACCCAGAGAATTTTCCAATTCGCCTTGGACAACACTTCTCCGCGGGAGTCAGTCGCATCGAGCTCGGCTATGGTGGCGCTAGGATTGCCGCCATGCGCGTCGAGAGCTTCGAGGGCGAGGTAACGCCCCTTGGCGGATTTCGCAAAACTCACCGACTGCCACTCAGGTTCAGGGCGGAACTCGCCCGTAGCGTTGGGCGCGAGACTGGTCGCGTTAAACTCACCGTGGGCACGCGACGGACGGGCGAAGTCGAGCTCGGGGCGAAGCTCGTCGAGCACGGGTTTGGCCAAGCCTGAGAGCACCGTTTTTTGCGGGCCAACCATGTCGAGCATCACAACCTCGTTGGCCCCTGCGCGCAGCCAGGGACCGGGCACATACAGGGTCTGCGCGGGCCCGATGTTCCAGAAGCGGCCGAGGCAATGGCCGTTGATCCAGGCGACGCCTTTACCCCAGGATCGGGTGTCCAAGAAGGTATCGCCGGCGCTGGCCAACCGGAACGTGCCGCGCCAGAAGGCGGGCTGGGCTGCTGCGGTGGAATCGGCGACGGGTTGAAACTTAAGTGAAGCGAGCTGCTTGGCGTCCAGTGGCAGCGAAGAGATTTGCCAGTTCTTCAGTTCGACGGCGGCACCGTTCACCGCAGGCGTGAAAAGCACCGGAGCATGCAGGCCCTTGCGGTCAAAGACCTCGCGACCAAAGTTCACGCGGCCCATGGCTTCGACGACGATGTCGAGCCGGGTAGCGGCAGTCCGTGCGGGCAGGGCGACGTTGTAGCGCTTGCTGCGACGGTCCATGACTCCGGCGGGTTTTCCATCGAGAAAGATCCACGCGAAATCATGGACTTCTTTGACGGAGAGAGTGCCAGCGGGACCGGCCGGGAGGTTGGTGCGGTAAACGATGACTCCGCGGCTTTGGTCATAAAACTCCATCGTGCGCGGCGTGGCGTCAGCAACGGGGGCGGGCAAGTTGGCCAGCACGGGGGCGGTCTCGGTGAGCGTGAACGCCGGGATCGTGATGATCGGGTTGGCGGGAGGTGGGGTCGGAAGCGTTTCCCCGGCCTGTAGGTAGCGGCTAAATACACCGCGGATGGCGTCGAACTTGGGTGTAGACCAACCGGCTTCGCTGATGGGCGCGTCGTAGTCGTAGCTCGACGTGTCGGGCACGAACGGGCGATCCGCACCCGCCCAGAGGCCGAACGAGGTGCCGCCGTGCGCCATGTAGATGCTGAACGAGCGGTGGTTCTTTAGCATGTAATCGAGATCGGCCGCGATGGGAGCCGGTGCGCCGGTGCGGTGTGCACGACCCCAAGTGTCGAACCAGGCGGGGTAATATTCGCCGTTCATGAGCGGACCGGTCTTTTGAAACTTGCGCAGCGTTTCGAAGGATTTCGCGGCGGCGCCCGTGCCGAAGTTAACCACCTGGAAAAGATCGTCGCGACGGCCGTTGCCGATGGCTCCGGCGGGATTACAGGAGAACAGAGGCACGTCGAAGCCGCCGTCGAGCAAGGATTGCCGGAGCGCCCCCATATAACCGGTGTCCTTGCCGAAGGAGCCGTATTCGTTTTCCACCTGCACCATTAGAAGCGGGCCGCCGTGGGTAATTTGTTGCGGGCCGAGCACACGGCCCACTTCCTTCAAGAAGCGGGTGGCTGGCGTGAGAAAGAGCGGATCGGTCGTGCGCAGGCCGATGTTGTCGTGTTTGACGAGCCACCACGGAAGTCCGCCCATTTCCCATTCGGCGCAAGAATAGGGGCCGGGGCGAAGGATGACCCAGAGTCCTTCGGCTTGGGCGAGACGGCAGAACTCGGCGACGTCTGCCTGACCAGACCAATCATACTTGCCCTCTTCCCACTCGTGGTAATTCCAGAAGAGGTAAACGCAGACGGTATTGAGGCCCATGGCGTGGCACATCTGGAGGCGGTGCTTCCAGTATTCACGCGGCACGCGGGGAAAATGAATTTCGCCGCAACGAATGACAAAGGGTTTTCCGTCTAGCAGGAAGTCTTGATCGCCGATCGCGAAGGTGTGCGTGGGCGTCGGTTTGGGCGGTGCCGCGTGGGAGACCGATGCGAGTGGCATGAGGGCGAGCAGGAGGAGCAGGAATAGGGGACGCTTCATGAGGGGAATCGAGGCACCCCTCGAAGGAGGGCGGGCGGCGGCCCGAGGAGCGCAGAGGAAAAACCTGTCGGGCCAACTATCTGCGGCCCAGTCCACCTGAGCGTTAACCGTAACGCACAGTGCCCGTCAAGATGCCAACACATAGAAAAGAGTGGCTTACTCCTTTCGTGGGATTGCCAGCCACGGACGAACTTAGGCGACGCGAGCGAGCAGGCCCTTCAGGTCGATATTGTTCGTGATCAGGTTCTTGATGATCGGAATCTTATCGGTGTCCTGAGGCTGGGTCTTCACCGTCATGCGATTGATGGTGGACGTAACCGTGTAGCTCTCGCTCCGTGCCGCGATGACCGGGATGTCGGTCTGCGCGAGGAGTTCGGCAAGCTTCGGGTGGGGCTGGATATCGTTCGTGAGAATGAGGCCCGAAATCGTGCTTCCGCCGGAGAGGCGGGCACTGGAGACGGCTGCGAGAATGATGTCGTCGCGGTCGCCGGGCGTGATGATGAGCGTGCCGGGCGTGAGGTAATCGACGATGCCCTTCGCGGTCATCGCGCCAACGATCACGCGATGGACGCGCTGTTTGGCGCCACCTTTGCGGCCGTTGAGCCATTGGCCGTCGATGTCTTCGGCGATCTGCGTGAGATTGGGCGCGGAGAGCATGTTTTCGACGGGCAACACGCCGAGAAGGGGAACGCCGAGGCGCTGGAGGCCGATGCCCGCGTATTCGCGGACCACATCGATTTTGTCGGGCTCGACCTTGTTGAGGATGGCGCCGATGACCTCGACGCCCGCTTTGTCGAAGAGCGCTTTGTTGAGGGCGATTTCGTCAACGGGCCGGCCGATACCGCCGGTGCATACCAAGATCACGGGGGCCTTGAGGAGCTTGGCGACGCTGGCGTTGGACAGGTCGAAAACGGAGCCGACGCCGGCATGGCCGGTTCCCTCGATGAGGGTGAAATCCTTTTCCCAGGAAACGCGGTCGAAGGCGCGACAGATCTTATCCTTCAACTCGGGCAGAAGCTGACCAGGGTTCTTGAGGTAGCGGCGGGTGAACGTCGGGTCGATGGTGACCGGGCTCATGCTTTGGATCGGCACGCGGACGTCGTAGATCGTATCGAGGAGGAACGAGTCCTCGTCCACTTGAGAACCCTGCACGTCAATGAAGCGCTGGCCCACGGGTTTGATAAATCCAACGCGGGGATAAATCGATTGAAGGGCGGCGTAGAGACCGAGGCAGGTGGTCGTCTTGCCGTCGTTCATGCGCGTCGCGGCAACGAAAACGCGTTTGGTTTCGCGATTCGTCGGCCCCGGAAGCAGTGGCAGGGGCGGCTGAAGGAAAGGATTTTGCGAGAGGCTGTCGATCGGTGAGGGCATGAGTATGCGTAAGGAGCTGGCGGGCACTTGCGCGCCCTCGTTGCGGGGAGGCGAAACGCTGGCTTAGGCGGAGCCGAAGAGCAGGCGGCGGTCGATGGCTTGGCAGCCGACGATGGCGGCGGCGCCAAAAACGTCGTGGGCACTGGCACCGCGACTGATCTCAGCGGCGGGCTTGGTCAGACCGGTGAGGATCTGGCCGTAGGCGTTGGCACCGGCGAGGTGGTGCACGAGCTTGAAGGCGATGTTGCCCGAGTTGAGGTCGGGGAACACGAGCACGTTGGCCTTGCCCGCGACAGAGCTGGTCACGCCCTTCACATCGGCAACGACCGCGTCGAGCGCGGCGTCCACCTGGAGTTCGCCGTCGATCTCAAGATCGAGGAAGGCCGACTTGGCCTTGGCGCGGGCGAGCGCGGTGGCTTGGCGAACCTTGACGAGCGCCGGGTGGTTGGAGGCGCTCTTCGAAGCGTAGCTGAGCATGGCGACGCGGGGCGTCTCGCCGGTGAGATGGCGCGCGATCATCGCCGTGGAAATGGCGATGTCGCTGAGCTGCTCGGCCGTGGGGTCAGGAATAACGCCGCAGTCCGCGAGGAACAGGGAACCGTCGCTGCCGACTTTCTTTTCGTCGAAATCGAGAACGATGAGCGACGAGGCGGTCTCCACGTGTTCGAAGCGCGGGACGATTTGGAAAATCGGGCGGAGTCCGCTCGCGGCGCTGGCGGTCGCGCCGGAGATGAGCGCATCGGCCTGGCCGGTGACGAGCATCATGGTTGCGTAATAGCTCGTGTTTTTAAGCGCCTCGCGGGCTTCGGTGCTGCGCAGTCCCTTGATGCGGCGGATCTGCTCTAGATGAAGGGCGAGCGTCTCGAAGTCTTCGCTGCGCTCGGGCTCGATGACGCGCATGCCTTGCAGGTTGATGTCGAGCTTGGCGGCGGCGGCCTTGATGGCGGCGCGGTCACCCAAGAGAATGGGGACACCCATGCGGCGGGTAACCCACTGCCGGGCGGCTTGAAGGATGCGGGGGTCGCCGCCTTCCGGGAAAACGATGCGCTTGGGGTGGCGCTGGAGTTTCTCAACGAGCTTGGGGACTATGGGCATAAGCGTTGGGCCGGAAATTGCAGTTCCGCACGGGCAGCGTCAATGCCGGTTGCGGGTAAAGAACTTGCTAACCCGATTCACCGCTCCGAAAAACGGCGCGCGTGTCCAAAAATCTGAAGCACATCGGCATTGTTGCGTCTGCGACCCTGTTGTCGCGCGTCCTCGGGCTGGGGCGCGATATGCTGACGACCGCCGTGTTTGGCACCAGTGCACTCAACTCGGCTTTCGTCACCGCGTTCACGTTGCCCAATTTGTTCCGCCGCCTGCTGGGCGAAGGCGCGCTCACCGCGGCGTTGGTCCCGACGTTGCACGAAGAGATGGCGCGCGCGCGTCGCGAAGGTGCCTTCGCCCTCGTGAGCCAGGTGGCGAGCTGGCTGCTGGTCGTAACGGTTACGGTGGTGGCCATCGCCATGTTTGCACTCAGCCAGACGTGGCGGCTCGCCCATGCGGCAGTGGGCTGGGGCGTGTCGGCGGAGACCGCGCAACGCTGGGTGCAGGGCGCTGAACTCGCCGTAGTGCTCTTTCCTTACATGATTTTCGTGTGTCTGGCCGCGGCGTTCAGCGCGACGTTGCAGACGTTGAACCGGTTCCTTGAACCCGCGCTGTCGCCGATCTGGTTAAACCTGTCGATGATCCTGCTGCTGGTGGGTGGCGCGTATCTGGGCTGGGCCGACGGACGGGAAGGCGCGATGCGGTGGCTGTGCGCGGGCGTGTTGATCGGCGGCTTTTTTCAAATGGCGGTGCCCGCTGCGACTTTGATGCGTGAGGGCTGGCGGCCGCGTTTCGATCTCGGTGCGGGCGACGCGCTCCGCGACATCGTGCGACTCATGGTGCCCACGCTGTTCGGCTCGGCCATTTACTTGGTGAACATGGCGGTGTCGCGCCTCGTCGGCTTTTCACTGAACAACGCGGCGGCCTCCGTGCTGAATCTGGCGACACGTTTAATGGAACTGCCCATCGGCGTGTTCGCCGTCGCGGTCTCGACCGTGGTGTTTCCGCTGATCGCGAAATACGCGGCGCAGGGGGATCAGGTAAACCTGGTCAAATCCTACCGGAAGGGCATGCGACTGATCCTCGTTATCAACACGCCCGCCGCCATGGGACTCGCGGTGTTGGCCGCGCCGGTTATCCGTCTGCTGTTCCAACGCGGGGCGTTCACGTCGGCCGACACCCAGATGCTCGTGCCGATCATGGCAATCTTTGCGCTCGGGCTCCCGTTCTTCTCGTTCGTCAACCTCGTGCTGCGGGCGTTCTACGCGCAAAAAGACACCTCGACTCCGGTGCGCGCGGCCTTCCTCAGCTTTGCGGTCAACTTGGGCCTGAGCATCGTGCTGATGGGGCCGCTTTCGACCGTGGGCCTCGCGATCGCCACGAACGTCGCGGTCGTCGCGCAAGCGTGGTATCTGCAAGTCCACCTTGCCCGTAAGCAGCCGGAGATGGCGTTTCACCACCTCGCCCGTGATGCCGCGAAGGTCCTTCTCGCCAGCGTCTTGATGGGCGCGGTGGTGGCGGGTGGTTGGTGGTGCCGCCGGTTCGCCCCGGCGGGCATTATCATCGATGCCTTGATGCTGGCGGTCCTGATCGGCGGCGGTGCGATGGTGTATGCCGGCCTGGCCTGGGTATTCAGAATCGAAGGACGCGCGGACCTCGTCGCTTTGTTGGATCGGCGTAGAAAAGGCGCGGCGAAACCGGTGGCATGAAGTTTAAGCCCGACTGGTTCCTCACGGGCATGATGGTGGCGGTCGGACTCGCCTGGGTCTTTCCGCAGGCGGGCGCGTCGGGCGGTTGGTTGCACCCGGAGTTGGTCAACAAGATCGGCGTCGCGCTCATCTTCTTTCTGAACGGAGTTTCCCTGTCGTTCGCCGCGATGAAAGCCGGCGCGTTGCGCTGGCCGGTCCACGTCGTCGTGCAGATGACGACCTTCGTCCTGTTCCCCTTGATCGGTTTACTCCTAATGGCGGCACCAGAGCAGTGGGTCGCGCCGGAGCTCGCTATGGGCTTCTTCTATCTGTGCGCGGTGCCCTCGACGGTTTCGTCCTCCGTGGTGATGACGGCGGCGGCACGCGGCAACGTGCCCGTGGCCGTTTTCAACGCGACGCTCTCCAGCGTGATCGGGATCTTCGCGACTCCGCTGCTGATCGGCTGGCGTCTGCATGCGGACGGAGGCGGCATGCCCTTGAGCAAGGTGATCGTGGACTTGTTGCTCTGGCTCTTGCTGCCCTTGGTGCTCGGACAACTCTCCCGCCCGTGGCTGCGTGAATGGGCCTGGAATAACAAGAAGCTCATCAACCGCGTGGATCGAAGCACGATCTTGTTCATCATCTACACCTCGTTCTGTGACTCGATCGCGCGCGGCATCTGGTCGGGTAAAGGCGGAGCGGTCATCACCGCAGTGCTTGGTTCGCTGGTCTTGTTCGTCGTGATTTTCTACATCGCAACCACGCTGGCCAACGCCGCCGGCTTCAATTCCGGTGACCGCATCGCGACGATCTTCTGCGGCTCCAAAAAGTCCATCGCCTCGGGCGTGCCGATGGCGCAGGTGATCTTTGCAGGCGATCCGCGACTGGGGCTCATTCTGCTGCCGCTCATGATCTATCATCCGCTGCAATTAATCATTTGCGGCGTGCTGGCTGAACGCTGGGGGAAGCGCCCGGGCGGGGATTCACGAGAGACGGCTTGATCTTGCACCGCCCGTAAGCAATTTGCCCGCATGGGCAGAACCAGTAATGCGAGCGAACGTCTGATGACCGCCGCCCTCGACCTCATGTGGGAAGAGAGCTACGGCGCCGTCACGATCGACGACATCTGCCAGCGCGCGAAGGTCAAAAAGGGCAGTTTCTACTATTTCTTCGAATCGAAGTCCGATCTCGCCGTGGCCGCGCTCGAGCGCAGTTCCCAAGCGCAACAGGTGATCTGGGACGAACAGTTTTCCGCCGCGAAGCCTCCGCTGGACCGCATTCGGGCGCGCGCCGATTACACGTATCTCAAACAGTCCGAAATCAAAACGCGGACGGGCAAGGTTCTCGGTTGTCCGCTGTGCTCGGTCGGCACCGAGATCTGCAACCAGGACGAACGTATTCGTTCGAAGATACAGCAGATCCTCGCGCGCAATACGAAATACTTCGAGTCGGCCATCCGCGATGCGCAGGCGCAGGGATTGATCGGCCCCGGCGATCCGGCGGCGAAAGCCCGGTGCATGCTCGCCTACTACGAGGGATTGATCACGCAGGCCCGTATCCACAACGACACGGAAATCCTGCGCAATCTTGGCGACTTGGTCTTGGCGCATCTTCACGCGAAGTCGCCCGAGGCCAAGGTCGCCTGAACCCGCGCACGTCCGCGCGTCGTTGATCGGATCGCACTCCTTGTTGAAGTCCTCGGCTGCCGCTGGTCGCCGCATTTTCGGAAAATCGTGGAGTGTCCCTTGTTGAAGAAACGAAGGTGGGTATGGTCGGCGCCATGTCCTTGCTTCACACACCTCTGCGCGCCGGTGCGCTGGAACTTCCGAACCGTATCATCATGGCTCCGCTCACGCGTTGCCGGGCCGATGTCGGCCGCGTGCCGACACGCCTCATGGCCGAATATTACCGGCAGCGGGCTGGCGCCGGCTTGATCATCTCCGAAGCCACCGCCGTCGATCCCATGGGTGTGGGTTATCCGGATACACCGGGCATTTGGTCGCGCGAACAAGTCGAGGGTTGGAAGCTGGTCACGCAAGCGGTGCACGAGGCGGGCGGGCGGATCGTCCTGCAACTCTGGCACGTCGGCCGCATCTCGCATCCGTTCTACCTCGACGGCGCCGCTCCCGTGGCACCCAGCGCCCTCGCCGCGCCGGGGCACGTGGCCCTGCTGCGTCCCCACCAATCCCATCCGGTGCCGCGTGCATTGGAACGCGCAGAGATCCCCGGCATCATCGCGGCGTATCGACGCGGTGCGCAGAACGCGAAGGAGGCCGGCTTCGACGGCGTCGAGCTTCACGGTGCCAACGGGTATCTCCTCGACCAGTTCCTCCAATCCGCCAGCAACCAGCGCACCGATGAATACGGCGGTTCGATTGAAAACCGCGCGCGTCTTCTGCTCGAAGTAACCGACGCCGCCATCGAGGTGTGGGGCGCGGATCGCGTGGGCGTGCACCTCGCCCCGCGCGGTGATGGCCATGGCATGGGCGATGCGGATCCGGCTGCGACCTTCGGTTATGTGGCCCGCGAATTGGGCGCGCGCCGCATCGCCTTCCTTTGCGCCCGCGAAGGTCTTGCCGAACCGCGTCTCGGCCCCGCACTCAAGCGCGCCTTTGGCGGAGTGTTCATCGCTAACCAGGGTTTCGACGCCGAGAGCGCCCAGCGCGAGATCGAAGCCGGCAACGCCGACGCCGTCGCGTGGGGCCAGCTCTTCATCGCCAATCCCGATTTGCCGACGCGCTTCTTCAAAGGCCTTCCCTTGAACCCGCCCGATCCCTCCACGTTTTATCCGGGGGCCGAGAGTGATCGCACGCGTGGCTACACCGATTACGCGGCCGTTTCGTAATTACTCGCGGTCCGCAGCCGGGTGCGTGCATCTGTTCGCCGCACCCGGCGAATCCCTTTCCTTCACGCTCAACCACAACTCATGACACCGATTCCGAACTCGCAGCTCCTCGACGCGCTCAAATGGCGCTACGCCACCAAGAAGTTTGACCCCACCCGAAAGATCCCCGCCGCGACCTGGGCCGCGCTGGAGGAGTCCCTCGTGCTGACGCCTTCGTCCTACGGCGCCCAGCCGTGGAAATTCATCGTGGTAGATAACCCCGAGCTCCGTGCGCAACTCGTCCCCGCTTCATGGGGCCAGACACAAGTCGCGGACGCTTCTCACCTCGTCGTATTCACCCTTAAGCAGGGCTTGGACGAGGCACACATCCACCGCTACATGCAACGCACCGCGGAGGTTCGCGGCACGACCGTCGAGGCGCTGGAGCCGTTTAAGAAAGTGGTCATGGGCGGCATCGACGGCGCGCGCGCCAAAGGCCACCTCGACACCTGGCAGGCGCACCAGATCTACATTGGTCTCGGCCAGTTCATGGCCTCGGCCGCGCTCCTCGGTATCGACACGTGCCCGATGGAAGGCATCCAGCCGGCGAAGTATGACGAGATCCTCGGGCTCACAGGCACCGGCTTCACGACGCTGTGCGCTTGTCCGGCAGGCTATCGTTCCGCCGACGACAAATACTCTGCCATGCCCAAGGTGCGCTTCCCCGCGTCCGAGGTCGTGGTGCACCTCTGACCGGTTGGAATGCAAAGGGGCACAAGCGCGAACGCCTGTGCCCCCTTCAGTTGTAGCCGGGGGCGCTGACCCCGGGGGCCGTGAGGCCGCCAAACACCGGGGTCGGCGACCCCGGCTACACGGGTCTCGCTAGCTCAGGCCTTCTTCACGAAGCAGGCCTTGAGCATGTAAGCGACGCCATCGATCTTGCAGTCGATCTCGTGATCGCCGTCCACGATGCGGATGGCCTTGGATTTGGAGCCGGCCTTGAGAACCTGCGAACCGTTGAGTTTGAGGTCTTTGATGACCGCGATAATATCACCGTCGGCGAGCACGTTGCCATTCGCATCCTTCACGACGCGGGCGGCCTCAGGTGCCTCCTCCTTGGGCCATTCGTGTCCGCACGTGGAGCATTCCCAGTGATCGGAATGGCTGAGGACATCGTCGAGGGTGCAGGCAGGACAAACGGGCTTGGTGGACATGGTAGGAGAGGAAGTAAGTTGGATGTTTGAAGGCTGAGGGAGGATCAGTTGAGAACAGCCCGCCGCCAAAGTCTAGAGCGGATAGGCGGGCGCTAGCGCCTGCGCACGGCGGCGGGTTTGCAGCAGAACCAGCAAATAAAACGCACCACAGGTCGGGGCCAGCCAGTAGGCGGTGAGGTTGATGGTCTGCGTCCGCAAAATGCCGATGGTCGTCTCCGGATAAAGAAAGCGCGGATAGAGCGGAGCCAGGCCAACGCTCGCCCGGTGCGCTGCGTAGTGGCCGAGTGCGACCAAGACCATCTCAACACCGCCGATCAGCACAATAAATCCGCCGAGAGTCGGCCGCAGTCGTCGCGGCGTTCGCGCCCCCGCACGGCACGTGAACCAAGCCAAGAACCCGAAGGCGAGGCCGGGGCCGAAGGTTGCCACCATCGCATATTGCATGGCTAGAAGCGCGTGATGGTGGATCGGGAGCAGGGGCCGGTGATACTCGGTAAAGTGGCGAGGTTCGATACCGATGAGATAAACGTCGTGCAGGCACGCCCAGGTCACGATCACGACGGCAAACGTCACGGCAAATCGCACCACCTGCGGGCGCTCAGACTCCGGTATGCGGAGGACGGTGGGCAGGTTCATAGCTTAAAGCGATCGAGGGGGAGGGCTTCGGCCAAAGTGTGGCCGAAGCCCTCGGCGGCCAAGGAGAGACGATCATTGCGGAAAGATACCCCGTTGAGCGGGAGACTTTCGACGCCAAAGGTCTGGTTCGGCTGCGTGTGCTCGACCTTGGCCGGCGGAGGCGCCGGCCACACTTTCGCACGCGTGTTTCCGTGTAGCCCAAACCGATTGCGTGGCAGCACCCGGCATCATCGCTCGGCTGGCAGCGCGCGCTGGAGGCAACGGATCAGGGGCGGCACGAGCTGCTCGTAAGCGGCCAGGCAGAGAAGCAGCGGGGCGACGATCACCCCCAGCGTCCACAGCGCATACAGGAACGGTTGCTCGGGATCGGCGATCAACTCGACCGATTCAGCGAGATGGTTCGCCTCCACCGAAACGAAGACAAACAGCGCCAGCAAAACCGCCGTCGCGACGACCTTCACGAAATCATGCCAACACCTCCGCAGCGCCAGAATCCCCGGGGTAAGGGTTACCACCACGCCGAGCACGCCCAAGATCACGGTGGGCCCGGTGGTGATCCAACTCTCCTCCGCTGTGGCCGCGACGGATTGGAATAACCCAAACCCCAGATAGCCGGACAGCCCAAAAAACGGGGCCGCGACAAGGTGAGGGACTTTGATTTTCATCGAGGCGAGACGCAGTCCACGCGGGTTGGTCGCAGCCGCCTCATTTACGGGGTAGCTTCAACACCGGGTCGGCCGGAGGCGTCGCTTTCGCCTCAGCAATCGGCTCTGGGTCGGACTGTGCTGCGCCGGGCTTGAACGGGACTCGTGGCCTCGGCTCGGCGGGAAGCGGCGAGGGCTCAACCTCGAACATCGCGGGGTGGACGAAGTCCTTGCTCTCACTGCGCCGCGGCCGGGTGCGCCACGGATGCGCACACGCGTGGAGGACGGTGGCCATAAATAGCATCCCGGCAAAGATGACGGCGGCCCACTCGCCAGTCTGGCTATTATTCCAGATGAGTTCGAACAGGGTGTCGTTGGCTCCGCCGAGCACGAACGGAACCGATCCCGTATGCGGCGCGGGGGCTGCGGCGGCGGGGACGGCCGGGATGGCGGGGACCTCTGCTTTCGCCGGGTCAATCCCGAGGACGCGAGGATCGATGACTTTGGCTTTCGTCACCATGCGTTCGAGCAACGTGGAGCCCGTAACCTGGGTCGGCGTGCCGTCATCCGCCGCGCGCATGCGAATCGAGCCCGGGATCGGGCGGAAGCGGGTGGGCGGGATGCCGGCGGCTTTATCGCGTGAAAGGAAGCGGATGAAATACTCCTGTCCGGCGACGAGCTCTTGATCCGACTCGATCACCACGGGGTAGTTCGGCGCCAAGATGCCGGTGTAAGCGTAGATTTTTTTGAGCGGGAGCGGTTCAGCCCAGTGGGACGCGCTATAAAGCTGCTCGATCTTCAACGTGCCCTCGCGCCCTTGGGTTTGCACGTAGGCGGTGGTTTGGCAGACCTCGAATACAAACCGCCCGATCACTCCGGCGATCAACAGGGCGATGAGGAAGTAAAAGATCTTTTTCATGCCTGTCCGGGAATCGTGATGATGAAACGTGTAAACGCCAACCCGCAGAAGGCGTCAATGGCCGAGGGACGTCCCTCCAAGCGTGACTGGTAACTTGCCCGGGAAAGACACGAAACGCGGGTCATGGTTCATGCGTAGGGCGCCCGCGCACGGCAGAGGGCCGGAATCACGGTGCGACTGCCTCGGGCGTATCGATCTTCACGGCGACCGTGTAGTATTTCCGGCGCGTGGTTTCGGACTTCTTCGTCTTGATGACCTCCTCGCGTGCCATGACGCCGATGACCAGCCACTCACCGCCGGGAATCGTGAGGTAGGTTTGGACCTGTCGCCGATCACCGCCAGCCGAGGACTCGACCGAGATATCAAGCGCGAAGCTGTCCTTCTTTTTGCTCAGTTGATATTTGATTCCGAGGTCGTCCTCACGGGAGACCGCGCCGGTGTCGTTATCGCCCACCGCGACCGTGATTACCTTGGCCGCACGGATAAACTCAGGGGTGACGACATGGCTGCCAGGGCCTTGGCTCGGGTTGGCAGGAGGCGGTGTGTCGGATTCCGCGCAAGCAATCACCAGTCGGTGCGGTTTCACCGCTTCGAGCTGCTGTGTCCACGAGACGCCCTGTGCAGGTCCGAACGGATCGGGTTGGGCGACCGCGTGATCGGTGGCCGCCAAGGCGTTCACGGTGAGGGCGACGACTGCGCACAGGGTTTTTACGTAATGTTGGTTCATAACCGGTGGTTTTAAAATCGGAGGAGCGGCGGTCGGAAGTTCGGAAGGGTGACGCAGAGCGCACGGAGTTCGGCGGGAGTTTGAGGAGGTCCGGATGACTGCGGGGGGATCTGTGCATGCGTCGCCGGGGCTCGGCTCTGTGACCAATCCGGGAATTCCGATACAAACGACTAGGCGCCTGATCCAGTCGTCGAAGAGCGCTGGAC
>CBRAFO010000044.1:0-27645 GCA_967755175.1 uncultured Opitutaceae bacterium | reverse complement strand
TTGGTTACAAAGATCTCGTCGGCGTGCTGCAAGTCGGACGTGGTCAAAAGCATTTCGCGAGCGCCGGCGTGCCCGAGCAGGGCAAGCACCTCGGCGCGGGCGATTCCGGGCAAGGGGCCGCTGGCGAGCGGGGGCGTAAACACCAGGCCGTCGCGCACGGCGAAGATGTTGGTCGTGGCGCCTTCGATGACGATTCGCGCGGGCGTGATGAAAATCGCTTCATCGAAGCCGGCCGCGAGCGCGGCTCGCTTGGCGCGGATATTGGCGAGGTAGTTGAGCGTCTTGTAGGCGGTGAGGACGCCGGTGCGCTCACCGGTGAAGACGGTTTTTAGGCGAAAGCCGCGGGCGTAGGTTTCGGCGGGATACGGGTTGGCCTTGGTGGTGATGAGTTGGCTGGTGGTTTCGGGATGCGCATCGCCGTGGTTGAAGACTACGATTTTGGCCGAACCGTCGGTCAGGGCGTTGGCCGCGATGACTTGGTGCAACTGGTCGCGGAGCGTGCCGAGCGTGAGCGTGCACGGGAGGTCGAGGGCGTGGGCGCTGGCGGTGAGGCGGGCGTGGTGTTGCGGGAGAAAGACAGGACGGCCACCGAGGATTTTGACGGTTTCGAAGACGCCGTGTCCGTAGAGAAAACCTTCGCTGGTTGCGGAAACCGTTGCGGAGGCCGCGGGCAGGAGGCGGCCATCAAGGAGGACTTGGGCAGAAAGGATGGAGTCGGAGGGGGCGGACATGGGCTCGGGGGCGTTCTTCATCGGCTAAGTTAGCCGTTCTCGGTTAATCGACAAATGGAGAAACACGACGATTCGGGCGGAGGAATGACGGCGAGGGTTTCAGAGGGGGGGGGACACAGAGGCGGAAAGAGGGTGCACAGAGCGTCACAGAGGTCGGAGTGGGGATTCAGGCGAGCCGGAGTCTGGAAGAGGAGTTAGAAGCGAGGGGTGTTTATGGTGCGGTCAGGGCTTCGTGCATTGCGCGGCCTTTATCGAGGGTTTCTTGATACTCGGCGGCAGCTTTGGAGTCCCAGACGACGCCTCCGCCGACGTGGTAATAGGCGCGACCATCGACGCAGGTGATCGTGCGGATGGCGATGTTGAGGTCCGCGTTGCCATCGAATCCGATGTAGCCGATCGCTCCGGTGTAGATGTGGCGGCGGTGAGGTTCGAGTTCGTCGATGATTTCCATCGAACGGATTTTGGGGGCACCGGTGATCGAGCCGCCGGGAAACGAGGCGCGCACGCAGTCGATGATGTCCACGTCGTCGCGCAACGTGCCGGACACCGTCGCGACGAGGTGGTGAACGGTGGGGTGCGATTCGAGCTGCCAGAGCTTTTCGACGTGGACGGAGCCGAATTGGCAGACGCGCCCGAGGTCGTTGCGTTCGAGATCGACGATCATGAGGAGCTCGGCGCGGTCCTTTTCGCTGGCGACGAGTTCGGCGGCGAGGCGTGCATCGGTGGCCGGATCGGAGGAGCGCGGACGGGTGCCTTTGATCGGACGGGTTTCGACGTGGCGATCGCGGACAGTGAGGAAGCGTTCGGGGGAGCTGCTGATGATCTGCACGGGCCCGAAGGAAAGGTAACAGGCAAACGGCGCGGGGCTGCGTGCGCGCAGCTTTTGGTAGAGTGCGTAAGGCTCGCACGGGAGCGTGGTCTCGAAGCGCTGGGTGAGGTTCACCTGATAGACGTCGCCGGCTGCGATGTAGGATTTGATGCGGGCGATGGCTTCCGCGTAGGAGGCGAAGTCGAAATTGGAAGCCGGTTTTTGGCCAGCGAGGCCGGAAGGTTTGTCACTTATTAAGTGACAAACTGGATCGGGAGACGAGGAAGGGGCTGAAGCTGAGGTGGCGAGGGTGGCGCGGAGACGGGCGAGGAGGGCGGCGGCGGGCGTGGTATGGACGGGGTTGGCGACGAGCCAGGTGCGACCGGAGGCGTGTTCGTGGGCAATAAACGTGTCGTAGAAGGCGAACTCGCAGTCGGGGATGATCGGCAGGTCGTCGGGACGAACGCGCGGGAGTTTCTCTAATTGCGTGCAGAGTTCGTAGCCGAAGAAGCCGACGGCACCTCCCGTAAACGGCAGTGTTGGCAGCGCAAGTGACGCGGGCTGGGTGGGCGACGAAGTGGGCGAGGCTGGGACGGTTGAGGCGGCCGGGGGAGTTGGTGCGGTCGAGGCGGAGCTGGACGGATATTTGTCACTTATTAAGTGACAAACTTGCCGTGGTGTATGGTAGCGGCGGAGGAGGGTTTGGAGATGGGCGAGGGCGTCGCCGGGGGGCGTTTCGGTGGGGCCGTCGTCGTGCGTGGGGGCGTTGTTGCGTGTGACGGTGACTTGGCCGTTTTTGGCGCTGAAGGTGAGAAAGGGATCGCACCCGATAAACGAATACGCGCCGAGGCCGCCGGAGGAGCGGCCGCTGTCGAGGAAGAAGGCATGGTCGCGGTCGCGCAGGCGGGCGAAGAATTCGTGCGGCGGTGCGGGCAAGGTGACTTCTTCCAGCAGCACGGGCGGAGCGAGCGCGAGGTCGGGGCGCGGGGCGACGTCGGTGCGGTCAACGCGGGCCAGGTGCGTGCGCACGGTCTCGCTGTGGACGATGAGGTCGGGTGCGAGATCGGCCAGCGGTGCGAGCACGAAGGCGCGTTCGTGGAGGCGCGGATGCGGGAGGGTTAGTCGCTCATCGTGGCGGACGTCGTTGCCGAAGAGGAGGACGTCGAGGTCGATGGTGCGCGGGCCCCAGCGTTCGCGGCGGACGCGGCCGAGGTGTTGCTCAATGGCCAGACACAGGTCCAGCAACGCGTGCGGAGAGAGTGTCGTCTCCAGCTCGACGACGAGGTTGAGGAAGTCGGGCTGGTTTCCGGGGCCGATGGCCTTGGTCTCGTAAACAGGCGAGACGCGAGCGATGCGGACTTCGGGGGCGGCGGCGAGGCGGGCGAGCGCCTCGGAGAGGTTGGCGTGGCGGTCGCCGAGATTACCGCCCAGTCCGAGGTAGGCTGTCTGCACGCGATTTGCTGGTTTCGACGGAGACATGGTCGAGAATACCGGCGATGGGAACGGACGGCTTTTTAATGGTGATATCCACCTTGTCCACGATGGGGCAGGCAACGAGGACGCGGTCGATGACGTGGTTGGCCAGCGCCTCGATGAGTTTGAAGCGGTCCTTTTCGACAGTCTCGCGGCAGATGGCGTAAACCTGCGTGTAATCGACCGTGGCGTTCAGGTGGTCGGTCGCGGCGGCCTCGGCGATGTCGAGCGTGAGGACAAGGTCGATCACGAATCGTTGGCCGAGGGTGTTCTCCTCGGGGAGGTCGCCGTGGTATCCGTAGAATACCATGTTGGAGAGGGTGATGCGGCCGGTCATGCGATGGACGGAAAGGAGAACGAGAATGAGTAAGAGAACGAGAACGATTTAACAGCCGGATCAACGGGCGTCTCGGATGGCGGCGGCCATGAGGGCGGCGCGGTGATTGGCGCGGACGTCGTGGACCCGGTGGAACTGGACGCCTTGGGAAACTGCCAGCGCGGTGATGGCGAGGGTGCCTTCGAGGCGTTCGTCGGGCGGGAGGTCGAGGACGTGGCTGATGACGGACTTGCGCGAGGCGCCCAGGAGCAACGGATGGCCGAGGGCATGCAACTCGGAGAGGCGCGCAAGGATTGCGAGATTTTGCGGCTGGGTTTTGCTGAAACCGATACCGGGGTCGAGAACCACTCGGGCTGGATCGATGCCGGCGGTAGTGGCGAGATCGAGGGAGCGGGCGAGGAAGGCTTTTATCTTTTCGATGACGTCGCCCGGAGTTTCGCGGAAGGCGGTGTCGTTGTGCATCAGGATCGCGGCGGCGCCGTGGCGGGCGATCACGCTGGCCATGGCGGGGTCGCGTTGGAGTCCGTGGACGTCGTTGACGATGTGCGCGCCGGCCGCGAGGGCGGCGGCGGCCACGGCGGCGTGGTAGGTGTCGATCGAGAGCGGGACGGCGACGTGGCGGACGAGTTCACGGATGACGGGAACGACACGGCGGATTTCTTCGTCGGGGCCGACTTCGATGTAGCCGGGGCGAGTGGATTGTCCGCCGATGTCGATGACCGATGCGCCTTCGGCAACGAGCAGACGCGCGTGGGAAACGGCGGCGGGGAGCGAGGCGTGTTGTCCGCCATCGAAGAAGGAATCGTCGGTGACGTTGAGGATACCGACGATGAGCGGTTCGCCGTTGAGCGGGAGGCGGCGGTCGCGGTAGAGGAGTTCGCGGGGGATGGGCATGGGTTGGTTCAAATCTTTCCTCGTTCTCTTAATCGTTCTCTTTCGTCAGGGATCGGGCGTTTCGGTGGGCGGACGGAAGGGAGAAAGATTAAGATAAAGAGGAACGAGAAAGAGTTTTTTAGTCTTTCGGTTGATAGGCGTCGTGCCAGCGGCGGAGGGCGAGCCAGCTTAGCCAAATCACGGTGCCGGCGAACACGAAGCCGAGGAGGCAGCTGATGATGGCGGTGGCGAAGAGGGCGGGAATCTGGAACTGGGCGCCATAGATGACCGCGAGGAAACCGAGTCCGCCTTGGCCGCCGCCGGAGTTGCCGGCAAAGATGTCGCCCGAAATCGCGCCGATAGGAGCGAGGGCGGCGGCGATGCGCAGTCCGGTAAAGAAATACGGCAGGGCGGCCGGGATGCGCAGGAGGAGAATCTGCTGCACGCGGGTGGCGCGACCCATGCGGAAGAGATCGAGGAGATTACGGTCGGTGGAGACGAGACCTTGAGTGGTGTTTACCACGAGGGGGAAGAAGCTGATCAAAAACGTGATCACCACGACGCTCTTCAGGCCGGGGCCGACCCAGAGGATGAGGATGGGCGCGAGCACGATGATGGGCGTGAGCTGGAGGGCCATGAGCCACGGGTAAATCCCCGCCCGGATAAGGGGCGAGAGTGAGAGCATCAGGCCGAGGAACGCGCTGCCGAGAACGGCGGCGCCAAAGCCGAGGAGCGCGCCGAGAGCAGTGCTGGCGGTGGCGGATGCGAGTTGCGGGGCCTTTTCAACAAAGGCGCGAGCCACGGCGTCGGGGGCGGGGAGGAGGAATCGCTGGCTTTCGGGCAGTATCCAGAGTCGCGCGACATACCACGCGGCAACGAGCAGGAGCCCGGTGAGGAAGGGGAGCGCGAAGGTGAGGGCGCGGCGGTTCATGCGGAGGCGGAGGAACCTCCGGCGTTGCGGGACGGTGCCTCGCGGAGGAGTCGGGAAATGACGGCGACTTGTTGTTGAAACGCGGGGTGTTCGCGGGTGGCGGCGTTGCGAGGGAAGGGCAAATCGACCGCGAGGTCGTGCGCGATTCGGCCGGCGGAGAGAATCAGGATGCGCGTGGAGAGAAAGACCGCTTCCGAGACGGAGTGGGTGACGAAGAAGGCGGTCCAGCGTTGGCGTTCTCGAAGGGTGAGCAGCTCTTCGTTGAGGTGTTCGCGGGTGAGTTCGTCGAGGGCGCCGAAGGGTTCGTCGAGCAGGAGCAGCGACGGTTCCAACGTGAGGGCGCGGGCGATGGAGACGCGCATTTTTTCACCACCGGAGAGTTGGCGCGGATAGCGGCCGGATAGGTGTCCGATGCGGGCCAAGGCGAGGAGTTGCGTGGCGAGTTCAGCTCGATGCGGGGAGGGAGCGCCTCGGAGTTTGAGTAGCAACTCGGCGTTGCGCTGGACGGTGAGCCAAGGGAGCAGAGTGGCGTCTTGGAAGATGAAGGCGCGCTCGGCGGGCGTGGTGTCAGCGGGCAGGCTTTCGATCAGCACGCGACCGGACGTCGGCAGGGCGAGGCCGGCGATGAGGCGAAGGAGAGTCGATTTACCGCAACCGCTCGGGCCAATGAGACTGATGAATTCGCCGCGTTCGGCGCGAAAGGTGAGTCCGTCGAGGATGGGCGCACGGGCATCGTCTTCACCAAAACGTTTGGTAACAGACTGGAATTCGACGATGGGTGACGGATCGCTGCTCATGCGTGCGGGCGTGGGCAGCATGAGTCGCGAGGGGGCGCGGGCAAGCTCGCGGCCTACGGGATCACTTCAGGCGGGCGAGCGCTTCGGAGGCTTTGGCGAGGGACGGTTCCTCGGCGAGGGCGGCTTGGTAAGCCTGACGGGCGTCGGCGGGGCGGTTGTCTTTTTCGGCGATGAGTCCGAGGCGATAATACGCGCCAGCGTGATCGGGCTCTTCGGCGCGCGGAGTCAGTTGGAGGCAGCGGCGGAGGGCGGCTTCGCCGGGGACGAGTTCGCGTCCGGTTTCGGAGGCGATGCGCCCGAGTGTGTAAAGGGCGAGGTAGGTGTCGGGCTGGTTGCGAAGGATTTCTTGGCAGACGCTCAGGGCTTCGTCGTAGCGTTTTTCGCTGCAAAGCACGTTGGCTTTAATGACGGCGCCGCGGGCGGGGTTGATTCGGGTGATCTCGTCGATATGGGCGTAGGCGCGAGAAAGACTGCCGCCGGCCAG
Source organism: uncultured Opitutaceae bacterium (assembly GCA_967755175.1). GTDB lineage: Bacteria > Verrucomicrobiota > Verrucomicrobiia > Opitutales > Opitutaceae > Rariglobus. The sequence goes on along the minus strand of CBRAFO010000044.1, from coordinate 21,211 downwards.
AGCGGGGGCGCGGGTGTAGAATTGCACCAGACCTTCGCGATAACCGACGACATCGGGGGCCAGCTTCACCGCTTGCTCCAGTGCGTCGCGTCCACGGTGGGCGAAGCCGATGGAGGAAAGCGATACGCCCAGTTCGGTAGCGCGGAGGAGGCAGGCGTTGCCGTAGCAGGCGAGGAGTTGGTGGTTTTTGGGATCGAGATCGACGGCTTTCGCCAGAGTGGCGACGGCGGCTTCGCGGTGCTGGGTTTTGAGTTCGGCCTGGCCGAGATACCAGAGCGCGGTGACGTTCTGCGGCTCGCGAGCGACGATGGTGGCGAGTTGTTCGCGCGCCTCGGGGACGCGTTTGGCTTTGAATAGATCGATAGCGGCTTCGAGCACGGGGGAGTCGGCGCGGGTGCGCACGGCCGGGAGCATGAAAGCGGCGACGAGGAGGAGAAGGAGGCGACGGGTTTTCATTCGAAACGAAGGGCGTCGATGGGGTCGAGTTGTGCAGCTTTGTGCGCGGGGTAGAAACCGAAGATGATGCCGACTGCCCCCGAAAAAACGAAGGCGCTGATAGTAGTGCTGGTGGAGACGAGCACGGGCCAGCCGTTGAGGTGGGAAACGAGTTGGGACGAGCCGATGCCGATGAGGATGCCGAGAGTGCCGCCCATGAGGCTGAGGACCATGGCTTCGATCAGGAATTGGAGGCGGATGTCGCGATCGTGCGCACCGATGGCTAGGCGAATGCCGATCTCGCGGGTGCGTTCGGTCACGGAGACGAGCATGATGTTCATGATGCCGATGCCGCCGACGATGAGAGAGACGCCGGCAATCGCGCCGAGGAGGCCGGTCATGGTGCGCGAGGTTTCGGTAGCGGTTTGGGCGAGTTCGAGTTGGTTGCGCACCGTGAAGTCGGGATCGCGGCCTTGGCGACGCTGTTGGAGGAGGTCGGTAATCTCTTGCTGGATGCGTGGCATCTGGTCCTCGGAGGCGGCTTGGATGAGGATGCTGTTGAGGTTGGTGCGTCGGGAGATTCGACGCATCGAGGTCGTGTAAGGGATGATAACGGCGTCGTCTTGGTCTGCGCCGAAGTAGTTAAATCCTTTGGGCTTCAGGACGCCTATGACCCTGAGGGGGATGTTGCGAACGCGGATGGTTTTTCCGATGGGGTCGATGCCGGGGAAGATTTGGTCGGCGATGGTTTGGCCGATCACGGCGACCTTGGCAGTGCTGCGGACCTCGGCGTCGGTGAACATAACGCCGTCGGCCAGCGGCCAGGAACGAATGTTGGGGAATTCCGGGGATTCTCCGAACACAGTCGTGTTCCAATTGAGTCCGCTGGCCAGCACTTGGGCGCGGTCGCGGACCTCGGGGCTGACGGCGACGACACCGGTGATTTCGGTTTGGATGGCGATAGCATCTTCAGGGGTGAGGGTGCTGTTGGATCCCCATCCACCGCGGGCGCCACCCGACGTGAATGTGCCGGGATAGACGCTGATTACGTTTTGGCCGAGGTTGGCGATCGACGCTTCGACTTGGGAGCGCGCGCCGTTGCCGATGCTGACCATCGCGATGACGGCGCCGACGCCGATGATCATGCCGAGTGCGGTGAGGACCGAGCGCATCTTATTTCGGCGAAGCGCGCGGAGGGCGATGATGGTGGTGGCGACGAGACGCATGGTTTCAAATGACCAATCAGTCGGCCGCGTTGGCGTGGGGGAAGAGGACGTGGGTGAGTTTGGCGGCCGCCTCGGCTTCCGCGACTTTGAGCAGTTCTTCGGCGGCGAAGGAGCGGGGAGTAACGAGTTCGTCGCGGACGACGATGCCATCGCGGACGACGAGGTTGCGTTTACAGTAGCGGGCGATGTCGAGCTCGTGAGTGACCATCACGATGGTGATGCCTTCGTCGTTCAACTTCTGGAAAACGCCCATGACTTCGACAGAGGTTTTGGTGTCGAGGTTGCCCGTGGGTTCATCGGCAAGGATAACCTGCGGGTTGTTCACGAGGGCTCGGGCGATGGCGACGCGTTGTTGCTGTCCGCCGGAGAGCTGGTTGGGCAGGTGGTCGTAGCGTTTGGCGAGGCCGACGATTTCCAGCGCGTGCATCGCGCGGTCGCGCATCTCGTGGGCGGAAACGCGGCGCGGGGCGTAGAGCATGGGGAGCTCGACATTTTCCAACGCGGTGGTGCGGGAGAGCAGGTTGAAACCTTGAAAGACGAAGCCGATTTTTTGGTTCCGGATGTCGGCGCGTTCGTTGCGACCGAGATCGGAGACGTTGATGCCGTCGAGGCGGTAGGTGCCGCTGGTCGGCCGGTCGAGGCAGCCGAGCGTGTTCATGAGCGTGGACTTGCCGGAGCCGGACGCGCCCATGATGGCGATGAATTCACCCTTGTGGATATCGAGGGAGATGCCGCGCACGGCGTGGACCTTCACCTCGCCATTGGCGTAGGTTTTTTGGATGTCCGTCAGCTTGATGATGGGCTCCATGACCGGGATGCGCAGAGGATGTTAACGCCGACCACCACCGCCGCCGAAGGGGTTGGGAGTGGACGCACCGGTCGCGGTGGGGGCGCCCGGTTGATAGGCGCTGGTGATGATGGCATCGCCCTCGTTGAGGCCTTCGATGATCTCGGTGGCGCTACCGTCGGTGATGCCCGTCTTGATGGTGATGGGAATGACTTGGGGATCGGTGGGCGTGCCTCCGAGTTTATAAACGGTGCGCGTGGCAATGCCTCCATTGTCGTCTTCGCCGCTGCGGGTGAGGCGGGCGGGGAGTTCGAGGTGACGTTCCTTGGCGAGCTGGATCAAGCGGGCGCGGACCTCGGGGGCGAGGCGGCGGGAGTTGGGGTTGGCACCGGCCTCGGCCATGAGCTGCTGGATCTGTTCGCGGGTGGCGGGTTTGGCGGCATCGGAGGCGAGAGCGGTCGCGGGGAGAAGATTTTCGGGGATGCGGACGCGCAGGGCACTATTGGCAATGCGGAGGACGTCTTCTTTGCGGGACGTAATGATGGAGACGTTGGCCGTCATGCCGGGCTTGAGCTTCAAGTCATCGTTGGCGACATCGATAATGGTGACGTAGGTGACCACGTTTTGGACGACGACCGGGGAGTTGCGGATCTGCGAAACGGTGCCGTGAAAATGACGGTTCGGGTAGGCGTCGACGGTGAAGTTCACGTGCTGGCCCACTTCGACGGAGCCGATGTCTCCTTCAGCGACGTCGGCCTCGATTTGCATCTTGGTGAGGTCGGCGGCGAGGGAGAAAAGCTTGGGCGCGTTGAGGCTCGCGGCGACGGTTTTGCCGACTTCGGCGAGGCGGTCCATGACGATGCCGTCGATGGGCGCGTAGAGGTTGCAACGGGTAAGATCGACCTCGGCGGTTTGGACGGCGGCTTGTTGAATCTGTAACTGGGCTTCGGCCTGCGTGAGCTGGGCTTCGGCTTGATCGAGCTCTTGTTGAGAAACGAGTTCTTGGGCGCGCAGGCTGCGGGTGCGCTCGGTGTTGAGTTTAACGAGGTTGTCGTTGGCGCGGGTGTTCGCGAGCTGGGCCTTGGTGGAGTTGAGCCGGACCTCGTAGGTGGCGGGGTCGATGCGGGCGAGCAGGTCGCCTTGTTTCACCTGAGAGTTGAAATCGACGAGGACCTCTTTGATGAGGCCGGAGATTTGCGAACTGATTTCGACGGTGGTGACGGGCTGGAGGTCGCCGGTGGCGGTCACGGACTGAACGATGTCGCTGCGGGAGATCGTGGCCGTGGTGAACTCCGCAGGCGGGAGGGCGTTGTGTTTGGCGTAGTAATAATAGCCGCCGCCAAGAGCCGCGATCGCGACAAGAACAAGCCAGAGTTTGGGGGAGCCGGGTTTCGCCATGATAAATTGGATCGGAGGGTAATCGGTGTCCGAGCGTAGAAAGGCGCGCAGGGACAGTGGAAAATTAGTTCTCCGCAGGGGGCGCGATGCAACGTCCGAATCCGCCAAGACGGGAGCTGCCAGCGAATGTTACAAATGGGCGGGATAATCCGCCGCTTAACTTAGCTGCAACTGTCCCTGTTATCCGGTGGTCCGCGGGAAGGCGCTGGCGAGGGCGGCGGCCACGTTGGCAGGAACAAAATGCGAAATGTCGCCACCATAGCGGGCAACCTGTTTCACGAGCGAGGAGCTGGTGTAGCTGAATTGCTCATGAGGCATAACGAAGAGGGTTTCGATCTGCGGCTTCAGATGGCGATTCATGAGGGCCATGTTGAACTCGAACTCGAAGTCCGAAAGCGCGCGGAGTCCGCGGATGATGGCGTCGGCTTTTTGGGCGACCGCGAAGTCAACCAGCAGGCCATCGAAGATCGTGGCGGTGACGTGCGGGTATTTGGCGAGGTTGCCTTGCACGAGTTCCAGACGTTGCTCCGGGGTGAAGACGGGGCCCTTGCCGGGGTTTCGAGCGATGGCGACGGTGATGCGATCAAACAGTTTGGCCGCGCGGTCGAGCACATCGAGGTGACCGTTGGTGAGGGGATCAAACGTGCCGGGATAAATGCAGTGACGCATGAGCTTCGGCATCATCCGTGTGGCGTGACACGGGGCGAGAACCAAATCGTTGCGTTTCCGGGGTTGCCTTTGGGAAAGGGCGTCACTGTCGTCGGCGAAACCTTCAGCCCGCCAACATGAACCTGCCCAACATCATCACTCTTTCGCGTATTCCGCTGATGTTTTTGGTCGTTTGGCTGATGCGCCAAGACTGGCCGGGCGCGGCAACCTTGGCGTTCTGGCTGTTTATTATAGCCGCCGTGGGCGACTGGTTGGACGGCTATCTGGCGCGTCGCCGGAAGCTCATTTCGACGTTCGGCAAGTTCATGGATGCGCTCACGGACAAGATCTTCGTCGTGGGTATCATGATCGCTTTTATTGAGCAGCAGGTCGTGCCGATTTACTTCGTGCTGATCGTGCTGTGCCGTGAGTTTTTGATCTCAGGCATGCGCATGATGGCGGCGGCCAAAGGCGTGGTGGTCGCAGCGGAGCGCGGCGGAAAAGCCAAGACGCTCACCCAACTCATCGCGGTCGGGTTTTTGTTGTTCGTGCCGATGCTGCAGGACGACGTCGCACGCTGGCTGAAGATTGATTTTTCGCCTTATGGTTCGGTGATCCATCACGTGGGACTTTGGCTGTTTATTCTCAGTGTGTATTTCACGGTGCGCTCGGGCTGGGATTACCTCGTGAAGTATCGCGACGTGGTTTTTGACGAGATGACATGAGTGCGATGAAGCAGCCGATCTGGCCGCGGTTTTTGCCGACGGGGTGGGTGGTTTCGTGTGCGACGCTCGGACCGGTTGGTCGCATGCGTAAAGCGCCAGGCACCTGGGGATCAGTGGCGGGCTTGCTCTACTTCACCACGCTGTTCGCGGGGCGAATGGGCGATACCGCACTGGTGCTCTTCAGCATGGTCGGATTTTATTTCTCCGTGGCCATCTGCGGCGAGGCGGAGTTCCGGCTCGGTGAACGCGATCCCGGCAAAATAGTTTTGGATGAGTTCGTCGCGATGCCGCTGTGCTTCATCGGCTGGACGCGATTTGCCAACGTCGTGCCCAACTGGGCGGTGTTTCTCACCGGCTTTGCATTGTTCCGGCTGTATGACATCGCCAAGCCCTTCGGGATAAAAAAACTGCAAGATTTGCCCGGCGGTTGGGGCGTGACGATCGACGACACGGCGGCGGCATTGGCTGCGTGCGTAACGATGCATGCGGTGCACCTCGCGTGGGTGCTCTGGCTGGCTTGAGCAGACGCGTGGGAGCGAGCTTGCTCGCGATGTTCACCTGTCATCGCGAGCAAGCTCGCTCCCACGTTGGTGCTCAGGGCACCGGTTCGAGGTTTTCCAGCGACATGCGGACGTGCAGTCCCTGTTGGAGAACGTCCACGGCAACCACGATGCCATGCGGATTCGTGGGGTCATCGACCACGCCTTCGAGTCCCCAGAGCGGTCCGCTGGTCACGCGGACGCGGGTGCCGCGCTGGATGAGCGGACGCAACGTGAGCTCAAGGCCGGAGGCCACGATGGCGCGCACGCTTTCCATTTGGCGCAGGAAGGCGTTCTCGTGCACCACGGGAATGACGCGGGCCAGAAGGTCCTGCTGGTAGATGCGGGCTTTGTTTTCCAGGACGATCTGCGCGAACACGTAGCCTGGGAAAAGAGGCTTGGTGAACCGCTTCGTCTGCTTGCCGTAGCGCTTCACGCTTTCGACGAGCGGCAGGTAATGCTCGACGCCTTCCGCCTCCATCAGGGCGGAAAACTTCTTTTCGCAGCGCGGCTTCGTGTGACACACGAACCACTGCGTTTGGACGGAGACAGGCGCGTCGTTCACCGCTTTAAAAGAAAACGCACGGCGGCGAAATAGCCTTCGAGTCCGAGTCCGCTGATGACCGCGAGCGCCACCGGAGCGGTGAGTGATGTGTGGCGGAATTCCTCGCGCTTGTAGATGTTGGAAATGTGGACTTCGACCGTGGGCAGGTGCGCGCCGGCGAGCGAGTCGCGGAGGGCGACGCTCGTGTGGGTGAGGGCGGCGCCATTGATCACGATGCCGTCGAACTTGGCGTCGGCGAGGGCGGCAATCTTGTCGATGAGCGCGCCCTCGTGGTTGGACTGAAAGAATTCAAGCGACGTCGTCGCGGAGAATTCAGCGCGCAGGGACGCCTCCAAGTCGGCAAGCGTCGTGTGTCCGTAGATTTCGGGTTCGCGTTTGCCGAGGCGGTCGAGGTTGGGGCCGTTGAGGATGGCGATTTTTTTCATTGGGGGCGGGCGCTGAGGGGGCGCACTGTTGCGAACTTGCGACAGAAATCAAAGCGGATTGTCAGTTGCGATGAATTCCCATGGAAGGTCGAACTTGGCGGCAAGTTCGGCGGCAAGGGCTTTCACGCCATGGACCTCGGTCGCGTAGTGTCCGCAGAGGTAAAGGTTAAGGCCCTGTTCCTGCGCGGTGTTGAACCACTCTTCGCGGAGTTCGCCTGTCACGAGCGTATCGACGCCGGCAGGCAACAGCTCGGGGATGGCGCTGTTGCCGCTGCCACTGCAAAACGCCACGGCGGAGGGTGCGGCCGAGCCGTATTCGATGGCGATGACGCGGCCGTAGAGTTGCTCCAGTTGCGCGCGCAAGGCTGAGCGCGGTCCCGAGCGCGTGGCGATGCGACCAATGGCTTCGCCGTCACGCACGAGAAACGGTCGGTCGGGAGTGAGGCCGAGTTGGCGGGCGAGCAACGCGTTGTTGCCCAGCTCAGGGTGGCCGTCGAGAGGGAGGTGATTGCTGTAGAGCGCGCAGTCGCCGCGGATCAACGTGGAGACGCGCTCGTAAACCGGACCGGTGAGCGGACGAGGCATGTCCCAATACATTCCATGGTGAACGATCAGAAAATCCACGCCGGCCGCGATCGCTTGTCGAAAGGGGGCGACGCCCGCATCGACGGCCGCACCGATCCGGGTGACGCGGCCACTGTTGGCGAGTTGCAGGCCGTTAAAAGCCCCGGGCGCATCCTTATAGGCGGAGCGACGGGTGCGTTCATCGCAATAGGTGACGAGGTCTTGCAGCGTGGCCATGTGCGGTTGATGAGCCGATGGATTCGGAGTGGCAATTTTCAAAACGCGGGCTACCGATTGCGCACATGAGCGAACCGAGCTCCGCGGTCGACCTGATCGCCCAAGCCACCCAGCAGTTTACCGAACGTCCATCGTGGGATGATTATTTCATGGCGACCGCCGTGCTGATCTCCACGCGCTCGCCGTGCGAACGCCTCCATGTGGGCTGTGTGATCGTGAGCGGTGGCGACCGGCAAAATCGTCTCATCGCCGCCGGCTACAACGGCTTCCTGCCCGGCACGCCGCACCTCTCGCGCCTGCGTGAAGGACGCGAACAGGCGACGGTTCACGCGGAGCAAAACGCCATTGCCGACGCCGCCCGTCGCGGCAGTCCTGTCGAGGGCGGAGTCGCTTACGTGACCCATTATCCCTGTATTAATTGCGCCAAGATTCTAGCCGCCGCCGGCATCGCTGAAATCCGCTATCGTGATGACTACAACAACGATTTGCTGGTCGGTCCGTTGCTGGCCGATGCGAACGTGAAAGTAGTGAAACTTTAAACCGCTTTTCGCTGTCGCTCTTCGCCAGATGTCCACCCGACATTCCGACTCCTCCGCCGTGCTTGGTGGCTCGTTGCTACTGGCACACCCCTCGTTGCGCGAGGACACGTTTAAACACACGGTGATCCTCATCGCGTCGCACGACAGCGAAGGTGCGATGGGCGTCGTGATCAACCGCCCACTGGGTAAACGATTGGGGGAACTCAGCACCGAATTTGGCCTGAGTGCGCTGGCCAACGTGCCGCTTTTCGCCGGCGGTCCGGTGCAGCCCACGCAAGTGATTCTCTGCGTATGGCGCCCGCATCCCGAGACGGACGGCTTTCAGCTCATGTTCGGCATCGATCCGCAGCGTGCGGAAGAGCTAATGAACGAGGAAGGCGTGCACATGCGGGCCTTTCTTGGATACGCCGGCTGGACGGCCGGGCAGCTGGAAGACGAGTTGATGCGCGATACGTGGGTGGTGAGCCCGCTGGTGGCCGACCTCTTAACCGATTCGCCTGATGAACAGCTTTGGCGCGATCTGCTGGGGCAGATTAACGATGATTGGAAGCTCCTCGCCAACGAGCCCGAGGACCCGAGCTTAAACTGACCGAAAACCGGTCAATATTTCCGTTGACAGAGGCCGGCGCGGCCGGTGTTTTCGTCTCTTTTATGAAAGTTGTTTCCTCTATCAAATCCGCGAAGAAGCGTCACCCTGCCTGCCAGGTCGTCCGCCGCAAAGGCCGCATCTACGTCATCAACAAGGTCGAGCCGCGCTACAAGGCCCGCCAAGGTTAATCTTAATCCCTCTTTAATAACGTGAAAGCCGAAGGCCATCCCGTCCTCAACAACGTTTGCTACCTCGATGTTTCGAGCGGCAAGCGTTTCCTCACCAAGTCCACGATGAAGTCCGCCCGTAAGGAAGTCATCGATGGCGTCGAACACTTCATCGTCCTCCGCGACGTGACCTCTGATTCGCACCCCGCCTACACCGGCGAGAAGCGCATCGTCGACACCGCTGGTCGCGTTGAGAAGTTCACCTCGAAGTTCAAGCGCGGCGCCGCCAAGGCCAAGTAAGCCTGAACGACGACTGATCGATTTAAGCCCGCCTGTGAAGGCGGGCTTTTTCGTGTCCTGAATACGGGACGGCGTAGCTGCGAGACCGAGTGGACGCGGCAGCTTGCCGCGTTGCTTGGAGTGAATGTCCCGGAAACGCGGCAAGCTGCCGCGTCTACTTTGCCTACTCTGCCGGCTTCTCGGTTACGTTGGTCACGGTTTCCTGCGCGTTCCCGAGGTTGAGCACGCGCGTGCGTCGCGCGCCGGTGCGGCCTTTGGGGCCAACGCGATCGGCGGGGGCGCTGTAGGGCCGGCGCCGATACCCTTCGCGGCTCGGATCGCGGGCGCAGCGGAGTTGGTAGTCCTGCATGCGCGCGAACAGCCCGAGCAATTGCTCCGGCAAGGCGTAGTCGTCGAGGCCGGAGCGTTGCAGCGCGAGCAAGAGCTCGTGCGATGCTTCGAGCGTCGAGAGGCAGCCTTCGACGGGTTGCTGTTTGATGACGTAACGGCTGGGGGCGGACGGCGTGAACATGACGCGCGGCAGGCGTTGCAGCGACGGGCTGAGGCGAAGCATTTTTTTGGCGAGCGCCCAGGTCGCATCGAGGAGAAAGACCACCAGTCGTCGGTCACCGAGATCGGCGGGTGTGAGGTCGCCTTTGGACAGGTTGCGTGCGCCGGCGCTCGGGTAAACGAGCATGGGCAGGTTGCGCGGATCGGCGATCAACGCCTGAACCTCCTCGTGGTTGTCGAAGTCGACGCCCATGTGAATCTCGCTGTTGGCGAGGCAGAGATGCGTGAGGCGTCCGGTTCCGGCCTTCTCCTGCTTGAATTCCTTGGGGTGCATGAGGAACACAAACTGCGTGCGGGTCGCCATCGGCGAGATGGAGGGGCACCAGCAAAGGGACTTCGGCCAGAAGCACCGATAACACGTTTCACGACTCATGCCCGAGACTCAGGCGGCGAGTGCCGATGGCTTCAATCCAAGGCTTAGGGTGTGTCTGGAAAAGTATTCGGCCCATCGCTGGCGCTCTACGAGTGAAGTGAGAAAGGGCGCTGGGCCGGCGTTGTCCTCGGCGGCACGGGCCGCTGGCCCGCCTCCGCCTCAGGCCGCCTTGGCCGAGCCACCCTTCTCGCTCACGCTGGCCCGGATTCTTTCCCAGACGCACCCTGAGGAATTGCTCACGAGGTGGGGTGATGCGCTAAACTGATAGGCGTCCAGCTTAGGATAAGCAGCGTTTCTCGGTGCTGTAAATTAGCTAAATGATCGGGGTCCGTAGGGGACTGAATACATAACAAGAAACGCGCAGAGTTGGCCTGACTCTCGCTCATTCTCCTGTTTTTTCTCAACACTGCATGAACCGAGGACGTAACAAAAAAGAAGTGGATTTGGTATTCGTGGGCGCGGGTGTGATGAGCACCACGCTGGCCACGTTGCTCAAAGAGCTGCAACCCGATCTGACGATCGAGATCATCGAGGCGTTGGAAACGGTGGCCGGCGAAAGCTCGAACCCTTGGAACAACGCCGGGACCGGTCACGCCGCGTTGTGTGAACTCAACTACACGCCCGAAAAGCCGGATGGCTCGGTCGATATCTCGAAGGCGATTCAGATCAACGAGGCGTTTGAGGTCTCGAAACAATTCTGGGCGTCGCTGGTGGAGCGTCGCCGACTGCCCGCTCCGCAGGGTTTTATTTCCCCTGTGCCGCACCTGAGTTTTGTGCGTGGTAACGACGTGGCCTTCCTGCGTGCGCGCCATCAGGCGCTGTCGGGCAACCCGCTTTTTTCAGGGATGGACTACACCGAGGATCGCGCGAAGATCGCCGCGTGGGCTCCGCTGGTGATCGCGGGTCGCGACCCCGCCGAGCCGGTGGCGGCCACGCGTGCCGAGGAGGGCACGGACGTTAATTTCGGCGCGTTGACCCAGGGCATGCTGGAGTCGCTCAGCAAGCAGCCGGGCGTAAGCGTGCACCTCGGTGAACGCGTGGCCGATGTTGCGCGCTGCACCGACGGGCGTTGGAAGATCAAGATCGAGGGGCGCGAGGGTAAGCGGAAGGTGATCGCGCGCTTCGCCTTTTTGGGTGCGGGTGGCGGTGCGCTGCCGCTGCTTCAGAAATCAGGCATTCCCGAGGGGCGTGGCTTTGGCGGGTTTCCCGTGAGCGGTCAGTGGCTGCGTTGCGACAACCCCGAGGTGGTCGCGAGTCATCAGGCCAAGGTTTACGGCAAGGCTTCGGTCGGGGCGCCGCCGATGTCGGTGCCGCATCTCGATACGCGTGTCGTTGACGGAAAAAAATCGCTGCTCTTCGGACCTTACGCCGGTTTTTCGACGAAGTTTCTCAAGGCCGGTTCGTTTCTCGATCTGCCCGCCTCGATCAACCCGGGGAACCTGGGTCCCATGCTCGCGGTGGCCCGTGACAACGTTGATCTGACGAAATATCTCATCGGTCAGGTCATCCAGTCGTCGGAGCAACGGTTCGAGGCGCTGAAGGAATATTTCCCCGATGCGAAGCCGGACGACTGGCGTCTGGAGATCGCCGGTCAGCGCGTGCAGATCATCAAGAAAGACGCGAAGCGCGGCGGCGTGCTGCAATTCGGCACCGAGGTGGTGGCGTCGGCGGACGGTTCAATCGCGGCGTTGCTCGGTGCCTCGCCGGGTGCATCCACGGCGGTCTCGATCATGCTTGGGCTCATTCAGCGCTGCTTCCCCGAGCAGAGCAAAACCGCCGCGTGGCAGGCCAAGCTTCGGGAGCTGATTCCGTCCTATGGATGCTCGCTCGCGCAGGACACCGTGTTGCTCACGAAGGTGCGCAGTCACGCCAACCGCGTGCTGGCATTGAATGGCGTCGACGTGGGAGCTTGATTTAGTCGGACGATCTTAGGTCGGACTTAGGCCCGTCTTTCGCTTATGCGAGGCGGGCCTATTTTTTGGGGACGAGCGGGAGCGTGAAGTAGAACGTGGCGCCTTGATCGGGCGCGGCTTGTGGCCAGATGCGTCCTCCGTGTTTTTGGACGATGCGTTGAACGGTCGCCAGGCCCACTCCGGTTCCGGGGAATTCGCGCTCGGAATGCAGTCGCTGAAAGGGGGCGAACAGCCGGCTCGCATACTTCATGTCAAAGCCGGCGCCGTTGTCGCGGACGTAATAAGCCGACGTTCCATCGGCCTGCGGATCGAAACCAAATTCTATCCGGGCGCGGGCGGTTCGGGACGTGTATTTCCAAGCGTTCGAGAGGAGGTTTTCCATGGCGACTCGCAGCAGACCGAGATCGCCTAGGGCGGAGATATTCGGCGCGATAATCCAGTCGGCTTTGCGATCGCCATCGGCAGCTTGCAGTTTTTCGCTGATTTCGAGAGCCACGGCGGAGAGGTCGACGGGCATGAGGTGCATCTCGGCGCGGGTGGTGCGGGCGAGGCGCAGGAGGTCTTCGATAAGCGTGTTCATCCGGCTGACGTTGGCACGCACGGTGTCCGCGTAATAGCGGCTCTGGCTGCCCTCGGGCGCGGCGAGGTCCTCGATCAACAATTCGGTAAACCCATCGATGGCACGCAACGGCGCGCGCAAATCGTGCGACACCGAGTAAGAGAAGGTTTCGAGTTCCTTGTTGGCGACTTCGAGTTCGCGGGTGCGGGCGCGGAGGTGCTGATGAAGGATGTCGTTTTCCTGCCGCAAGCGGCGCAGGGCGAGCGCGCGTGCGAGCACGGGTATGAGCGTGCTCACGCGGAATGGTTTCAGGATGTAATCGAGCGCGCCTTGTTTCATCGCGTCCACTGCCGTGTCGATCGTGCCATGGCCGGTCATGATCACGCCGACGAGATGGGGATCAACTTCCTGCGCGGCGCGAAGCAGGGCAATGCCGTCCATCTCGGGCATCAGCAGGTCGGTCAGGATCAGGTCGAAGTGTCCGTGTTTTCGCACAGCGGCGAGAGCATCGCGGGCCGAGGTGTGGCCTGTGGTCGTGTAACCTTGGGCTGTGAGGGTGTCGCACAGGGCTCTCAAATGAGGGGCTTCGTCGTCGACAATCAACAGGTGTTCCTTCGGCTCGGAGGTCATGGGGAGGGCGACGGATTCTTGCCTGCGACCGGCGAGGAGTCGGGAAGACGGGCGGACGCGAGCAGTTGCACAAAGGCAGTCCGGAATTCGCGAAGCTTCGGGGGCTTGCTGAGAACACGATCCACGTGGAGGGGAATGTCGCCTTCGGATGCCATGCGTTCGCCCCAGCCGGTGAGCATGATGACGGGGGTGCGGGGCGAGGCTTTTTTGATGGCTGCGGCGACCTTGCGGCCATCGACATACGGCATGCCGAGGTCGGTGATAACCATGTCGAACGGGCGGCCGGTGCGCTGGGCTTCGCTGAATGCATCAATGCCGGCTTGGCCACCGGAGGCCGTGACCACGAAGTGACCGTCGGATTCCAAGGCGTCGCCCAGGGATTTGATGATGAGGGGATCGTCGTCCATGATCAGCAGGCGCAGGCGAACAATGAGCGGTGTGGGCGCGATGAGGATCGAGCTGACCGGGGTGGTGGACGGAATGGGGAAGAGCAGTCGAAAGGTGGTGCCGTGGCCGAGCGCGCTGTCGATTTCGATATCGGCGTTGTGGCGTTGAACCGTGCCGTAAACCATGGCGAGGCCGAGACCGGTGCCGCGTTCGCCTTTGGTCGTGAAGAACGGCTCCAAGCACCGGCGACGCGTGTCTTCGTTCATACCGATGCCGGTATCAGTGACTTCGAGCTGCACGCACCGCACGGGCGGAAGGCCGTCGTGGCCGATGGCATTGGGGCACTCGCCGGTGCGGGTGCGAAGCGTGAGGGTGCCGCCATAGGGCATGGCATCGACCGCGTTGAAAATGAGGTTGGTGAGCGCCTCGCGAATTTCGCTTTCGACTCCGAGGACGGCGGGGAGATTTTCCGCGAGTTCGGTGTGAAGCTCGATGACGACGCCGTTTTGGAGGGGCATGTCGCTCCAGCGGACGCGGGTGAGGCTGAGGACTTGAGAAACGAGGAGGTTGAGATTGACGGAGAGGAGGGTGAGCTGCGGTTCGCGCTGGCGGTAGAATTCACGCATGCGACTGACGGTCTGGGTAACGTCGTCCATGGCGTGTTGGATCGTGGTGAGATAGTCCCGGGCGCGCGGGCTGAGGCCGGGTTCGGTATCGAGCAAGGACTCGGTGTAGAGCGTGACCGGAGAGATCGCGTTGTTGATGTCGTGAGCAATGCCACTCGCCATCTGGCCGAGTGCGCGGAGGCGCTCCTGCTGCAGACTGGTCTGCTGGCTTTGGCGCAGGTCGTCGTAGGCTTGCTGCAACGCGCCGTAGAGCTGGGCTTGATGCGCAGCGAGGGCTACGTGTTCGCTCAATTGGCGGAGGAACTCGCATTCGCCGCTGCTGAAACTGTTCGGTTGTTTGCGGGCGGCGACGAGGACGCCGAAGACTTTGCTTTCGACCAGCAGCGGGGCGACCACCAGTGAACTCAGACCTCCGCGCACCAGGCGTTGAGGGAAGGGGAATGGCACGTCGTTGATATGCGGTTCGTAGACCAGCTCTCCGCGCACGCAACGCGAGAGGCCGTTCTGGTCGATGGTAATGATCGAGTTTTCCGTCATCGCCAGCTCGTGGGCGAGCGCCTCGCTGTTCACGCCCATGCTGGTCACCGTGAGCATGTGGGCCACATCGTCGTAGAGGCACATGCAGCTGAAATCGACGGGCAGGTGATCCTCCAGGCTGCGGACGACCACTTGGAAAATGCTTTTCAGGTCCTGGCGTTCACCGATCGCGCGAGTAATTTGGTGGAGTTGTGCGAGGCGTGCGAGTTGCGCATGCACCCGGGTCTCCGCCAGTTTTCGTTCGGCGATTTCCGCGTGCAGAGCGCTCTCGCGCTCCTGAATGCCGGTGACCATCGCATTAAAGGCGTCGGTCAGGGTGCCGATCTCGTCGTCACCTTGTTTGACCGCGCGGACGGAGTAGTCTTTGCGCTCGGCGATTACTTGGGCGGTTTCGGCCAGCGCGAGGAGTGGATCGGTGATGGGTCGTTGCAGCCGGTGAGAAATGAAAAGAGCCACCAGAAGCGCGATGACGAGGATCATTCCGGCGATCGCGCTGAACAGCCAAAGCCGTGAATTAATGCCTCCTAAATCCACCTCTAGATAAATCGTTCCGATACGTTTGTCTTTCAGGATAACGGGACGGAAAACCAATAATTCTCCGTTCGCGAAGTGGTGGCCGTCGTCCGCTGGCTGCTTGGGCAGGGTGACGCTTGCCTGCGCCCGAATATAGTTGGCGAACGGGGTGCCGTCGTGGCTGTAGAGACAGGCAGCAACTACGTGAGGCTCCGCTTGAAGTGCATGGAGCATTTCTTGTGCGGCGACGTCGTCCTCGAAGGCGAGTGCGGCGCGGGTGTTTTTCCCGAGGATTTCGGCCAACACCGTGGTGTCGCGCGCGATGGCTTGGCGGAAATCGAACACCTCGTAGATGGCGAGCGAGGCGCACGCCATCATGAGCACAATCGTGCAGGTCAGCAGAATAACCCGCGTGAGCTTTTTCCGAATGGGAAGATCGTGTCGCGGGCTCATTTTGAAAAATCTCCCGTTAACGATTCTTGTCCGACGATTTTTCCTAGACGGAGCAGTTCGGAACTCATCTTGAGGCCCAGTCGTTGAGCCGTCCCGATGTTGATTTCGAAACGCACTTTTTTGCCGTCTTGATAAAAGGCAATGACGCCGCCCTGCCTGGCAAAGCCTTCGACTTCACTCACGGTCAGCACGGGGCGACTGTTGAGCAAGGGCAGGATGGTATCGATGCGACGACTTTCCGATTTGCTGATGAAAATGAGATGGCAGTTCAGCAAATCCTCAACGTGGTGCGAACGGGTCACGACCAACGGGTGTTTGTTGATGGCTTCGTTCCGCACGGTTTCGTCCAAGGCGGGGCCGAACGGATCGTCTCCGAGGATGCCGATGCGGATCGGAGCGGTGGCGTCAGGGAGGGCCGAGGCGGGCCATTCGATGAATTGTAGAAAGTTAAACAGGAAGACCGCTTTGACTTGGTATTCGCGGGGTGGCGCGGCTTGCGCGTGCACGGCTTGGGGCGTGAGGAGGAGCAGGCCGATGCCCATGAGCAACGCAGTGTGGGTGCGAGCCAGGAATCTTAACCGTGACGCATTTCCAGTGAGGAATTTCACGATGATGATTTTTTAGGTGCGGCGTTAGGGGCTAATAGAGCCACGTCACCTTGGCATAGACGCCGCGTTCGATTTCGTGGCGCAAGCCGACGTTGCCGAACTCGGCGTGGTGGTTGTGGAGTAGATTCTGACCGACGAGGGATATTTCGAGCTGCGAGGTCGGGTGCCAGCCGAGGCGCAGGTCGAGTTCGTCGTAGGCAGGGAGGTCTTGATTCGAGATCGCGCCTACGTGGCGAAAGGAAGCGTCGAACTCCAGGTTCCAGGGAAGATCCACCGAGGAGCGGAGGAATAATTGATTATTGGCATCGTGCGACTCGTTGCTGCCGTTCGAGGTATCGGTGCTGTCATCCGTGGGCTTAAGGTGAATAAAAAGGCGCGTGTAGCCGGCTTGAAGCCGCCATGCGGACGTGACGTGATAGTCCGCGGTTAATTCCACGCCGTGAGATTCGCCTTCGAGTTTGTTGCCGATGACAACCGGAGTCAGCGCAGGCGGGTTGACCTGCTCCACGCTGCGAAGATCGCTGTAGTCGTTGTAGAACGCCGCTGCCGAGAGCGAGAGACGTGGGGTGGCTTGGACTCGGTAGCCCAGCTCGTAGGCCACGAGTTTTTCGGAATCGAAGTCGGGTCCACCTTGAAGGAGCGTGAAGGGCGGATTCCCCGGGACGAAGAATTCGCGGTCGATGCGCGACGGGGTGCGCACGGCGCGGGAGACGGCGGTCCACACGGTTTGCGTCGCGGTGGGTTTCCACGCGAGCCGGGTGCTCGGTTGCACTTCCCAGCCGGTGTAGTCGTTATGTTCTACTTTGGTGCCAAGCGTCAGGGCCAGCCGATCAGGAATGAGGGCGATCTCGTCTTGCAGGAATCCGCTGAACCACTCGCGAGTGATCTCGGCGGGTAGAACCGCGAGCGTGGGGGTGTTGGTCACATGATCGTCAACCAACCGGTAGCCGAGGCCCCAGACGAAGTTGTTGCGTTCTCCGATGAGAAACTGGTGCTGAAGGTCGAAGTCGTAGGTCGCGAGGTTTTCGCCGAACGTGTTGGGAATATCGCGGTGAGTGCGGTCGTAATACCACTGCAACTGAAGATTGGAATCCGGGGTGAATCGATGGGTCCAACGCCCGAGTAAGTTGCCGCCGCTCACTTCGATATCGTCCGAGCCCAGTCGATCAATGCTGCCGCTGTAGAGGTCGCCTTGCAGGGTGAGAAGATTTTCCGAAGTGGGGTTCCAATCGAGTCGAAAGCCAGTCTGGCCCATGTTCCAACTGTCGCTGCCGTCTCCGCCGCTGGTGAGCAGCGTGCTGTCACGGTCGAAATATTTTGTGTAGATCCGATAGTGCAGGGTGGGCGAAAGCGCGCCGCCATAGCGCATGCCAGCAAAGCCACGCTCCTCCGTGCCGCCGCCGCCGAGGAGGAGCAGTCCTTGGGTGTCTTTGGCTTCCTTGGTGGTGATGTTGATCACGCCGTTGACGGCGTTGGAACCCCACAACGTGGCTCCCGGGCCGCTGATGA
This sequence comes from uncultured Opitutaceae bacterium, assembly GCA_967755175.1. Classification (GTDB taxonomy): domain Bacteria; phylum Verrucomicrobiota; class Verrucomicrobiia; order Opitutales; family Opitutaceae; genus Rariglobus. Next base: position 3,410 of record CBRAFO010000044.1, on the reverse strand, counting down.
CTTCGATGCGATCAATGTCTTCGAGGAGCGTGTCCTGCACGTCCCAAAACACGCCGGCAAACAACGGGGTGTAAACCGTGCGCCCGTCGATGATCACCAGCAGCTTGTTGGAAGCCGTGCTGTTGAACCCCCGGGCACTGATCGCGCATTGGCGGGAGTCGATCTGGGCTACGGAGAGATTGGGGGCGAGGCGCAGCGCTTCCGGAATACTCGTCGCACCCGATCGACGGATGTCGTCTCCGGTGATGACTTGAATGGCCGAGGCCGTGTCGGACAGTTTTTCCGGGCGGCGTGAAACCGAGGTGACCTCGATGTCCATCAGTTCCTGCAGGCTTAATTTCTTATAGGAGGTGACCTCATCATTTTGGGCGAAAAGCCCTGGTGCGATCACGGCGAACACACAGCTCACCATGCCGAATCGCCAGCAAGCGACGATGAACGAAGGACGGTTCAATCGCGGATGAAATGTTCGGGGTGTTTTCCTGATCTTCTTCATCGGAGACTCCGTAGGCTGGATGGTGAAAATGGAGTGGGAAACCGAGACAGTGTAGCAGCGATTAATCCGGTTCGCCAAGGGAGCGGCGTGAAATCTCCCGCATCCATACGTGCACCAAATATTTTTCAATAATGCCATGAGACCTTGGCGTAGACGCTTCGTTCGATTTCCTCGCGGTTCGGTCCGGGCACACCGTATTCCGCGTGATGATCGTGCAAGAGGTTTTGGCCAACGAGGGAGAGCTCAAGCCCCGGGGTCGGATGCCAGGCGATCCGGGCATCCAATTCAAAATAACTCGGCACCTTGGCTTCGGAGCCACCTTGGTTTACGCGCAATGTATCCACCCAGCGGAGTCCGGTATCGAACTCGATGTGGTGCGGAAGGTCCATCGATGAACGCACTGAAAACTGGTGCCGCGGGTCGGCGGTTTCGTTGAGCGCGTTGTTGAGATCGGAGGCACCCGGTTTGACGTGAATATCCTCACGGAGAAGCGTGTAACCGCCATGCAGCCGCCAGCTCTTGGTGATTTGATAAGTGCTGCTGAGTTCGACCCCGTAGGTTTCGCCTTCGAGATTATTGTCGAAGAAAAGCGGGAGAACGGTGGTGGGCGTCATGCTCAGGCTCCGCACGTTGTCGTAGTGATTATAAAACGTCGAAATGGAGGCCACGACGTTTGAACTAAGTTGCGCGCGGTAGCCCAGTTCGTAGGCGATGACGGTTTCGGAGACAAAATCGTCGGATCCCCCGAAGATCGTCGGAGAGGTGCTCGGCTGGCGTAAATCGCGGTCGATGCGGGAGGGCATGCGCACGGCGCGTGATACTGCACCCCAGACCATCTGATTGGGGGTGAAGTTCCACTGAAGACGGCTGCTGGGTTCGACCTCGAATCCGGTGTAATCATTGTGTTCGAGCTTGGTCCCCAAGGTGAGCGCCCAACCAGCGCCGAGGGTAATCTCATCCTGGGCGAATGTGCTGAATAGATCTTGATCCAATCGGGCGGGCTGAAAGCCCAGTCCGGGAGCATTTTCCACTACGTCATGCGTGCGTCGATACCCCAGCCCCCAGACCGCTTGATTGCGCTCGCCCAAGAAGAGGCGGTGCTGGAAATCCAGGTCGTAAGTATCGAGATCGTCCGTGAAGCGTCCGGCAATCGGTGAGAAAATGCTGGGTAACACCGGTTGGGAGAGATGCGTGCGATCGTAATATAACTGCAGCGTCATCTCGGACTCGTTTTCGAGCGTATGCGTCCAGCGCCCGAGCAGATTGCCGCCGCTCAAATCAACACTCGGGCTGGCCTGACGGTTCTCGTTATTGTCGTAAATATCGCCCTGCAACGTGAGGGTGTTTTGCGGCGAAGGCTCCGCGTCGATACGGAAGCCCGTTCGCCGCGTATTCCAATCGGTTGACGAATCGGAGCCATTCGCGAAAACGCCGCCGTCGCGTTCGGTGTATTTCCCGTAAACCCGGAAATAAACATTTGGCGCGAGGATGCCGCCGTAGCGCACGCTGGTGAGGTTTTCCAGCTCCGTGCCAGTGGCGACCTCCGTGTAAAGTCCTTGGGTATCTTTCGCGCTCTTGGTGGTGATGTTGATCACGCCATTAACCGCGTTGGCGCCCCAGAGTGTGCTGCCGGGGCCGCTGATCACCTCGATGCGATCAAGATCTTCGAGCACGTAATCTTGCGCATCCCAAAAGGTCCCCGAGAAAAGCGGCGAATACACCGTTCGCCCATCCATCAAGACGAGTAGTTTATTGCTCAACTCCGTGTTGAAACCGCGAGCACTGATGGCCCAGCCTTGGGATCCTTTTTCCGCAACATCTAGATTAGTAGCGAGGCGCAGGGATTCCGGAATACTCGTTGCGCCCGAGCGGCGAATGTCGTCTCCCGTGACGACTTGGATGGCCGAGGCCGTGTCCGCCAGCTTTTCCGGGCGGCGTGAAACCGAGGTAACCTCGATATCCATCAGTTCTTGCAGACTTAACTTTTTATAGGTGGCGACCTCGTCCGCAGCAAAGGCAGGAGCCAGAGTGAACATGCACAGGAGAACACCGTTTCTCCACGTTGCGCAGTCGAACGGGGTGGTTTTTACACGCAGGGGGCGGGCGTTGCAGGTATGCAGACGGGGCATCGAGGGGTTCCCTTGATTGAGGGGAATGATTCCGCAAATGGGGACGTAAGCCCCCTAGGCACGCCGCTGATAGTGCAATGCATAGGTTTCACTGCGAGCCTCTTTGTGCAAAAAATGCGTAGTCGATGCATGAAATGCCCCTTGTTTCGCATTTTTTATCAGTAATTAGCGGAAGGAGTGCCGCTACTGGACGCAAAAAAGCCGCAGCGGTGAGGCTGCGGCTTGGAGAACGCGAGAGGCTCGCGGACGATTTAGCGAACGTTAGGCGACGGGAGCTTCGGCAGCGGGGGCTTGCTGGCCCTGGCCTTCGAGTTCCTTCATGGCGGCCTTGCGGCTGAGGCGCACCTTGCCCGACTTTTCGTCGATGCCAATGCACTTAACCGTGATGGAATCACCCATTTTCACGACGTCTTCGGTGCGGCGCACGCGGAAGTCGGCGAGTTCGCTGATATGGCAAAGGCCTTCCTTGCCGGGCAAGCATTCGACGAAGGCGCCGAACTCCTTAACGCCGGTCACGCGACCGGTGTAGATCTTGCCGTTCTCGATCGGGGGACCGCCGGCGCCACCGCCACCACCGGAACCGCCGCCGCAGAGGCTGTCGATTTCCTTGAGGGCGCGGTTGGAGGCTTCGGCGTTGTTCGAGTAGATGAACACCTTGCCGGAGTCATCATCAGCGATGTCGATCTGCGCGCCGGTCGTCTCGACGATGCGGCGGATGGTTTTACCACCGGGTCCGATGAGCAGGCCGATCTTTTCGGGATCGATCTGGATCGTCTGGATGCGGG
>CBRAFO010000043.1:0-27755 GCA_967755175.1 uncultured Opitutaceae bacterium | reverse complement strand
TCCTCGGTGAACTCGAGCTCGATTTTGCGATCCGTGAGGCGCTTCGCGAACTTGGTGACTTCGAGTTCGACGATCTTGACCAGGTCGATCTTCTCCAGCGGACGGAAGAAAACGATGTCGGAGATACGATTGAGGAACTCGGGCTTGAAGATGCGCTTGGCCTCTTCGAGCACCTTCTCACGCATCTTCTCAGCATCGCTGAAGCTCGTCGCGGCGGCGGCAAAGCCCATCGAAGTCTGGCGCTGCAAGAGCTGCGCACCGACGTTCGAAGTCATGATGATAATCGTGTTTCGGAAATCGACCACGCGGCCCAGCGAATCGGTCAGGCGACCGTCTTCCAGAATCTGGAGGAGAATCTGCAACACGTCCGGGTGCGCCTTTTCAATTTCGTCGAACAGAATCACGGCGTAAGGCTTGCGGCGGACCGCTTCCGTGAGCTGACCACCCTCGTCGTAACCGACGTAGCCGGGAGGCGAACCGACCATGCGCGAGACGGCGAATTTCTCCATGTATTCGCTCATGTCGATTTGGATGAGCGCCTCTTGGTTGCCGAACATCTGCACGGCAAGCTGCTTGGCGGTCTCAGTCTTGCCGACGCCCGTCGGACCGACAAAAAGGAACGACCCAATCGGACGGCGCGGATCCTTCAAGTCGGCGCGTGAACGGCGCAGGGCACGAGCGATGGCACTCGCCGCGATATCCTGACCAACGACGGCGCGCTGAATCTCTTTTTCCAAACCGAGAAGGCGCTCGCTCTCCTTCTTTTCCATACGGGAAAGCGGAATACCCGTCCAGTCGGCGACGACCTGCATCATGAGGTCTTCATCGATGGTGATGCGCTGCTCCTCCCGAGCCTTCTTCCATGCCTCGGTGGCCTGCTCCTGCTTCGTGCGGAGCTGCTTCTCGGTGTCGCGGTATTTGGCCGCTTCCTCGAAGTGCTGCTTGGCGATGGCTTCTTCCTTCTGCGCGCAGACGTGCTCGATTTCCTTGGACAGGTCTTCGATGTCGGTCGGGCGGCTGAGAGAAGAAATACGGGCGCGGGAGCCAGCTTCATCCATCACGTCGATCGCCTTGTCGGGAAGGAAACGACCCGTGATGTAGCGGTCGGAAAGCTTGGCGGCGGTTTCCAAGGATTTGTCGGTGAAGATAGCCTTGTGGTGATCCTCATACTTCGGGCGAATACCCTTCAGGATCGTAATCGTGTCCTCGACGGACGGCGGCTCGACCTTCACGGACTGGAAGCGGCGATCAAGGGCGGAGTCCTTCTCGATATACTTGCGGTATTCGTTGAGGGTGGTCGCGCCGATGCACTGGAGTTCGCCACGGCTGAGAGCGGGCTTGAAGATGTTGGACGCATCCATCGCGCCTTCGGCGGCACCGGCACCGACGATGGTGTGCATCTCGTCGATGAAGATGATGACGTTCTTGGCGCGCTTGATCTCATCCATCACCGCTTTGATGCGCTCCTCGAACTGGCCGCGGTATTTGGTGCCGGCGACCATGAGCGCGAGGTCGAGGGTGATGACCTTTTTGTCCAAGAGGATCTCGGGCACGATGCCGCTGGCGATTTCCTGGGCAAGGCCCTCGGCGATGGCCGTCTTACCGACGCCGGCTTCACCGATGAGAACGGGATTATTCTTGGTGCGACGGCAGAGGATCTGCACGACGCGGCGGATCTCGTTCTTGCGGCCGACAACGGGGTCGAGTTCGCCCTTGCGAGCAAGCTCGGTGAGGTCACGACCAAAGGCTTTGAGCGCGGGAGTTTTGACTTCCTTCTTGCCGCTCTCTTCGGAGGTCGCTCCACCACTGGCACTCCCACGCGGCGGGTTGCTAGCGGAGGCTTCCTCGCCACCGGCACCACCTTCGCCACCAGAGAACTGCGGATCGAGTTCGCGAAGGATTTCGTTACGGGTGCGTTCGATGTCGATGTCGAGGGACTTGAGCACGCGAGCGGCCACGCCTTCGCCTTCGCGGAGGAGACCGAGCAAGATGTGCTCGGTGCCGACATAAGAGTGATTGAGGGCCTTTGCCTCCTTGCCGGCGAGGGCGAGGACCTTCTTCACGCGGGGCGTGTAAGGAATGCTGCCCTGCGTCTTGGTTTCCTGACCGGTGCCCACCTGTTTTTCGACGGCGTTGCGGACGGTCTCAAGATCGAGCCCCATCTTCTGGAGCACGCTCACGGCCACGCCTTGGCCGAGCTTGATCAACCCGAGGAGGATGTGCTCGGTGCCGACGTAATTGTGGTGGAAGCGGTCGGCCTCCTTGCGAGCCAGTGCCAGCACCTGCTGAGCACGAGGCGTAAAGTTATTCATCGGTTCCATAGGCGTGGGTAATTATGGTTAGTTCTGACCGTTGATCGTGAAATTCGGTTTAGCAAATGTAGCAAACTCCGTGCGTAGGCGCTCCGCGCGAAGAATATCCCGCTGATTTGATTCCAAGTCGTGCTTGGCCGTGCTCTGAATGTGCCCCGGCTGCGCTTCAATCAAGAGCCGATCCACAATCGCACGGCTCTCCTCCGGAAACACCAGCAGATCAATGCCGAGTCGCAGCAAAGAAAGCAGGTTCATCGCCTCCGTGGAGGTGAGCTGATGGCTGTTTTGGAGGATACCGTAGGCGCGTCCGATTTTGTCGAAGAGCTTGGTCGCATCGGTCTCGAGCAACTTCGCCCGCGCGTTGAGTTCGTGCTCGATGATGGATTCGAGCACGCTGCCCAGACGCTTGATGATGGCCTCCTCGGATTCGCCGAGCGTGGTCTGGTTGGAAATCTGGAAAATACTACCGCTCGCATCGGAGCCTTCACCGAAGAGACCGCGCACCACCATGCCGAGCTGGTTCACGGCGCGGACAACTTTTTCCATTTGTCCGGCGATCACCAGCGCGGGCAGGTGCATCATTGCGGAGGCACGGAGCCCGGTGCCGAGATTCGTCGGACACGCGGTGAGATAGCCCAACCGCGCAGAAAAAGCGTAATCGAGTCGGCTCTCTAGTTCGGAATCCAGCGCGTTGATAACGCTCCACGCTTTCTTCAGTTGGAAGCCGGCGCGAAGCACCTGAATGCGCAGGTGGTCCTCTTCGTTGATCATCACGGACACGGTCTGGTCCTTGTTGATAACCACGCCTGAGCCCGCGGCGGAACCGCTGAGTTCGCGGGAAATCAGGTGCCGCTCAACGAGCATCTGTTTCTCAAGATCGGTGAGTTCGGAAACCGCGGCGTTGGCGCTGCGCTTCATCGGCGCAGTCGCAAGCAACGCCTCGCGGCAAACATTGAGAACTTCGTTGCGTTGCGCTTCCCGCGCCCAGCCCGGGAAAGACTTGCCCGCGAGATTCCGCGCGAGACGGATACGCGTCATGAGCACGATCGCCGATTTGCTGCTGGCGGTATCGGTGAGCTCGGACGGCGAGGAAAGAAGTGAAGCGATGGTCATGGGCTTAGCGCGCGGACTTCGGTTGCTCGAAGGCTTGTTTGAGCTGGTTGATTTCATCGCGGAAACGGGCGGCGTCTTCGTAGCGTTCAGATTTCACGGCATCCTCAAGGTTGGACTCAAGTTCACCGAGACGGTCATGGAGAGATTTACGCTCAAGGGCCTTCTCTGGAACTTTCCCGGCGTGCGCGGTTCCCTTGTGCATGTTATCGAGCATCGGATCGATGAGACTGGAAAACGTTTCGTAACACTGGGGGCAACCGAAACGACCGTGTTTTTTGAAATCGCTTTGAGTGAATCCACACTGCTCGCAGCGCACCGCCGATGCAGGCATCTCAGGATTGAGCGATGCCTTAAGCAGTAAGTCCGCCAACGAGAAACCACTCGGGTCGGTCACGCCTTTGGCTTGGGCGCACGACTCACAGAGGTCCACCTTATGCACCTTATTATTCACGATTTGCGTGAGGTGCACGGTGGCAGGGTTAGTGCAAAGATCACATTTGAGGGGACTAGCCATGGAAATAGGTTAACACGTCAGACTGAAACTTCGACTCCCTGCACGAGAATTTAAGCAGGATTCGATAATTAGTTCCTTGCACCGGCTATGCCAACTCGCGAACAAGCGGCATAGCAAGGCATCAGAGAGCGAACAAAGCCAGCCACCCGGAGACTGCCTGCGACGGAGCGGCGCACGCCTCCGAACAAGACGTGCGAAACTGGCGCTGCTCAACAGCCCCCAAAACGGCCGGCTAATAAAAAATGCCATTAAAGGCGCGTGCCCTCAACAAGCACGCGACGGCGGAAAGCCTCCAGCACCCGCTGAGTGATCGCACCGGGTTTCGCGTCGCCAATTTCGCGACCGTCGAGCTTCACGACCGGGATCACCTCGGCAGCGGTGCCCGTCAAGAAGCACTCGTCGGCATTCCAGACATCGTAACGGGTGATATCGACCTCCTTGAGCGGAATATTCAGCTCGGAAGCGATATCGATGATGGACGAACGCGTGATACCCTTCAGCGCGCCTTGGGATGCAGCGGGGGTGAAGATCACGCCCTTATGAACGATAAAAATGTTATCGCCCGTGCACTCCGCCACGTAGCCCTGATCGTTCAACATGATCGCCTCAAGAGCGCCCGCCTGACGGGCCTCGATCTTGGCCAAAATATTATTGAGATAGTTGAGCGATTTGACCGCAGGAGGCAGGGCGGCCGAGTTGATACGACGGGTCGCCACCGTGACGATGGACAAGCCGGTCGTGTAGTGCTCCGCAGGGTATAACGCGATCTTGCTGGCGATGATGAAAATCGAAGGCGTCGGGCACAGCCACGGGGAAAGCCCCAAGTCACCCACGCCGCGAGTCACCACGAGGCGGATGTAGCCGTCGGTCAGGCCATTTTGGCGGCAGGTTTCGAGAGTGGCCTCAGCAATCTCCTTGCGCGACCAAGGCATCTTGAGGAGGAGCGCCCTGGCGGAATACTCCAGTCGCTCAAGGTGCTCATCGAGACGGAAAACGTTACCCTGGTAGAGACGAATGCCTTCAAACACACCGTCCCCGTAAAGAAGGCCGTGATCGAACACGGAGACCTTGGCCTCGGACTCGTCGACAAACTTTCCATCCAGGTAAATTTTCATTCCCGTTCAGCGTAGGAAACCGTGACAGATTTTGTCCAGCTTCGGAGGGACTTTCTTCTTGAGTTACCGAACCCCGCGGCCAACGCTTTGTCATACCCTCGCAATTACGCCCCAACCCTTTCCCCATGATTAAAACTACCCGTCGTTCCAACGCAGGCTTTACCCTGATCGAGCTTCTGACCGTCATCGCGATTATCGGTATTCTTGCCGCGATCATCATACCCACTGTCGGCAACGTGCAAAAGAAGGCCCAGCAAACGGCCGACGGCAGCAATCTCCGCCAGATCGGCCAAACCGCACTGATCTACGCGCAGGACAACAAGGATCGTTTGCCCGGGAAAAACCTCGTGGCCTCCTCGGGCACCAATTTTGCCCGCCCCAATAGCAGCAGTGGCAACGCCAATACCACCTCCGTCCACCTCTGGGCGGCCGCCTTGGCGGTAGGTGCCGGCCTCAACGAGGCTAAAATGTGGGTCTCCCGCGTGGACGAAAGCCTCCCCAATGGTGACGATTCACCCAATGCATCCCTGTCCACCATCGTGAACGGCAACAAGGACGCCTTCACGTCCGGCTTTACCCAAGCCTATCTGGCTTACTCAGTGGTAGCAGGCCTGTCCGCCTCCGATTCCTCGACCACCCCGATCGCCTTCACCCGCGGTCTCAACACCAATGGGTTCTGGGACGAAAATGCCGGCGCGTATAAAAAGGACGGCGGCTACATCTATTTCATGGGTGGCAATCTTACCCGCTACAAGAATGTTGGCACGTCCGACGGTGCCGATGGCACCGGTGAACTGGTCGGCAGCGATGGCAACAAGACCAACAATATCCTGCGCACGATCAAGAAATCGCGCAGCGTTTACGCCAACGGCAATACCGGCAGCACCGCTTCCGAAAACGGCACTCCCGGCATTGGCACTTGATCCATACCGACGTCATTTCGTTTTTAAAGCCCAGCCCTTATGGCTGGGCTTTTCATTTAGTAGCTAAGAAATAAATTCGAATACGCGTCACGCTATCCCGTTTCTTCTGTCGCATTGACTTATGAGCATTCCGCTTCCCGCAGCACCCACCTACATCATCGGCCATAAGAACCCTGATGCCGATGCCATCTGCTCGGCCATTGCCTATGCCTCGTTAAAGGAAGCCAAGGGAGAACTCGGCTACGTTCCCGCCCGCTGCGGTAACTCAAATGCACGCATCGACACTATTCTCGCGCGCTTCCACCAGCCGCTGCCCATTTATCTGAGCGACGTCACTCCGCGCGTGCGCGATGTGATGGTGCGCGATGTAGTATCGATCTGTCAGTCCGCCACCTGCGCTGAAGCCCTGGAGCTAATCGACCAGCACGATGTGCGCATCCTCCCCGTGGTGATGGAAGATCACCGCGTGATCGGCTCTGTCTCCATTTTCCAACTCGGCAGCTTTTTCGTGCCGCACATGCGTGAACCTCGCGAAATGCGCAAGGTGTTCACCAGCCTGAGTCATATTTCCCGCGCACTGAAGGCCCGCATCATCCACGTCGAGCGTGCGGACGTCGCCGAAGAGCTATTCGTGCGTGTTGGCGCCATGGATGTAAAATCGTTCGGGAAAGTATCGAGCGGTGATGGCGTGCCGATGGAAAAGACGATCATCATCGTTGGTGATCGCCGTGACATTCAACTGCGCTCGATCGAACTCGGCGTCTGCGCGCTCGTCGTCACCGGTAATCTTCCGGTCGAGGATGAGATCGTGCTGGCCGCCAAGAAGCGAGGCGTTGCGCTCATGGTCAGCCCGTATGACTCCGCCACGACGGCCTGGGTTATCCGGAGTGCAACCACCCTTGAACGTCTCGTGGACCGAAAGTTTGCTTCGCTCAGCGCCGATATTCGCCTCAGCGATCTTCGTAAGAAACTAGCCACATCCACCGTCGCCGCCTACATGGTGGTAAATGACGAGGGGAAGCTACAGGGCATCCTCACCAAGACGGACATGCTCAAGCCCGTGAAAACCCGCTTGGTGCTCGTCGATCATAACGAGATGAGCCAGGCCGTGAGCGGCGCTGATCAGGTCTCGATCGTAGAAATCATCGACCACCACCGCCTTGGCTCGCTGAACACCCAGCAGCCCATCCTCTTTATTAATGAACCGGTGGGATCCACCTGCACGATCATCGCCGACCTGTTCCGTCGCGAAGGACTCGTCCCTTCACCTGATATCGCAGGGATCATGATGAGTGGTATTATTTCCGACACGCTTCATCTCAACAGCCCCACCACGACGGAGAAAGACGGCGTCATCCTCGCGTGGCTGTCGAAAATCGCCTGTGTAAACTCCCGCGAACTCGCCAACGAAATCTTCAGTTCGGGCTCCGTCATCCTCGCCAACCCGCCCGACAAGGTTATTCGCTCCGACTTCAAGGTTTACGAGGAAGACGGCATTCGCTTCGCAGTTTCGCAGATTGAAGAACTTGGCTTCGGCAATTTCTGGCAACACTCCCGCGATCTTGCGAAAGCCCTCCAGCAACTGCGCGACGAGGAATCCCTGCTTTTCGCCTGCGTGCTTATCACGGATATCAACACGCAGAACTCGCTTCTGCTCGTCAAAGGCGAGCCCGAGTTCATCGACCGCATCAGCTATCCCTCCGTCCAAAAAGATGAGATCTTCGACATGCCTGGTGTCGTGAGCCGCAAAAAACAACTCATCCCCTATATCGGCAGCATCCTAAAGGAAATGCATACTTACGGAGTCATGCCGGCGTCCGACGCATCGCAGACAGCCGCTGCTGATAATATTGCGGGAGCGGATGCTTGAGGGTCGGCATCCGTTCGGTTCGCAGGCTGGATAACTGGCTTCGGTTATCCTGCCGATCCACTCGTTGAATTGTAGCGTTGCCGCGTGCAGTTACACTCGGCAAGTTGCGCGTTTATGACCGTTGAGAACAACGCCGCACCCGCCCCTGCCACGCCCAGCGATTTCATCCGCGATATTGTCGCCGCCGACCTCGCGGCCGGTCGTCACCAAAAGATCGTCACGCGCTTTCCGCCGGAGCCGAATGGCTATCTGCACATCGGCCATGCAAAGTCCATCTGCCTGAATTTCGGTATCGCCCGGGAAAACAACGGCCAGTGCAACCTCCGCTTCGACGACACCAATCCCGTCAAAGAAGACGTCGAATACGTCGACTCCATCACGGCTGATGTGAAGTGGCTCATCGCCGGCTGGGCCGACCACTGCCTCGGCTTCAAGCCCAAGGGCGCCCATCCCGCGCCGCAAACCGTCAACGGTCGTCCCGACCACTACCTCGCCCCGGTTGCGCCCGGCTCCGAAAGCGAACCGTTTTTCGCGAGCGACTACTTCGAGGAGCTCTACACCTACGCCCTTGAGTTGATCAAAAAGGGCAAAGCCTACGTGTGCGACCTCAACGCCGAGGACACCGAAACCTACCGGGGTTCGCCGGAAAAGCCCGGTAAGGACAGCCCTTTCCGCAACCGCAGCGTCGAGGAAAACCTCGATCTTTTCCAACGCATGCGCGCCGGCGAGTTCCCCAACGGAGCCCGTTCGCTTCGCGCCAAGATCGACATGACCGCGCCCAACATGTGGCTGCGCGATCCCCTGCTCTACCGCATCCGCCACGTCCCCCACCATCATGCCGGCGATAAGTGGTGCATCTACCCGCTCTACGATTACGCGCACTGCCTGAGCGATTATCTGGAAGGCATCACCCACAGCATCTGCACGCTCGAGTTCGTCGATCACCGCCCGCTCTACGACTGGGTGCTGGAGAGCCTCGACCTGCCGCGCGCACTTCCGCACCAATACGAATTCTCCAAGCTCATCCCGGGCTACATGATCGTGTCGAAGCGTAAGCTCCTCCAACTCGTCACCGGTAACATCGTCACGGGCTGGGACGATCCGCGCATGCCCACGCTTTCCGGTCTGCGCCGCCGCGGCATCCCCGCCGCCGCGCTGCGCCGCTTCGTGATCGGCGCCGGCGTCACCAAGTTCGACGCTCTCACCGACATCGCTGTCATGGAACACGTCGTGCGCGAGGAGCTCAACGGCCTCGCCGTCCGCCGCCTCGGCGTGCTGCGCCCGATCAAACTCGTGCTCACCAATATCGCAGAGGGCGAGGTCATTGAATGCGATGCGACCAACAATCCGCAGGACGAGAATCCCACGACTCGCAAAATCGCGCTCACCCGCGAGGTGTTTATCGAAAGCGATGATTTCGCCGAGGTGCCGCCGCCGAAATACTTCCGCCTCAAACCGGGCGGCGAAGTGCGCCTCAAATATGCCTGCATCATCAAGCTCGACGAAATCGTCAAGGACGACGCCGGTGCGATCACCGAGCTGCGCTGCACCGCCGATCTGACGACCCGTTCAGGCGGCCCCAACTCCGACAAGAAGGTCAAGGGCACGATTCATTGGGTGAGCGCGACGCACAGCCTGCCCGTGGAAGTGCGCCTGTATGACCGACTCTTCACCGTGGCCGAGCCCGGTGCGGAAGAGGACTTCACGAAGGTGATCAATCCACAGTCGCTGGAAGTCCTGACCGCCCGCGTGGAAGCCTCGTTGGCCAACGCAACGCTGGAAGATCGCTTCCAATTCGAACGCGTGGGCTATTTCGCCTTGGACTGCAAAGACAGCACCGCCAGCAAGCCAGTCTTCAACCGCACGATCTCGCTGAAGGACAACTGGGCCAAAGCCCCCGGAGCGAAGTAGCTCGAATGTAGGAGCCTGCTTGCAGGCGATGTTAGGCGTGCGAAGGAGTTGAACTTGTTCGCACGCCGCTCATCGCCTGCAAGCAGGCTCCTACATTTCCGACCCTGAATCCTTAAGCCGCCGCGAGACGGGCGAAGCGTGCCAGCACGCGTTCACGGCCTAACACGCGGAATAGCCCCGTGAGGCTCGGCCCAACATTGGTGCCACTCACCGCTAGACGTGCGACGGATTGGTAATCTCCGAAGCCCAGCCCCTTGGCGGTGGCGAGCGCCTTGATCGCCTCTTCGATAGCGGTGTCGCTGGAGAAATCCGCCGTCGCCAGCGCCTCAGCCAACTCAGCGAGACGCGCCTTCGGATCCCCCTTGCCCATGACTTTTTCGCGGACCTTGGCGTCGATCGCAAAGTCCTCGGTGAAGAAATACGCCGTGTAAGCCGGCAGCTCCTCAAAGGATTTGATCTTCGGATGACTGATGAGCAGCACCTCGCGGAAATACACGGGATCGGCCGCCAATGCTGCCGCCGTGACCGGCGTGCCCTGTTTTTCGAAATACGCCCGTGCCCGTGCCACGAAGTCATCCGCAGGCAGCTCCAGCAGGTAGGCCATGTTCATGTGCGCGAGTTTCTTGTCGTCGAAACGCGCATTGCTCTGGTTGATGCCGGGGAAATCAAACAGCGCGATGATGTCCGCGATGGCCATCTTCTCGCGGTCATCCTTCGGAGACCAACCGAGCAGCGAGAGGAAGTTCACCAGCGCTTCGGGCAGGTAACCACGCTTCTGATACTCCTCGATGAGGGCGCCTTGGTCGCGTTTCGACATCTTGCCCGGACCGTTTTGCTTCAGGATAAGCGGGATATGCGCGAACGACGGCATGGGAGCGCCGAAGGCCTTGAACAACTCGACGTGCTTGCTGGTGTTGGACAGGTGATCCTCACCGCGGATGACGTGGGTGATCTTCATCGCGATGTCATCGACCACGTTGACGAAGTGAAACACCGGGTTGCCGTCGGAACGGAAGATCACGAAGTCCTCGTCTTCCAACCGCTCCACGCGACCACGGATCTGGTCGTCGATCACGGCGGGCGTGTTGGCGACCTTGGTCACGGTCTTTTTGCGATGGTCGTCATAGACTTCGCTGCGCTCGCCGAGGAGCTTGAACCAGATGGCGCCGTCCTTCTCGTAGGCACGACCGGCGTCGAGTAGCTTTTGCAGATATTCCTTATAGATGTGGGCGCGCTCGCTCTGGCGATAGGGACCATAAGCGCCGCCGACCTTCGGACCCTCGTCCCACGTCATGCCCAGCCAAGTGAGGCTGTCGTAGATGACATTGAGGAACTCCTCGCTGTTGCGAGCCTGGTCGGTGTCTTCGATACGCAGCACAAACACGCCGCCGGTGTGGCGCGCGTAGAGCCAGTTGAACAACGCGGTGCGGGCGCTGCCGATGTGAAAAAAGCCGGTCGGGCTGGGTGCGAAACGAACGCGAACTTGGGACATGGTGGACAATGAAATCTTGCGGCTTGTGAGCGGTGAAAAAGGTCAGCAAGAAGCACGGTATGGTTGCTGTCAAAGCCTCCGCATTCGACCCGCTGGAGTTCGCCCGGCGCTTTGCCGCCGCTGCGGACGAGCGCGGGTTTCGGACCGAGCCGCTCGTGGACGTCGCTGGCGTGCCACTCGCCGCCTACACCAAGCGCACGCCGGGGCCTCGCCCGCGCATTTACGTGTCCGGCGGCATCCACGGCGATGAACCAGCCACGCCCGAGGCACTGCTGTATATGTTGGTAAATGGCCTCTTCGACCAGCGGGCGACTTGGTTTCTATGCCCGTTGCTCAACCCCACGGGTTATCTGCACGGCACGCGCGAAAACGACGCCGGCATCGACCTCAATCGCGATTACCGCGATCCGCAAAGTGTCGAGATCACCGCGCATGTGCGCTGGTTGCGCCGCCAGCCCAATTTCGACCTCACGTTTTGCCTGCACGAGGACTGGGAGACGCAGGGCTTTTATCTCTACGAACTCAACCCCGACGCGCGCCCCACTCTCGCCGATGCGATGATCGCCGCCGCTCGCCGGCATGGTTCGATCGAGTCGGCCGCGTTGATTGATGGACGCGAGTCGCACGCTCCCGGAATCATTCGTCCCGCCGGTGATCCGCTCCTACGCGAACAATGGCCCGAGGCGATTTACCTGCACGAGCATCACTGCCGGCTTGGTTATACCTTGGAAACAGCGTCGGTCACCCCGATCGCCCAGCGTATTCTTACGCAACACGCAGCGGTTGCCGCCGCGCTGAACACCTTTTTCAAGTAGAGGTGGATGGCGGCGAAGATGCCGACGCATCACTGCTGGCGGGCGCACTCGGCTTGGCTTCCGCCGCAGGCTTCTTCGAGCCGCCGACCAGCACGCTCAGCTGCTCCTGAATTGACAGGAAGAACTCAGGATTCAGCTCACCCGCCGGCACGGCGTAGATCAGCTTCGTCTTGGCATGCTCGAACAAGTTGCGCGCGCCATCAGCCGAGCGACCCTTGGGACGCAGTAGCTTTTTGCGCTCCAACATGAGAGCGAGGAACTGCACCAGACGCTCGTTCTCGGGGGCGATTTCGTTGGTCGGATCAGCCAAGGTCACAAAGAGGTTTTCGGCCGTGAGCTTGAGCTCGCGCTCGGGGTTTTCGCCGGCTTTGCGCGGTTTGAACACGTGCCCCCAACTGCACGCCACAAATCCGGGAACCGTAAATCCCTCGCGGGCTGACTCCAGCAGGTCATAACGCACGACCTCGTCGGAGGTCTCGTTGCGCACCAAGAAGCTGAGCACGCGCTCGCCTTCCCCGAAGGGTTTTCCGCTGACAAAGCAGGTGGTGGCGAGGGGTTGCAGGTTCAGTTCCATAGGCTTTCTTGTTTACTTCCACAGGGGGTGGACGCTAGCAAATTTGCGCACCCGCACGAATGAACGGACGTATCATCGCCATCGGCGACATCCATGGTTGTCACCACGAGTTTGCCGAGCTGCTTGATCGCCTCGCCCTCACCAAGGACGACCGTCTGATCCTCGTCGGCGACCTCGTCAATCGCGGCCCCGACAGCTGCAAGGTGATCGACCTCGCCCGTCAAAATCGCGCGATCTCCTTGCTGGGTAATCACGAGCTCCGGCTGCTCACATATCGTAAAAACAAAACGCCGACCGCCGCTATCTCCCGCGAGACCGACGCCGATACATTTCAGAAGCTGCGCCCCGAGGACTGGACCTACCTCGAAGCGATGCCCCTCACTCATTACGTCGAGGAACTTAACACCGTGTTCGTGCACGGCGGCTTTCTTCCGAATGAACCGTGGCAGCGTCAGCCCGCCTCGGTTGTCACTCGCATCCAGGCGATCGATGCCAGTGGCAAGCCCTGCAAACGCGCCGAGGCACCCAACGCCCCACTCTGGGCCGATCTATGGAACGGCCCTCCGTTCGTCGTTTACGGCCACACCCCGCGTCCCGAGGTCTATAAGCTCAAGTGGTCCGTCGGCATCGACACCGCTTGCGTGATGGGCGGTTGCCTCACTGCTTACATTCTTCCTGAAAAACGCTTCGTGCAGGTAAAGGCCCGCCGTCGTTATTATCCTTAAAAATCCCATGGCCACTCCCGCTCCCCTCCCCGGCGTCCTTCTCCTTTGCGTCGACCTGCAATCGTCGTTTCTCAAGGTCATCCCTGAAAACGAGGCGCTGCTCAAACGTTGCGCCTTCGTGATCGAGGCCGCCGTCGGCCTTGGCATCCGCGTCGCCTTCACCGAACAACTCCCCCGAAAACTCGGCGGCACCACGCCCGAACTTTTGGCGCTCGCCCCGGGCGCGGACATGCACGCCAAGAGCACGTTCTCGGTGTTTGCTGATGATGGTATTAATGACGCGCTTCGCTCCCTCGATATCGAGCACATCATTCTCTGCGGCATCGAAACGCCCGTCTGCATTTACCAGACGGCCCTCGGCGCGCTCGACGCCAACCTGCAAGTCACCGTGCTCACCGATGCGGTCGGCGCCCGCCGGTCCGCTGACGCCGCCATCTGCCTGGGCGCGCTCGCTCGCGCCGGCGTCCACCTGCTCCCCGCGGAGACCGTGTTTTACGCCCTGCTGCACGACGCCGGACATCCCTTCTTCAAGGGCTATACTCAGCTCGTCAAAAAATACACCTGACGCTCGCCTCCATGTCCGACGAACTTTCGCTTCTCTCCGTCCGTGAACTCAAGGCGCTCGAAGACGCTTCGGGTCGCCCCTTCGCCAGCGTGCTGGTGGTCAAAAAGCTCGCGGTTAAAACCGCGTCCAACGGCAATCCGTTTCTCACGCTTGATCTCGGTGATCGCACCGGCTCCTTCGGCTGCACGTTGTTCAGCGATGGCGCGGTGTTCGATGCGGTGAAGAACGCAGGCGAAGGCGGCGTCCTGCGCATCGAGGGCCGCGTCGATTATTATCAAGGCCGGCTCTCCCCCAAGCTGCTCAAAGTCGTGACGCTGTCCGAGGAGGAACTCGCTGTCCCGGGCCTGATCGACAACCTGGTCGAAGTCGCGCCGGAGCCAGCAGCGGGCTTGTGGGCGGAGTTTCAGACCTTCATCGACAGCATTGCCCACGATGAACTGCGCATGACGGTGCGCGGCGTGTTCGAGGAAGTCGGCGATCTCTTCAAGTGGACTCCCGCGGCGGTCTCGATGCATCACGCCTATCGCCACGGATTGCTGGAACACACCATTCACATGGCCCGCGCCTGCAAAGCTCTGCTACCGCTTTACCCCGAGGTGGACGGCGACCTCGCGATGGCCGGCATCCTTCTCCACGACACGGGCAAAACCACCGAATACGAAGGCAGCCTTGCCACCAAGCGCAGCCGCAAAGGCATTCTCCAAGGCCACGTGGTGCTGGGCTATCAACTCGCCCGTAAACATGGCATCAAGGCCCGCCTCGATAGCGAACGGCTGGAACGACTCGAACACATAGTGCTCAGTCACCAGGGCGAACCCGAATGGGGTGCGGCCGTGTATGCCGCCACGCCCGAAGCGGTGTTTGTTTCGATGATCGACAACCTCGACGCGAAGATGGGCATGGTCCAGCGAGCGCTGCGCCAGGCCAACGGACACGACGACTTCTCAGAACGACTACCAGGCTTGAGCACGGTATTGCTGACCCGGCCGCTCACGCCAAAGGTAAACGGCGCCGGGATCGGAATGTAGGAGCCTGCTTGCAGGCGATTCTGAGCGTGGCATGGGCATCCTGCCCATGATCCGATCCCACGGGCAAGATGCCCGTGCCACTCAAACTATCGCCTGCAAGCAGGCTCCTACATTCCGATCACTACTCCGCTCAATCTTCCGCCTGCAACGCGGCGATCACGGAGAAATCTTCCAGCGTCGTCGTGTCGCCCTTCACCTCGCGGCCGGCGGCGATTTCCTTGAGGATGCGACGCATGATTTTCCCGGAGCGCGTCTTCGGCAGACCCGCCGCGAAACGCACGGCGTCCGGCTTCGCAAAGGAGCCGATTTCGCGTCCGATGTGCGCACGCAGTTCTTCCTTCAGCGCATCACTGGTCTCCACGCCCGTCTTCAGCGAAACGAACACCACGAGCGCCTGGCCTTTGAGATCGTCGGGGCGGCCCACGGCGGCGGCTTCGGCGACGGAGTGATGCGTGGCCAGAGCCGCCTCGACCTCGGCGGTGCCGATACGGTGGCCGGAGATGTTGAGCACGTCGTCCACGCGACCCGAGATCCAGAAGTAGCCGTCTTTGTCCTGCTTCGCGCCGTCACCGGTGAAGTAAACGCCCGGATAATCACCAAAGTAGGTTTTCTGGAAGCGCTCGTCGTCGCCCCAGAGCGTGCGGAGCATCGAGGGCCAGGGTTTCGTGATGATCATTTTACCGTCGGTGCCACGCGGCACTTCCTTGCCCTTTTCATCGACGACTTTCGGAGCCACACCGAAGAACGGCAGGCTGGCGGAACCGGGCTTGAGGTCCACTGCACCGGGAAGCGGAGCGATCATGATGGAGCCCGTCTCGGTCTGCCACCAGGTGTCCACGATCGGGCACTTACCTTTGCCAATCATCTTGTGATACCAACGCCACGCTTCCGGGCTGATCGGTTCGCCGACCGAGCCGAGCAGGCGCAACGAGTCGAGGCGGTGCTTGAGCACGTAGTTGTCACCCCAACGCATAAACGCGCGAATCGCGGTGGGCGCGGTGTAGAGGATCGTCAGCGCGTGGCGGTCGATCATTTGCCAGAACCGGTCGGGCTCGGGCTGGTTGGGCGCGCCTTCGTAGAGGAACACCGTCGAGCCGTTGGAGAGCAGACCGTAAACGACGTAGCTATGGCCAGTGATCCAGCCGATGTCGGCGGAGCAGAAGTAGCGGTCGTTTTCCTTGAGATCGAAAACGTAGTGCGAGGACAACTTCGCACCGAGCAGGTAACCCGCGCTGGTGTGGAGCACGCCCTTGGGTTTTCCGGTGCTACCGCTGGTGTAGAGAATGAAGAGCGGATGTTCGCTATCGAAGGCCTTGGCCTTGTGCTGATTCGGGCCGCCCTTCCAGGCGTCATGCCACCAGACGTCGCGACCTTCGACCATGTTGACCGGGCTGTCGGTGCGCTTGAGCACGATGACCGATTGCACGGTGGGCGTGCCCTGGAGCGCGCGGTCCACGGTGGACTTGAGCTCGACGACTTTCCCTCGACGCCAGCCGCCGTCGGCGGTGATCACGAGCTTGGCTTTGCAGTCGTTGACGCGGTCCTTGATCGCTTCGGCGCTGAAGCCGCCGAAGATCACCGTATGCACCGCCCCGATACGGGCGCAGGCCAGCATCGCGATGATCGCCTCGGGCACCATCGGGAGGTAGATCGCCACGCGGTCGCCGGCGGTGATGCCCATGTTTTCAAACACGTGCGCCAGACGGGCAACGTGCATGGAAAGCTGTTTGTAGGTGATGGTGCGCACATCGCCCGGCTCGCCCTCGAAAATAATCGCGGCTTTGTTCTCACGCGCGGTGCCTAAGTGGCAGTCGAGGCAGTTCTCGGCGACGTTCAGTTTGCCGCCGCCAAACCACTTGGCGTGGGGAGCCTTCCACTTGAGGACGCTCGTGAACGGCTTGCGCCAGACGAGCAACTCCTTGGCCTGCCGCCCCCAGAACTTTTCTGGGGAGTTGACAGACTCGGCATAGAGCTTCTTATACGTAGCAAGACTCCCGAGATTGGCTTGACGTTGAAACTCGGCCGAAGGCTTAAAAACCCGTTTTTCACGGGCTGCTGAAGTAATCTTTTGGTCTGACACGTTAGAGGCTTTTTAGGGGATTTTCTAAACACGCGGTTACTCGCGTGCGTGATGCTCAAGCCCTTATTCCGCCCCGGGTTTGCAGCGTCAAGCGTCCGTATACGACTCACTACATCAATTTATCTACATGGCTAATAACCCTGCCCAACCGTCCCCTGAGGCCGCCCCTTTGGAGACCGCACCCGTCGCCACCCCCGCGCCTGCCGCCACCGCTGCCGCTGCTCCCCAATTCGTGGAGCGCCCGGAAAACGTGATCCAAGTCGCCGGCGTCCTCGACATCGACATTCAGAAGGGCGGCAACGGCCAGCTCCTCGATCTCACGCGCTACGGCAAACGCCGTCCCGCCGACACCTTCGTCCCCAAGGAGCTCATCCGTCGCTTCAAGCTGCGCCAAGGCAGCCACATCACCGGCACCGCCTGGCCCGCCGAAGGTCGCTTCCCGAACCCGAAGATGAAGTTCGTCGAGACCGTGGACGGCATCTCCATCGAGGACCGCAAGGAGAAGCCCGACTTCATCGCGCTCACCAGCATGTCACCCGACAAGCAGCTCAAGATGGAGCTCAAGGATGGTCGCATGACCACCCGCGCGGTCGATCTGTTCTGCCCCATCGGTAAAGGCACCCGCGGCCTCATCGTCGCCCCGCCTCGCACCGGCAAGACCACGCTCCTGCGCGACATGGCGCTGGGCGTCATTCAGAACCACCCCGAGTGTCACGTGATGATTCTCCTCGTTGACGAGCGCCCCGAGGAGGTCACCGATTTCCGCCGCAGCGTTCCCGCCGAGATCTGGGCATCCTCCAACGACGAAAACGTGGACAGCCACGTGCGCATCGCCGACATGGCGATCGAACGCGCCAAGCGCCTCGTCGAGGTCGGCCGCGACGTCGTGCTCTTCATCGACTCGATCACCCGCCTCGCCCGCGCCCACAACACGTTGAAGAACTCCGGCCGCACGGGCTCCGGCGGTCTCGATGTGCGCGCCCTCGAAAAACCCCGTCAGCTCTTCGCCGCCGCTCGTAACGTCGAAGAAGGCGGCTCGCTCACCATCGTAGCCTCCGTGCTCGTCGAGACCGGCAGCCGCATGGACGACGTGATTTTCCAAGAGTTCAAAGGCACGGGTAACAGCGACCTCGTGCTCGACCGCAAATGCGCCGAGATGCGCCTCTGGCCGGCGATGAACATTCAGTCCTCCGGCACGCGCAAAGAGGAGCTCCTCATGGACGCCAAGAAGCTCGACGCGATTCACTTCTTCCGCCGCGCGCTCGTCGCCCAGAAGATCGAGGAAGCGACCGACACGATGATCGCCCGCCTTTCCAAGACGAAGAACAACGAAGAGTTCCTCAAGCTGATCGCTCGGTAAGCGTCACGATCAACCGTTCGCTCTCAAATACCTCACTTCTCAGTGAGGTATTTTTTTTGCCTCAGTCCTGTCTGAATGTAGGAGCCTGCTTGCAGGCGATTCCGAGAGTGGGCGCGAGCTTGCTCGCGATGGTTCGATCCTCGCGAGCAAGCTCGCTCCCACATCAAGCCATCGCCTGCGAGCAGGCTCCTACATTTCGAGCCGCGGGATAATGACGCGCTCAGTTCCGCTGAAACAAACCTGGCACTTTGACGCTCATCGGGTCCGAGACGAGGCTGTCACCGGCCGCGTTCGTCGCCGACACCACATAGAAATAAGTGCGGCCGCTGTTCACATCGGCGTCCGTCGCCGTGGTCGCAGTGACGGCCGCCGCCACCACGCGATAGGGTCCCTCGCTACTGGTCGCGCGCTTGAGCGCATAACTCACGGCACCGGGCGATGCCCTCCAACTCGCGACGGCGTGCTTCTTTTCAAGGGAGACCGCAAACTGGGTCGGCGTGGCCGGCGGCAAGAGCACCTTGACCGGGGCAGATCCAAAGCTCTCATGGCCGTCCTTCGTCGCTGTCACGACATAGTGATACGTCAGACCGCCCGCCAGCGCGGTATCCGTGCAGACGGGTTTGAGGATGTTGGCCGCAATCAGCGTAAACGGACCGGCTTGGTTGGTCGCCCGCTTCAAGCTGTAAGTGACCTCACCGTCGATGGGACTCCAGTGAAGGGTCACCTGATCTCTCCCGGGCGTGGCGCTCAGGCCCGTCGGTGTTGCCACCACCACTGCGCTTGCCTCGCTGGAGGGCTGACTCGCGCCGATGGCACTGACCGCCTCAACCACGTAATAGAAAGTGCCGCCGCCCTTGATCGACGTATCCGTGTAACTCAGCCCCTCCACGCGCGCGGCGATCTCGTTATACGCATCGCCTGAAGTCGTCGCTCGCTGCACCCGGTAGTGCGTTGCCCCCGGCGACTCCGTCCATGAAAGCCCCACCCCGCCCTCCACAGCCTTGGCGCTCACGTCTGCGGGCGCGACCGGCCCGGCAGCGGCCAGCAATTCCAGTTCAGCCAGCTGGATGCCATCCCCCGCCTTGCTGCTGGCGGTGATGTTCAACCGATAATAAGCGTAGGCCGTGGTATTGGTGATCGTATAGGTGTTGGCGGTCTGGCGACGCTCGAATTTCTGATTGGAACGGGTATCCAGAACCACCCAGTTGATCCCATCGTTGGATCCCTGAAATTCCCAATCCTTCGGGTCACGCACCGGCACGTCATTCGCACTCGTAATTCTGTATTCGGTAACGATCCAGTGATCCTCGTTGCTAAAGTGATATTGGAGCCACGCGGACTGATAGGCTTTGTCGGCGTGCGACCGTCCATCGGGAACGTTGAACCACTTGGTGCGGTTGCTTCCGTCAAACGCATGCGTCGCGGTTTCATTCCACATGGCTGAACGCTGCTCACTGCTCGCGGAAACAGTCCCACCGGTGGCACGATTGATCATCGAAGGGGATGAGGGAGTAGGTATCTCGTCCGCCGAAACCATCGCGGAGCACGCCATCGACACAAGCCAAGCGGAAGTCAGGAACTTGAGGGGATTCGTTTTCATAGAGTAAAGCCCATCACCCCGAACGGCGTCCCACGCGGCGAGTGCCGCGACAGGAAGGGTAGCCAACGAGGTGCCAAACGATGGGGACAACACCCCGCACGCTAACGAACCGCAAGTGAGAACCTTGCTCCACCGCAGCCTTAGCACGTTTCTTACGTCCGCCCCACCTCAGCCGCGAGCCGCCGGCCGCCTGCGCCCGCAACTCCTACGAGACCGGCGTGGTCGTCGGATAACTGCCCAGCCATTTCACCAACGGGCAGAACTTCTTCAGCTCCGCGATGGCTTCCTTCATCGCCGCGTCCTCGTAATGGCCGGTCACGTCGATGAAGAACAAGTAGTCCCACGGACGCCGTTTGCTCGGACGCGATTCAACTTTCGACAAGTTGATCCCGCGCTGGCCGAAGGGCATGAGCATCTTCAACAGCGAGCCCGAGTGAGCCGCCGCCTCGTCGCCGAGCGAGATCACCAAGCTAGTGAGGTCACGTCCGCCGCCGACCGGACCCGAGGCTTTTTTCCCGATCACGAAGAACCGAGTGGTGTTGTCGTTCTGGTCCTGGATGCCGCGAGCGACCACGGGCACACCTTGCACCTGAGCAGCCAACTCCGCCGCGATGGCGGCCGCTCCCGGCGTGTCTTTGGCGATCTGCACGGCCTTGGCGGTGCTCGCCGTGTCGATCAACTGCGCGTGCGGCAAGTGGCGTTGCAGCCAGTGGCGGCATTGCGCGAGCGCCTGATCCTTGGAGTAAACTTTATCGATCTGGGCCAGCGGCGTGGACGAAATCAGCGCGTGGTTAATCTCTAGAAAAACTTGGGCGACCACCTTCAGATCGCTCTCGACGAAGCTATCCAGCGCCTCGCGCACGGAGCCCTCGGTGGAGTTTTCGATTGGGATGATGCCGTAGTCGGCCTCGCCTTTTTCGACCGCCGTGAAGATGTCGGTGATCGTGGCGATGGCCGAGTAGTCCACACTCGCGCCGAACTTCTTGATCGCAGCGGCGTGCGTGTAGGTTGCCTCCGGCCCGAGGTAGGCGATGAGCAACGGCTTTTCGAGCGCGATGGCCGCCGACATGATCTCGCGGTAGATCGCCTGGAGCGCCTCGTTTTTGATGGGGCCTTGATTGAGCGCGGTGACCTTGCGGAACACGGCGTCCTCGCGCTCGGGAACGTAGATCTGCCCGCCGGTGCTGCGCTTGAGCTTGCCGATCTCGGCGGCGAGCGCGAGGCGGCTATTGAGCAGCTCGACCAACTGGCGGTCGTGAGCGTCGATTTGTTCCCGGATGGGTTGGAGCGGGTCGGACATGATCAGATCAAGAAGCGGAAGCGGGTTTGTCCTCGTCCGCGACAGGGGACTCGGAAGCAGGTAAAGTTTCAGTGGCGGCGGGCGACTCGACGACGGGCTCGGCCGGCTCGGTGGACACAGCGTCTTCCTCGACGTGCTTCACCTTGACGGGTTCGAGATTGGGCGACTCGCCCTCGCCTTCCTCCAGCGGCAAGCCCATCTCGGCATCGGCCGGCGGCGTGATGTTGTTGGCAGTTTTGAGCCACTCGTCGATCTGACGCGGCGAAAGCACATCGGAGGCCGGCAACTCGACCAGCGACTTCACGCCGATGAACTCCAGAAATTTATCCGTGGTGCCGTATTGCAACGGACGCCCGGGCAGGTCGGCACGACCGACGATGTAAACGAGTTCGCGTTCGAGAAGTTTGTTGAGGCCCGCCTCGGCCGACACTCCGCGAATCGTCTCGATCTCGGTGCGCGTGACCGGCTGGCGGTAAGCGATGATCGCGAGCGTTTCGAGGGCCGACTGGGTGAGCTTGGCCGGCGCCGGCTCGTCGCGCTGAATGCGGATCCAGCGGGCGAAACGCGGATGCGTCACGAGGCGGTAACCGCTCGCACCGTCGATCAGCAGGTAAATGTCGTTGGCGGCACGCAGCTCGGCGGCGAGTTCGTTCATCGCCTCGCGGATTTGCGCGGCAGTGATGAGCGAAGGCACATCTTGATAAAGCTCCGCGTCGGTCTCCGACGGTGGGGCGATCAACCCTTCGCCTGCGGCGGGAGCACCGGGTTCTTCGGCCGGAACTTCGGCGGGCTCGCCCTCGGCGGCAGCAGTCGGATCCACGACGCCCGCAGGCGTTACCGCTTGGTCATGGAAGCGCGCGAAAGCCGTCTGGATGTCCTTGATCGAGAGAGGCTGGCTCGAGGAGAAGAGCAGCGCCTTGAGCACTTTTTTGAGGTTAAACGCCATGCGAAAGAAGCCCGAGAGTGATGCGGTCGCCCGAAACCGACGCAACTCCGGAAATTGCCCCCGCCCCCTCCGATTCGTTCTCGTTCTCTTTCTCTTACTCGTTCTCGCGCTTTGATCCTGATCCTTTGGCGGAGTCGAACAGGAGAACGAGAACGAGTAAGAGAACGAGTTTAAGCCCCCCAACTCTCAACTTGCCCCCCTTCCCCCCGCTTGGTTTCGTCGCCGCTTTTAAATCCCATGTGCCAATCGCCTTTGAACGCCACGCCCCGCCCCCATTCCGCCGTCGTTGTTGACGGCAATGATCGCGCCCCCGCCCGGTCCATGTTGCGCGCCGTGGGTTTCACGGACGAGGACTTCCACAAGCCCCAGATCGCCGTCGCCTCCGCCGCCAGCGATATGACGCCCTGCAACGTCCACCTCGGCGACCTCAGCGAACACGCTCGCAAAGGCGTCAACGCCGCCGGTGGCAAGGCCGTCTATTTTAATACCATCACCGTCACCGACGGCATCAGCATGGGCACGCAGGGCATGCGCTACAGCCTCGTGTCCCGCGATGTCATCGCCGACTCCATCGAGACCGCCTGCGCCGCCGAAGGCTTTGACGGCCTCGTCGCCATCGGCGGTTGCGACAAAAACATGCCCGGCGCGATGATCGCCATCGCCCGCCTCAACCGCCCCGCCGTCTTCGTTTACGGCGGCACCATCCTCCCCGGCTTCACCCGCGACGACTGCGATCATAAGAAGCCCCTCGACATCGTCTCCGTCTTCGAAGCCGTCGGCAAACACGCCAAGGGCGAACTCGACGACGCCGGCCTGCGCGATGTCGAAGCCAGCGCCATCCCCGGCCCCGGTTCCTGCGGCGGCATGTATACCGCCAACACCATGGCCAGCGCCATCGAAGCCCTCGGCATGAGCCTGCCCAACAGCAGCGCCCAGCTCGCCGTCGGCAAAGAGAAACGCGATGACTGCGAACGCGCCGGCGCCGCCGTCATGAACATGCTCCGCAAGGGCATCAAACCCCGTGACATTCTCACCCGCCATGCCTTCGAAAACGCCATCACGGTGTGCCTCGCCCTCGGCGGTTCGACCAACCTCATCCTCCACCTCCTCGCCATCGCCCACTCCGCCGATGTGCCCCTCAGCCTCGAAGACTTCAAGGTCATCGGCGAAAAGGTCCCCCTCCTCGCTGACGTGAAGCCCTTCGGCAAATACGGCATGAGCCACCTCATCCGCATCGGCGGCATCCGCCCCATGATGAAGATGCTTCTCGACCGCGGCATGCTCCACGGCGAGTGCCTCACCGTCACCGGCGAGACCATGGCCGAGTCCCTCAAGGACGTGCAGCCCTACCCCGCGTATCCGACCGAACAGGACATCATCCGCCCCTGGGATCAGCCGATCAAAAAGGAAACCCACCTCCGCGTCCTCCACGGCAACTTGGCCCCCGGCGGCGCCGTCGGTAAGATCACCGGCAAGGAAGGTCTCTACTTCAAGGGCACCGCCAAGGTTTACGAAGGCGAAGAAGACGCACTCAAGGGCATCCTCCGCGGCGACGTGGTCAAAGGTGACGTCGTCGTCATCCGCAACGAAGGCCCGGTTGGCGGCCCCGGCATGCGCGAGATGCTCTCCCCGACCAGCGCCGTCGCCGGCCGTGGTCTCATCAAGGATGTGGCGCTCATCACCGACGGACGCTTCTCCGGCGGCAGCCACGGTTTCGACGTGGGCCACATCACGCCCGAAGCGGCCAAGGGCGGCCCGATCGGCATCGTGCGCAACGGCGACCTCATCGAGATCGATGCGGTTAAAAACACCATCAGCCTGCTGATCCCGGACGCTGATTACGCCGCCCGCTTGGCCGCCTACAAGCCGCTCCCCCCGAAGGAAACCCGCGGCGTGCTGGCCAAATACGCCAAGCTCGTCAGCACCGCCTCCGAAGGCGCCGTGACAGACAAATACCTCTAATCCGAAATGTAGGAGCCTGCTTGCAGGCGATTCCGAGAGGTATCAACCCAAGGCGCTGCGCATCCCGCAGCGCCTTTTTCATGCCTTCGTCGGGCCCGCCTCACCGTTGCCCCGTGCCAAGATCGGCACCAACCACGGGGCGGTTTTAACAGGCAGTTCTGCTCCTCATACAACAATACTCGGCCCGAGCCCATGGGCTCGATTGACTTCACTCATTTCGCATTCGCCGGAACTTCCTTGCCGGTCAAAGCCTGATACACCGTTTCAGCCATCAGCTTCGCGCCGGCCGGATTCGGATGCACCGTATCGGGAAAAAGATTCTTTTTCCCGGTAAACGCCGTGTTCAGATCAATGATGCCGGCCTTTGAATTCCGCGCCACCTGGCGAACCAGGGGAATGATTTCATCGTGAATGGTTTTATTGTTGATGCCCCAGCGTCCGGGAAAACATGGCATGGGCAGACACACATAAACTTTGACCTGGGGATTCGCCTTGCGGAATTCACCGATCAGCTCCTCGTAATCGGGAACGTAATCCGCCTTGTATTGCCAGTTATCAATGGCCTGGCCGGATTCGAGGCTGCCATCGCCGCGATGTTTGCTGTCATTGGTTCCCAGCATAATCACCACGATGTGCGGCGCGAAGTTCAACGCTTCAGCGTGGGCTTTTTGTTTAAAGTAAGGCCGGTCCCCCTTCTTCAAAAGGGTCGCGCCGCTGACGCCGAAATTCCGCACGTTCCAGCCGGTTCCCAGCAATTCTCCCAGCACCACGGGATAAGAATCATGCTGTCGGTCTTTTATTCCCGCGCCATACGTGATGCTGTCACCCACGCAGGCGACGCGAATTGCTTTTCCCCCGTCAGCTTCCGCCGCCTGGCCGGCCGGCAGATCGGCCGCCCAGACAAGAGATGTCAAAATGCCGAACGCGACCGGCAGGGAAAAAATAAATCTCCGGCGGGAGAATGTGGCGGATGGTTTTCTTTTCATTTTATTGGGGGAGAGAGGGTGCCAAGCCGAAGGGATGGTGCCAAGCCGAAGAGTCTGGCGGAGGAGAGCATTGGGTTACAGGAGTGAATGGCTGTTTCGGAGGATTGGGCTGAGCTTCGCTTGTGAGGCTTAGCCGTATCCATTCAGTCGAGAGGGTCGTATCGAGGCGATCTGACGGCACCTTTCAGTGGCTCTCTCCCGTCGAAATACCCTCCGGGTATTCCTCGGTCGTTCGCCTTTGAAATGCGCTCGCCATATCGCCCCGCTACTCCGCCTTCGACTGAATGGATACGGCTCAGCCTTATTGTTTTTTGGTGATCAAAACGCAGGCGCCGCCACCGGGGGCCAATTTAACGCGCAGCGTGTCGGTAGAGGAGACCAAGCGCGTCTCCGCCTGGTAATCCTCGGCATGGGTGCGGTAGTCGGACTTCGGGCCGTCCTGAATGATGAGCGCCTCGTGTTTTCCCGCGGGCAGGAAGGAGAGCGGAACCTCCAGTTCGCGCGGCGACTCGTTGGTCGCCGCGCCGACCAGCCAAGCGCCGTCGGCCGCCTGACGCGCCATCACGATGTATTCGCCGATTTCACCGGAGAGGGTCTTGCTCTCGCGCCATGGCATTTGCTCGGCAGCGATGAACCGCAGTAGCTCGGGGTGCTTCCGGTAATATTCAGGAATATCCGGAATGATCGTGGCTCCGGAGAATACAATCAACGTGCGGGCAATCTCGGCGGTGAGCGTGGAGGGCACGGGCTTCCCGTAATCCACGCGACCGGCTTGGGTGAGATCAGCCAAGCCGTTATTCATGTCGAGCGGACCGGCGAGCATGTTTACGAACACGGTGGTCACAAAGGTCGCGGGCCCGAAAACCTTGTGGCCGTCGAGCTGGGACCGGCAATACTCGCGCGTCACGGCGTTTGGCCACGTGCGCATCTGGCCGTAGGGGTGAACCGGGCCGTCGTGATAGTCGCAGAGCAATTTGTTCTTCGCGCACAGCTCGGTGATCAGGCGCGTGCGCCGGTTTTTCGCCTCAGGGGAGCCGTTCATGAAGCCGTATTTGACGCCCGCCGCGCCCCATTCGCCGTATTGTTTCAACGTGTCCTCCAGCGAGAACTTACGACCGCCGATGTCATTCAGATAAAGCCAGACGCCCACCTTCTTCGTTTTGCCGTAGGCGATGATCTCCTTCACCTGATCCACCTTGCCGCCTTTAGTCGGGTCGGAGTTGTGGCCGAATTCCGGGCCATACCAATTGGCATCCAGCACGAGATAGGAAATGCGGTTCTCCGCGGCGAAATCGACCATGCGTTTCCATGACGTCAGTGACATGTCGTAATGGAAACCGTCCACCTTCGCCCCGTTGATGCGCCAGTCCCAGACCCCCACGCCGGGTTTGACCCAAGAGAAATCCATGTCAGCGGCCGGCGGCGGATTGAGCAGCTCAATCAGGTGGGAATCCACCAACGCGCCGGGCGTGCGACCGAACATCACCACGCGCCACGAGGCGCTGGGTTTGGAGGCGATGCGGAGCGAGGTTTCGCCCTGCTTGGAGTCCAACAGCAACGGTTGGCCACCGGGGAGGTCGGCCTCGTGAAGGGCCAGGTAGCCGCGGTCATCAGCCTTGATCGTCACCACGGGACTGCGCTGGCCGTTCGCATCGCTGAGTTTTTCCGGCCCGATGTTGTGGGTCTCGTCGTTGTAATACCAAGCGGTGTAGTCGCCCGCGAAGTTGAAGGCGGTGGCTTCGGCTCCGGTCGGTTTTTGGGCGGGAAACATGTAGCGGAAAGCCACGCCCTCGTCATAGGCGCGGGCTTGGAGTCGATAAACGCCGAGGTCGAGCGTGGCCTCTTGGTAGTGATCCGGCACCACCGTGCGTTTGCCCCAGACCGGTTTCCATACGGTGTTCTCCGCGCGGCGCGTCACGCCGACAAGACGTCCGCCGGCGAACCCCACCGGCGAGGGCGAGATGAGCGGCTTGCCGTCAAGTGCCAGCGCGTGCGTCACCGCGCCGTCGGCGGCGACTTCAAAGGTCAGCTTGAGGTGACCATCCGGTGACTCGACCGCGACGGTTTCTGCGAAGGCGGGCGAACCGCAAAACAAGGCGGTGATGACGAGCGAAAGGTGACTTATTTTCATTTCGGGTAGCTTTAAAAGGAGTGGCGAGTTTGGCCGCGCGTGGGCGGCGCCGATGTCAGCGGGTGGCTCGCAGGCGGAGGAAGCGGCGGGGATTGGCGGAGAGCGCCACGGTGTCGGTCACGGTGACGGCCCGTTGGGCACCTGTGCCGGTTTCGATCACGCTGCCGCTCCAGGTGGTGCCGCCGGTGGCGAGAGTGGCGATGGCGGTCCAGCTGGTGAGGTCGGCGGAGGCCTCGACCACGTAGTTTACCGGCGCGGGGTTGAGGCGGTTAAAGGACAGGGTGAGTTTGTCGCTGACGGTCGCCAGAGTGGCCGGGGAGTTGCCAGACGTGCCCGGGGTCATGCCAGTGGCGTATTTCATGAGGATCGAAATGCCGTCGCCGTCGGGAGCGGCGGTGTCGGCGAGTGCGGACAGGCCGTAACTCGCTTTCCA
>CBRAFO010000042.1:0-29541 GCA_967755175.1 uncultured Opitutaceae bacterium | reverse complement strand
ATGGCGGAGATCGTCAAGGGCGTGCAGGGCGACCTCGATCCCGAGATGCGTGGTCGCAAAATCAGCTGGCACATCAACGACCTCCCCGAGGTGCAGGGCGACCCGTTTCTCCTCCGTCAGGCACTGTGCAACCTCGTCTCTAACGCGCTCAAATACACCCGTAAACGGGAGGAGACTCACATCGAAATCGGCTCCGTCGCCGGCGAGAAGGAAACGATCTTCTTCGTCCGCGATAACGGCGTGGGTTTCGACATGGAATACGCGGGGAAACTCTTCGGGGTTTTTCAACGACTCCACCCCGCCTCCCAATTCGAAGGCACCGGCATCGGCCTCGCCAATGTCCGCAACATCATCAAGCGCCACGGTGGTCGCACTTGGGCGGAGGCAGTCGTCGACGAAGGCGCGACGTTCTACTTCTCGCTTCCCGACGCACCGGAACCCCCAAAAACCGATGAACCCGGTTCCACACATTCTGCTAGCGGAGTATGACGCCTGTCTCGCCCGGCTGGTCCTCGATACGCTGGAAAAGTTAAACCCGCCTCCGAAAATCGTGCACGTGCCCGACGGTGCCGAGGCGCTTGATCGTCTGCGGATACGAAGGCGCTCCGCTATCGCCAGCCCCTTTGGCCTCCCGTCGGTGGTGATTCTCGATTTAAAGATGCCCAAGATCGGCGGGCTCGAAGTGCTTCGCCGGATTCGTGGCGACGTCCGGCTGCGCCTGCTTCCCGTGGTCATGCTGGCCTCCTCGCAAAATGACCACGACCTGCGCGCCTGCTACGAATCAGGGGCCAACGCCTGCGTGATCAAACCCATCGGCTTTCGGCAGCTCATCTCGGCCGTCCGCCACCTCGGCATTTTTTGGACGCAGATCAACCGCTCGCCACCTGCGCCCAAAAAAGCGCCCGCCGCTCCCTCTGCCCCGCCCGCGACCACTCCCATCGTCCCCTCCCCGTGACGCTCCCGCAACCCATAGCCATGCCGCCGGCGCCGCCCGACCCGCGCTCCCCCAAGGAGCTGCGCATCCTCCTTGTCGAGGATCACCCTTCGCATGCCGAAATCGTCGAGCAGGTGCTGAAGGAGGGCGGGCTGCATTTCTCCATCGCTCGCGTTGAAACCGCCGAGGCGTTCAAGAGCCACTTGGAGAAATCGCCTCCCGATCTCATCTTGTCGGACTACGCGTTGCCGTCGTTCGATGGCTTGACGGCGATGACCATCGCCAAGCAAAAGACGCCAGACATCCCCTTCATTTTCGTGACCGGCACGATGGGCGAGGAAGTGGCCATCGAGACACTCAAGAGCGGCGCCACCGATTACGTGTTAAAGACCCGACTCACACGTCTCGTGCCCTCCGTGTTTCGTGCACTGCGGGAAAGCGCCGACCGCCGTGAGCGCCGCCGCGCCGAGGAGCAGTTGCGCCGTTCCCACGAGCAACTGCGCGCGTTGACCAGTTACCTCCAATACGTCCGCGAAGAAGAGCGCACCCGCATCTCTCGCGAGGTGCACGACGAACTCGGCCAAGCGCTCACCGGGTTGAAATTGGACCTCTCCTGGCTCGCCGGACACATGCCCCGGAACGACCGCAGTCTCCTGCACAAAATCAAGACCATGCTCTCCGGAATCGACGCCACCATCCAGACCGTGCGCCGCATCTCCACCGAGCTGCGCCCCGGCATCCTCGACAACCTCGGGCTTGTCGCCGCGATCGAGTGGCAGTCCTCCGAATTTCAGAACCGCACCGGCATCGCGTGCACCGTCATCACGTCGGTCAGCGACACGATGTGGGACCAGGATTTCACCACGGCGTTTTTCCGCATCTTTCAGGAAACGCTCACCAACATCATCCGCCACGCCAACGCCACTCAGGTCGAGGTCAACCTCGCCGTCGAGGACGGCCGTCTCGTGCTCACGGTGAAGGACAACGGCCGCGGCATCACTGAGGAGCAAATCGCCAACACGCGCTCGATCGGACTCATCGGCATGCGCGAACGCGCCGCGCTGGTCGGCGGTGAGATTAACCTCCAGGGAATCCCCGGCCGAGGAACGACTGTCACCGTGCGTATTCCCCTCCCGGCCCCTCGGCAGCTCACCCTCGATTCACCTTCTAAGACCGGAAGCGAGAGCCCATGAAGATCCTCATCACGGACGATCACGCGGTGGTGCGCCAAGGCCTGAAGCAGATTCTCGCGGCAGAGTTTAAAAAAGCCGAATTCGGCGAGGCCGGCAGCGCACAAGAGGCGATCAAACGCGTCTCCGAAAACCAATGGGACGTGGTCATCCTCGATGTTACCATGCCCGGCCGCAGCGGGCTGGAAGCGCTCAAGGACATCAAGCAGCTCCGTCCGAAGTTGCCGGTGTTGATCTTGAGCATGCACCCCGAGGACCAGTTTGCCGTGCGTATGCTCAAAGCCGGCGCATCGGGCTACATGACGAAGGAAAGCGCACCCGAAGAACTCGTTGGCGCCGTGAGAAAAGTCATCTCGGGCGGGCGCTACGTCAGTCCGGCGCTGGCCGAAAAGATGGCGTCTTACCTGGCCATCGACGTGCAGACGCCGCCGCACGAACGACTCTCGGACCGCGAGTTTCTCGTGCTCCGGATGATCGCTTCGGGCAAGACCGTCGGCATGATCGCGAAGGAGCTTTCGTTGAGCGTGAAAACCATCAGCACCTATCGCACGCGCATCTTGGAAAAGTCCGGCATGACCAACAACGCCGAGCTTACTCACTACGCCATCCAGAATCATCTGGTGGAGTGATCCGGCCTGGGCGGGGATCGATCACTCGTTCTCGTTTCTCTTACTCTTTCTCGTTCTCTTGGTTTCCGGGAAAGGGGGGAGAGTGAGAGAAAGAGAAAGAGTAAGAGGAACGAGAACGATACGGAGCCGGATGGGGTCCGTGCCCCCGCCTGAAGGAGGGTGCCACCCACTTCAGGCATCTTGTGAAACCAGCTAGGTTTTATCCCGGGGGCACGCCTGCTCTTTTTACTGATAACCCCAGACGACCAACCAAAGGTATGAACCAGGACTACATATTGAATCCCGACGACGTTGAGCCGCCTCGCACCAACTCGGCTTCGTCCAGCCAACCCCGTTACCGCAGCGGACCGATACCCAACAACCATGGCCCGTCCGACCGAATGCCGTCGGTCGAATCACCAGCCAGAGAACGACGGTTCAGTGTCGATTCCGGCGCGTTCATCGAGACCTTCATCCGCCGCTGGTATGTCATGTTCTTCGCGGGCTCCATCATGCTCGCGCTGGGCGTGCTCATCGGCCTCACGCTCTGGAAAGGCAACTACACCGGCACCGCCCAGTTGATGCGCAACGATCCGTCTGCGCTCAGCGAACTTTTCCGCCCGCAAGAGCTCACCACGGCGACGCTCATCAGCATGATCCAATCGCCGAAGGTGCTGCAGAAAACCGGCGCGCGCATGCAGCCAGTTCTCACCGGCAACCAGGTCGCCGCCCGCCTGAAGATCGATCCTGAACGCAGCACCGACATCACCAATGTCACGGTCTCCGGCTCCGACCGAAAATCCGCCGCCGAACTGGCCAACGTGTTCTGCGAGGAAGCCGTCCGCTACACCCAGGAAATCCAACAGCAGGAAGCCACCACGGCCGCCGTCTACGTTTCCCGCCAGCTCACCGATGCCGAAAAAGATCTCGTGAAGCTGCGCCGGACCATGCCCGCCGCCATCAGCGCCACGGTCCCCGCCACCCGCGTCACCGACAAAATCCAAGTCGCCCGCGACGAACTCGCCACCTTGCTCATGCGCTACACCGAAGCCCACCCGCTGGTCCGTGAGCAACGTGTCCGTCTCGCCGTCCTCACCGAACAGGCTGCCGCCAACGCCACCAGCAACCAAGACCTCGTCCCCGTCACCAGCTCTGCGAATAACCCCACCGGCGCTGCGCCCACCGCGTCCGTGCAAGAATACGAAATCGCACTCAACGAGCTGAAGACCCTCGAAGCCAACCACTCCGCGCTCATCACCCGCCATCGCCTCGTCGAACTCGCCAAGGCCAGCCCGCCCGGCTACCTGCGCATCCTCCTGCCGGCCACGCCGCAGGAAGCCGTGAGCCATCGCCCCTGGCTCAAGATCGGCATCCTCTCCGTTTTCTTCTGCGCGCTCGGCCTCACCACCGCCGTCGCCGAGATCTTCGCGCGCGAGTTTTTCGATAGCGGACTCAAGACGCCCGCCGATGTGAAACGCGTCACCCGCCTCCCCGTTCTCGCCACGCTCGGAAACCTCCACCGCATGTCCACCGAGGCGCAAAACACCTGGTCCTTCCGCACTTGGATCGCGCTTCAAAACCGGATGACCCGCTCCGGCAATCGCGGCCTGATTTGCGGTATCACCTCCTCACGCCACGGCGACGGCCGGTCCACGTGGATACGCTTGCTCGCGCACGCCGCCAGCCAATGCGGGCTACGCGTGCTCACCATCACGACCAATCCCGCCTCCGTCCAAAAAGCGCCGGGGAAAACCGACTCCTCCCCCGCCCCGGAACCCTCGCCCACCGCCGATCGTGCGACGCAGGACTCTACCTCAATCATGACCAATGTGATCACCGCCCCCGCGCAAGTAGCCGAGAAGTTAAAAAATCCCGACGCTCAATCCCTGGTTCACATCCCCCTCCCCGGCTGGGCATGGAACCTCGAACGTCGCAAGCAATGGCACAGCGCCCTCGATCTGTGGCGCAAGATCGACAACGTCGTCATTCTCATCGAGCTGCCGCCCGCCTCAGCTCCCGAAGCCGTTCTCCTCGCGGAAAATCTTCCCCACCTCATCTGGCTGGTCGATAGCGGTGCCAACGCGCTCGAAACGCGCACGCAGGTGGAAACCATGCGCCTCGGCCGCGGCAACCTCGTCGGCGCCGTCCTCAACCGCGCCCGCGCCCCATTCCTCGACGGACGCCTCGCCCGCTGGTTCGCCTGCTGGACCGTCTTCGCCGCGCTCACCCTGTCGTCGTCACCCAGCCTCTTCGCGCAAAACGACGCCCCGCCTTACACGAATATCGACACCCCTGCCGCGACCCCGCCTCCGCCCTCCGCTCCGGTCGCTCCTGCCATACCCGCGCCCGCCGCACCGGCGACCCCGGTCGTGCCCACCGAACCGGTCGCGCCGACGCAAGACGTCCGCCCTGCGTCCTTCTCAGTGGGTGCGGCCAATCAACGCGCGCCTTGGCAACAACGCCTGACGCTCGGGCCCGGAGACTTGCTCAACCTGAGCCTCTTCGGTGCCCCCGACATGACACGCGAAGAAGTCCCCATCGGCCCTGATGGGCGGATCAGTTTTCTCGAAGCGCAAAACGTCATGGCCGCCGGCCTGACGGTGGACGAACTTCGCCAGCGCCTCACCGACGAACTCGGCAAGTTCCGCCGCTCCGCCCAACCCATCGTGCAACCCGCCGCGTATCGGAGTAAAAAATACTTCGTCCTCGGCAAGGTTGTGCAAAAGGGCGTCTTCCCGCTCGACCGGCCCATCACCATCATCGAAGCCGTCGCCCGCGCCCGCGGTCTGGAAACCGGCCTCGCCGACCGCAACCTCGTCGAACTCGCCGACCTTTCGCACAGCTTCCTCGCCCGCCGCGGCCAGCACCAGACGGTGGACTTCGAGAAGCTCTTCCTCGCAGGCGACCTCAGCCAAAACATCCCGCTCGAACCCGACGACTATCTCTACTTTCCCGCGACTGACCTGAAGGAAGTTTACGTCCTCGGCGAAGTCCGCCTACCCGGTGCCAACGTTTACAGCGACGGCTCCGGAGCGATCGCCTCCATCGCTGCGCACGGCGGCTTCAGCGACCGCGCCTGGAAAGGACGCATCCTCGTTATCCGCGGCTCTCTCACCAAACCCGAGACCTTCGTCATCAACGCCAACGACGTCCTCGCCGCCAAGGCGTCCGATTTCAAACTCCAACCCAAAGACATCGTTTATGTGAGCAGTCGTCCGTGGATACGCGCCGAGGAGCTGCTCGACACGGCCGCGAGCGCGTTCGTCGAAGCCGCCACCGTTACTTGGACCGGTATCCACGTTTACTCGAACAACCAATAAACGCCCCGCCACTATGAAAACCTTTCGATGGACCCTTCCTACCTTCGTGCTCGCGGGCGCCCTTCTCGCCGCCGGCCTGACTGCCTGCGCCACCCGCCCGAAACCCAGCAGCTTTGCCACTGCTCCCGTCGCACCCGTTGGCGAGACGCCCCCGCTTGATCCCGCACTGCTGCAACACCCGCCCGAACCCTTCACGCTCGGCCCCGGCGATCGCCTGGAAGTCGAGATGATTGGTGACGTCACCACCCGTTCAAAACTCGTCGTCGGCCCCGATGGTAAAATCTACTTCTACGTGTTGCCCGGCCTCGATGTCTGGGGCCTCACGCTGGACCAGACGCAGGCGCTCATCTCACGCGAGCTCCAACAGTTCGTGCGCGAGAAGCCGCCCGTCGCCATCACCCTGCGCAGCGTCGAAAGTAAACGCATCTGGATCCTCGGCCGCTTGATCACTCCCGGAGTTTATCCGCTCACCGGACCCACGACGCTTATCGAGGCGATCTCGCTCGCCGGCGGACCGGTCTCGGCCTCGTCCTTCACCTCGTTGACGAACACCACCGGCCTCGGCTCGCGCGGCGCGACCGACGAAGCCGCCGACCTCAGTCGCAGCTTTGTTATCCGCCAAGGCCGGCTGCTGCCCATCGACTTCAACCGGCTGCTCCGCGAAGGCGATTTCTCGCAAAACATCTACCTACAATCCGACGACTTCATTTACCTGCCCTCGGCAGCGTCGCAGGAGGTCAACGTGCTCGGCGCGGTCAGTCAGCCGAAGACGGTTAATTACGTGAGCAAACTCACATTGAGCCAGGCCGTCGCCAATGCCGGCGGCACGATCAAAGACGCCTACATTTCGGGAGTCGCCATCGTGCGCGGCTCGCTGACGAATCCGCAGATGGCGGTGATCGATTATGAGGCGGTGATCCGCGGACAAGCTCCCGACGTGCTACTGGAGCCACACGACATCGTTTACGTCCCCTACACGCCCTACCGCACGGTTACCCGCTACGTGAACCTGGTGCTCGACAGCTTTGTGCGCGCAGTAGGCGCCAACGAAGGCTCCCGCGCCGTGTCGAGAAACGGCAACGTCTCGGTGAGCGTGAACGTGCCCATCAAGTAGGAACCGTTCTCGTAAAGGAGTGCCACCGAACTGGAGCTCCGACGACCTCGTCGGGGCTCTGTGGAAAGACAGCTCCCGACTCCCCGCGTATCGTTCGCCGCGGACCGGGAAATGTAGGAGCTTGTTTACAAGCGATGGGGTGGGATTGATCCCACGAGATAGGTCGCCTGTGCCGCTCGGGAGCTTTGGAGACCTTGCGAACCCGAACGGTGGGTTGCCTCGTCAAGAGTCAAGACGTGTCCCCTTCGGCTCATCTCAACCATCGGCATGATCCCTTATGACTTATCCATCCTTGTTCAGGGTGCAGCCGTATCGAGTGTGAATACTACATCATCGATACTTTTCTGCCCATACACCTCGGGTTCGTCTAAGCGATAAGGGCCAATTATGGGCCAAGTCGTAAAATCCAACTCGTCGTAATTGACCGGCAACACCCCGTCCCATTGGGCTGTTTTTTTGGTTTCAGTGCCGATATGAACATGAACCCGCACCATACCATCGCTATAACCATCATACGTGTTATTATAATACGTATACTTAGTGGCATAAACAGATGGATTATTAGCGTAGCCGTTGCCTTTATTCGTTAGGGTCACGCTTGCGAGACCTCCGTCTGCACGCAACGTGCATGTGGCTGTCGCTTGAACGCCACCTGCTACGTCGGGTTTACTGATTGATACTGCGGGAAGGTAATTGCCAGAATTACCAAGCCTCAAGGTTGCAATTGCTCCCGTGGATGGATCAATTGTAGCGGTTGCGGTCGCTTGAACCACCCATGGAGCGGGGACTTCTATCGTTATCGTGGGTGCCGAGGTATAACCACTTCCTGGATCAAGTAATTCTAGCCTCTCAATATGCCCATCACTCGCCATAACCGCAACCGCCGAGGGTTGTCGGCCGCCGGCATTTGTGGGCCATGAAAAATGAACCACGGGCCTAAATACTCCGGGATTATATATCTCTAAGGAGTCTATCGCAGCACCGCCTTGCGGGGTAAAGCGCTCCGTCCACGAAAGATCGCAAGGCTTACCTGTAGTCATTTCTGGAATTACTAAGCGGAAGCGGTAATTTGATCGCCCAGCTTCACACTCATCATCACCGGGCGGCACTAAGAGCCAAGACAAAGTGCCAGAGTAATCCCCGAAACCCCCGAGCCTGCTGTAACCATAGTAGCTATTGTCGCTATAATCAATGTAGTAATCCTCAAATGCCAGGAACTCTTGCCGGGTCAGAGCAACCAACTCATCCGTGAGATATGGATCCGAGAGTGTCCATGTAAGCGATCCATTTTCATCCGAATAAGTCGCTGTCGGGCTGCCATCGGTGCCGCCCAAACTAAAGTTCCAGCCACCCCCCCCCCACCCCGGCGGCGTGAGGTCCGTGACATTGGAGTGCGTCCCAATGCTATAAGAATAATCCTTGATTGAAAATGTGTCTTCACCGCCATAGGTTATGGACCGATTATCAATTAAAAACCCACCTTCTACGGAGGCGGTTTGATACCAATGCACGTAATCAAATGTAAATCCGGACTTGATTCTACTAGCCTGCTTCGTCTCGACCTCCCGACATGGCCACTCACCCCTATCGTAGTGATAATTAACCATGGCCGCAGCCACGGCGACTCCTGAATCGTCGGGATCTTTGGCATTGTGGCTGTCATCCACTCCAATGGTCCCTTTGTAGGCTACGCGTAAGGTTTGCCCTTCAAACAACGGGCGAATCGGGGTCGTGCAGATCGCATAAATATCAGCCCCGTCGGCCACCGTGTCGGTTGAGGCAAAATCAGTTCCATCGGCATGGATCATCTTGAGGGTTTGCACAGTTCCGGCATTCGCCTCGTAAACATTATCATTGAGCAGCTTGAATTCACCGCCCTTTAAGGTGTCGCCAGAACGATTGGTAACACGGATCAGTTTGATTAACCCGGTCGTCGGCTCGATCGCCGCATTGGCCTCGATCTTCCCGCGGAAGAAGTAATCAAGAAGGCCGGCAGAATACTCGATCGCCTTACGCAGGAGAATTTCATGATATTCCTGCAAAACGCTCGCCGAGTTAATGGTCACTGCGGGAAATATAGCCGACTCCATGCCGCGTCCTCCATTTTTCATTGTCATAAACCCGGTATAGGTGAGCCGTGAG
This sequence comes from uncultured Opitutaceae bacterium, assembly GCA_967755175.1. Taxonomy (GTDB): domain Bacteria; phylum Verrucomicrobiota; class Verrucomicrobiia; order Opitutales; family Opitutaceae; genus Rariglobus. The sequence goes on along the minus strand of CBRAFO010000042.1, from coordinate 20,233 downwards.
TGATGCGTCACCGAAATGCCTGATTTTGTTTTCGCTAGAAAAAGGGGCTGACCATTTTGCTCCTGCTCCGGCGTTAGTTCCGTCACATCGCTTAATGTGCCGGCTAATTTAACAAGGTTAATCGCGCCATTGTAGTCAGTGTCCTCAAGTGACGGGTGAGGAAAGTTATGACGTCTTGAAGTGAGCTCTTTATAGCTCGCGTCACCTCCTAGAAAGTTACCGTTGGTGAACTCCGCCAAGCCCAGCTGCTTGGATACATCCCCCGATGCGTCCGCATTCAATGGGGCGTCATTATCGACCTTGTATAGTTCTCGATCCCAAAAATTTATAGCCTTCTTAAATCCGGCCGCCCGCCAGTCGAGGGGTGAGAGCGGGGATGTATTTTTCAAATCCCTAATGATATTCAACCCGTGAGCTTCGCCATAATTTTCGATCCAGCGGGCCTTCGGAATGATCTGCCCGATAATTTCAGCAACCGCCGTCGGATCACCATTATCATCCTTGCCAAGCGGCGGGGTAGTCTTCCCATTAATCATATGTGCATCATTCCGCACGTGTTCTGGCTGAGAGAGGTCCTGTAGTAGGTGCACGATCTTGCCGAGTGCATAAAACGTATGGGCGGTGTATTTTTCCCGATCATCTTTCGATGGCGCGGTCAGGGCTGTGTAATAGTAATCCCGAGCATTCTTCCATGACTCCTCATTTTCTCCTTGGGTGCCCTTAAACATGATGGCAGGAGGTGAAAAGCCTTCCCCTTTCATCGCCCAATCCTGAGAATCTCGTTTGGCGTCGCCGGTCACCGGGATTGGGTCGGATAGGGCGCGTCCATACTTCCCGTCCCGATCAGCTAGGGGATTATAGAAATGAGCCAAGCATCGCCTATCGGGCATGTCCTCCTCTATGGATCCCTGCTGTAGCCAATTTACGATCGTGAACCTATCAGAAACATTATTTGATTTACCCTCTATAATTTCGACTTTTCGGGTGAGAAAAAGTGGAACTGTATCATAGGTCCCGAACTGATCATAAATAGAGTCGCGTCGAGTTTGCGGCAATGCATCCCATGCCGCTTTCGTCAAAGCTGGATGAATTTTTTTGTTTTCATGAGGCAGGGCATCCGAAGCCCCCAATAAAAACAGAACCCCAAAGAATCCCGTAGATAAAATTCGGTATTTATTCATATCTCGCTTTCGCCACAAATCCCTTTAAATCATTAAATTTAATCACCCCACTTTGGGGCCTGATATATTGGACGTCATGGAACCATTTATTAAAGTAATCCATTGGGATGGGTTCATTGCCGTATTGCTTAAAGAAAGACGCCCATTCCTTGTCCACAAAAGGCCCAAGCATGGCCGCCAATTCATCTATGCCGGCAGTCCTATATCCCGCATTGGTTTCATACCCACCCATTCTCTTGAGCACATCATGGGCCTCTTCGGTTAAGTAATACAATGCCCAGAACCAGATGGCGGGATCGTGGGTGTTATTACGAAAAGCGATCACTCCGCGTTCGGCCGTGGCATAAGATGTAGCACCTGGGGTTGGATTGTTTTTTTTATAACCACTGATGATTCCGCCACCGCTACGAAGGCGAGGAGAATACACATAGGTGATACTCCTGGTTTGCGCACCTGAGATCAGCTTCCGGGTGATCTCATCGTCGCCGAAATCGGCTCTTCCATTGGAATCACTGAAGCGATAGTCCGCGCCGGCAGTGAAATAGCTCATCCCGGTGCTCCCCGAATATCTACAGATCAAGAGCACGCCTTCCACCGGCTTGCCATTCTCATCCCGGCAATAGTAGGTGTCCTTGGGCAGGCTGCTGCATGCGCTCAAAAACAGCGCCCATACTGCCAAACCTATTATCCCTAAACCGCGCCCATATCTTTTAGCAAAGGCGGCTTTGTTTTTATTTATCATATTAAAAGGAATCTACATGCCACTGGCCATCTTCTTTCATGAAGCTGATGGGGAACGACATTAGGCCAATTGGCGTGGAAATGGCGGCATTGTATTGAGCAACGTCATTGTAGGTCTGATCCTCCTTCGGGATGCCAAAATCGTTAACCATCTTCATTGATTCAATCGTGCCCAGGTCCGTCATCATGGCGATGAATCCGGGCTGCCTGTTGTAGCTTACATACATGGCAGCTCCGTTGATGTCTTGGGCTAGAATGAACTTTTTCATCGCTGTCCAGGCCACCAAGGGCGAATCATCGCCGGTCACCTTGATTCGTAACCGGTCGGCCACGGGAACCGAGGGACCGCCCTTACTGGTGAAAACTCCGGCTGTGGTATAAACCGTGGCTACGGGATAATAGTCGCCTGATTCGGTATAGGCATGCGCTACGGGCGAAAGGTTGGTCGCAACCTGAAGATTTTGATGCGTGCCCTCAAAATCATAGACCACCTTCTGGAGTGTTCCGGGGGTATTGATTTGAATGTTAAAGATTACGGGGAATGGCGCATTTCCTTCGATTGGTGTGGCTGTGAGCACCACGGGCGGTAAAGGAATCGCTGTGCCTGTTTCCATGGGGACCTGTGCAGTAATCGAAATAGACGTCGTGCTCGTATTGCCCAAGATATCGGTGGCTGTGACCAGAAGACTATTCGCGCCATTCACCAACGGAACTGCTGGCGACACAAAGGTGCCGGCAGTCACATAGGCGGTCACTCCATTGACGGTGACGAATTTGATAGGCGAGGTATCGTTCACGGTTCCTGAAATAGTGATGGAACTCGCGGCAATAGTTGTTCCGCCGGTAGGAGACGTGATCGCCAACGCGGGTGGTGTGTTGTCCCGGGCGATTTTCGCCGTAACTGAGCGGCTGTGTCCGAGATTATCGGTGGCTTTCAATGTGAACGTGTTGAGGCCTTCAACCAGTGCGACAGACAGGGCAAAATCCCCTGTCTGTGCAGTAACCGATTGGCTATTTAACCAGAGGCCGGCGAGGGTCGCGCCATCGGCCAGTGTTACTCGGGCATTAAGCGTGCCTTGGGCATCCACTGTGTATTCGGCCGCGGGTATCAGGATAATTCTCGGAGCCAAGGGGTCTGCTGGAGGCTCCACGACTGCGGCAATGGCGGTCGGATCAAAACTAAAGAGGTTTTTAACCTGTCCGATATTGGCGAGCGCGTAATCATCCGCGCCGACGCCTGTCCATGGGTAATGGATGGAGGCATCCAATTCCTGCAGGCGATCATAGAAGGGCTTGGCCGTGTTCTTGAGCTGGCCGAGGTTGATGGCGCGGTAATCGTCGGTGCTGGAGGCGGGCGCTGCCCAGATGGCATCCAGGGTTGATCCCGCTCCGCCGGGGAGCTTGGCCTTCATCTCTTCGTAGCCTTGCTTGGCGATGTTTTTGACCTGGCCTTGATTGACAGCGGCGTAGTCGTCGGGGGTGGCTCCAGGTTTGAGCACTCCGCGCTCGGCCCACCATGCGGGCGCATCGGCCCAGAGGAGCGCGGGGATCGTGATCAGTGCAGCCAGAGCACAGCTCAACGCCACGCGGACGGAGCCGCGTGTTTTTTTGAACCAACCGGAGGCGGAACGCATGGGAATATAAAAGACGTTGGTCTGGGGAAAATCAGATCTCAATCAGGCCGCCGGGAAGCGGAATCAGATCAGTCGCACGAAGAGCCAAGGTGTAGGGTGGGTTAAGCTTACTCGGCCGGGTAACGAAGACCGGCGTTGAGACCGGTGGAGGGATCGGCCGGATTAGCGCCGGTGTGGAAATCACCCATGCTGAGATCCCCCATAGGCGGAGTGCGGAAGCCGCCCTTGGCTTGCACGGTGCCGGCGACGCGGGTGTCGCCGTTTTTATGGATGGCGAGCGCGTTGGAGGGCGTGCTTTGGCCGTTGCCGACCACGACGAGGTCGTCCGTGGCCACCCAGGTAGTGGAATTGCCTTGGACGACGTTGTTGCGCCCCAGCGCCACCGAACTCATCGCCTGGGCCTTGGCGCCATCGCCGAGGGCTGCGGCATGGACGCCGCTCGCCTCGTTCATGTAGCCGAGCGCCACGGCGCTATCGCCGGAGGCGATGGCACCATTGCCCACGGCAACCGAGCGGAGGCCCGTGGCTTGGGAAGCGCCGCCAGCTGCAAAGGCACCGGCCCCCGAGGCCAGGGTCCGCTCGCCGATTGCGGTGGACGCGGCTCCGCTCGCCCACGTTTCGGTGCCGAGTGCGGTGGCTCCCACGCCTTCGGCGTGGCCGGAGCCGGCGGCGAAGCCGTTGACGGCTGTTGAGGAGCCTCGGCCCACCGCCGCGCTTCCTTGTCCTTTGGCGTAGGCCGCGCTGCCGAGCGCCAAGCCCTCTCCGTAGGCTTGGCTGGCACCCCAGGCAAGCGACGACGACGACGCCACCGGAGTGGGAGTAATCACCGGAAAGACGCTGGTGGTGCCCACGACGAAAGTCCCAGTCCCAATCCGCTGATCTCCCAGCGGCCATGTCGTGGAGCTAGCCGTGGAGCCGGCAAACCACACCTGCCCGCCATCGACAGAGAGGCTTTTAATAGTCTCGTTGCTGGTGGCTCCCATGAAGAGTTCGGTCTCCAGCACTCCATCGCTGGAGTAACGGGCGACCATGCCATCGTAGTTGTTGAGGAATGGATTGGAATTTGGCGGCAGGGGCGTGGAATATGGCATCTGCACGCCTCCGACCCATATTTTGCCGGATGTGTCGACGGTTACAGAGAATATTTCGTCATAGGCGAGTGACCCTCTCACTTTCGCCCATACGCCTTGCCCCGAGGATCCCACCTTGAACAAGAGCCCATCTGGAGCATAGCTCGATACCGATGCTACCGCTGCCGCCGAACCGCCCAGATTGGCGGAACCCTTGAGCGAGCCCCCGACCACCCAGCCTCCCGATCCGTCGGCGACCAGCGCGTTAAACGCACAAGATCCCGTTCCGGCATCGACCATTCGCGACCACACCACTTGTCCGGTCGAGTCCAGTTTGACGAGCAGCCCGCCGGGGGCGTATAGGCCGGCTTGAAAGTTAAAGGACGTGCCGAGATTGCTCACAGATCCAATGAAACTGCCCGCCACGGCGATGCCTCCTCCTGAATCCACTCCCACGCCGCTGAGGGAGTCGCTGTAGACGCCGCCGATCGGCATCGCCCACTGCACGGTGCCGCCGAGGTCTAGCTTTACGACGAGGCCATCGGTGAGGCCGGCGGGGGCGATGCTAGATGCGCCTTGCGGACTGGGAATCGAAATGGTTCCACCGATGGTGCCCACCGCGACGAGGCCGCCGGAACCGAAGCACACCGCACTCAAAGCGTCCGAATTAGTTCCGCCCACCGCCTTGGCCCACGCCAGCTGCCCGTTGGAATCATATTTCGCGACAAGGCCATCGGTCCCGCCCGAGGAAGCCGGGTTCAGTCCGGCGCTAAGGGTGCCGGAGAACGAACCGGCGACCGCGACGTCTCCGGCATCGTTTACGGCGACGTCGTTCAAAGAAACAGCGCCGCCGCTGGCTGCCAAGGAGCGGGCCCACACAGCCGTCCCGCTCGTCGAGCATTTGGCGACAAATGAGTTGGTGGCGGTCCCGACGCCGGGCAGCACCGCGCCGCCAACCATGGCCTGGCCGGAGTAGGTGCCTACCACATACACGAAACTTCCCTTCTTGAGGATGCGGGTGATCGTGATGTTGTCGCTCAGCGCGACCCGTTGCAGGCTCGTCGGCGTCACGGGGGTCTCGCGAAAGCCGAGGTTGGCCAGAGTTTGGTTCAGATAGGTCGCGCTGGCCGGCGTGATGGGGGCCGTGCCGACTTTCACTCCATTGGTGAAGGTCACGGTGCCGTCCGTGCCCACCTGCGCCACCGCCTGGCCCGAGGAGTTATACAGTGCGGTGCTGCGCAGCGATTGCGCTCCGCTCAGGGTGGTGCCGTCGGCTAGGGTGATGCCACTGCCGCTGGCCGTGATGCCTTCGCTCACAGTCAGGCCGCCCGTCACGTTTACCTGGGTGGCGCTGACGCTCAGCGTGGGCGTCGAGCCAAAGCCCACTTTGAACGTTGAGGGGGTGGAGTTGGTGAAATTCGAGCCCAAGGCGAAGGCGTTGTCCGCGGTCGCCTGGACGCTTTGGCCGAGGGCAACGCTCGCCGTCCCAGAAGAAATAAGCGGCGTCCCACCATCAGGAGAGTAGCCCATCGCTACACTGCCCCATCCACTGGATTTTATTCCAGCGCCATAATTCAGACCGGCCGCGAAACTGCCATATCCCGTGGACTGGATGCCGGATGTTGCATTAGGACCACCTTCGTATCCCAAGGCAATCGAGCCATACCCACTGGAAGCTAATAGTCCATTATCCTCAGCATATCCCAGCGCGATCGAACCATAACCATTTGCTGAAATTTTCCCCGCCTCGTTTGCTAGGCCCCCCGCCATGCTGTCTCCCGAAGAGGTCATGGAACTATTAGTCCATCCCCATCCCCAGATGACAGATCCCCCAACATTTAGACCCCCGGTAATCCTGTAATCGCCGGTCAAGACGGTCTGGGCGGAGAGCCATGGGGTGCCGGAGCACAAGGCCAAGAGCGCCACAGCCGGGGCGATCTTACCTGTTTTTCGGGAAAAATACGGGGGGGCGAGAAGCGGGGGCATGGTAGGTGAAAGAGGTAGTCGATTACGATTTAGCGATAAATGGTTTGAAGTTTAATTCACCCAGTCAAACCTAATTGTTATTTATATGCTCCAAGATAGTTGTTATTCGACGTCGGTGCGCTGGAGGATCAGGTCAGACCTGCTAGGTAGCTGGTCAGACCCAGCAGGTCTGAGCTCGGACCTGCCAAGTTGCTGGTCAGACCCAGCGGGTCTCGCCTACTCCCGGCAACTTGCTCGTCAGACCCGCCAAGTCGGAGCTCGGAGTTGGCAAGGAGCTGCTCAGACCCGGCAGGTCTAGCCTAGACCTGCCAAGTCGCTCGTCAGAGTTGGTAGGTCGCTGGTCAGAGTTGGCAGTTGCTCGTCAGAGTTGCCAAGGAGCTGGTCAGAGTTGGCGGGTCCGACCAGCTCCTTGGTCACCTGCACCCGCTTTTTAACGACTCAGGGCTGCGTTCGACCTACTTGGGCCAGCTCAGATCACCCTCTCTAGAGAGACTCCGTAAGCCGGAGAACTGCCCCCTGATGACGGTATTTAACAATACCAATTAGCTGCCGACTAAGCAGCAATCCGATGTCCATTAGGCCGATCAAGCAATGGTTATTGGGCTGCGTTTTGATCAAGTCGCGGCGCGCCGGGGCGGCAAAGGGCCGGATCGGTGCGTTTTTAAACTAAATAAAAAACTACCATGTCTAGAACCACGATTCGCATCGATTTGCCCTCCGGCAGTCCTGATCTGTTGATCAAGCTGCTCGAAGACATTAAGGCCCAGCACACCAAGCGGGAAACCGCCACTCCCGGCTCAAGCCCGCTGGAGGCCACCACGATCGCCGCATTGGATGAACAGGTCACTTCCGCCAAGGCCGACCGACTCAAGGCACAGGCCCTGACCGCTGCCCTCCTAGAAAAGAGCAACAAGGCACTGGGCTTGGCCGAAGGCCAGACTCAGCGCGCCGACAAGACCGGACTCTTCTACGCCGCGCAGGTGCGGGACACCCTTCTCGCCGCTTTCCGCGGACAGGAACACGAGATGGAGACCTTTGGTTTTAGCGTGGTCGTAGGCTCCGCCGCCTCACCCGTCCGCAAGGTCAAGGTAACCACCTAAAGAGGTTCTGAACAGACGACCGGGACCGAGGCTCGGGGCATGCGTCGCTCCGAGCCTCGTTTTTTGAAGTATCAGAACCAGTAGCAGCCGAGGTAACGAGGCTGGGGCGCGCCTCCCGGACGTCAGCTTGGACTCCCCTGCTCCCGCGAGTGGTGCGCCGATGTCGGACAAACACCGACACCCCTAATGCCCATGCGCTGACAGGCTTATCAGACCGACACGGATAATTAATCCGTGCTCAAATCGGCACACTGGCGGGGCATGAGAAAAGCCATAAGCGCAGCGCTAGTATTACTAGCATCCACCCTCGCCGTTACCACCGGCCGTTCAGTCGAAGATACCTGGGATAACAGTGTGCGAGCCACCTCCACAGTCCAGGCCTCCCCCGCAAAAATAACCATCAACTGGCTGCAGGACGAAAGATACGCTCCGTCCAGCTACACCGTTTATCGCCGGCTTCCCGGCGCCGCATCCTGGGGCACGGGCACCGTCCTCTCCGGTTCCACCACCAGCTACGTCGATAGTAACGTCGCCCCCGGCACCGCCTACGAATACCGAATCGTCAAAGCCACCAGCGCGTATCCCGGCTACGGTTACATCCAGACGGGCATCAATGTCCCGCTCGTGGAAGGCCGCGGCAAGGTCGTCCTGGTTGTGGACAGCACCTACGCCGCGAACCTCAGCACCGAGCTGAACCGCCTGCAGAGCGATCTCACCGGCGACGGTTGGACCGTCCTGCGCCACGACGTGAGCCGCACGGCCAGCGTTCCCAGCGTGAAGGCCATCATCAAGTCCGACTACACCGCCGACCCGGCGAACGTGAAATCGGTGTTCCTCTTCGGTCACGTGCCGGTGCCCTACTCCGGCCAGCTGAACCCCGACGGCCATCCCGAGCACACCGGTGCCTGGCCCGCCGACGTTTACTACGGCGACATGGACGGCACCTGGACCGACACCTCCGTCAATTACCAGCAGACGGCCAACACGAACCCCGCCGAGCGCACGCGCCTGAGCAACGTCCCCGGCGACGGTAAATTCGACCAGACGACCATCCCGTCCACCGTCGAACTCCAAGTCGGCCGCGTGGACCTCTCGAACATGCCCGGCCTGTTCTACACGGGCGGCCCGACCACGTTCCCGAGCGAACTCGAACTGCTCCGCCAATACCTGAACAAGGACCACAACTTCCGCCATCGCGTGATCAACCCGCAGCGTCGTGCCGTCGTGGCCGACTACTTCGGCTGGCGCAACGGCGAGACGTTCTCCTCCTCCGCCTACGGCGCTTTCGCGGCGTTCTTCGGCCCCGACAAGACCCTCAACCTGAATGTCGCCTATAACGACACTCGTGGCGTGTGGGTTCCTGAACTCGCGAAGAACGATTACCTGTGCGCGTTCGGCGCTGGCGCCGGCAGCTACGGTTCCATCGCCGGTCTCGGCAACGGTGCGGCCAACAACACCGCGCTCACCACCGAGATCGTGAACAACAACGTCCGCGCCGTCTTCACGCTCCTCTTCGGCAGCTGGAACGGTGACTGGGACAGCCAGGATAACTTCATGCGCGGCCTCCTCGCCACCAAGGACTACGGCCTCGCCGCCGCCTGGTCCGGCCGCCCGCACTGGTTCATCCACCCGATGGGTCTCGGCGAGCCGATTGGCTACACCGCCCGCCTCGCCCAAAACAACAAGGGCGACTACCAGAACCAGGTCGATAGCTCGCGCAACATGATCCACATCGCGCTCATGGGCGACCCCACCCTGCGCCTCCATGTGGTCGCGCCGGTCAGCTCGCTCACGGGTTCTGTCAACGGCAGCGTCGCCACGCTCACGTGGGCCGCCTCCGCCGACACCGTGCTCGGCTACCATGTGTATCGCGCCACCTCGGCCAACGGTCCGTTCACGCGCCTGACCAGCTCCCTGGTCACCGGAACGTCGTTCACCGACTCGAACTCCACCGCCGGAGCGACCTACATGGTCCGCGCCGTGAAGTTGGAAAGCACCCCGAGCGGCAGCTACGAGAACGCCAGCCAAGGTCTCTTCTGGACCACTGGTGGCACCAGCACCCCGCCCACGGGTGACACCAGCGCTCCGTCCGTCTCGCTCACCTCCCCTTCAGGTGGTTCGACGGTCTCCGGCTCCAGCGTCGCCGTCTCGGCCACCGCGGCTGACAACGTCGGCGTCGCCGGCGTGCAGTTCAAACTCGACGGTGCCAACCTCGGCGCCGAAGACACCGCCTCGCCCTACAGCGTGACGTGGAACACCACCTCCGTCGCGAATGGCTCGCATACCCTCACGGCCGTCGCCCGCGACGCCGCAGGTAACACCAAGACCTCCACCGTCGCCACCGTCACCGTGAGCAACACCACGACGACGCCCCCGACGACGCCGCCTCCGACCACCACGACCGGTTGGGTTGACGATGCATTGCCCGCCGGTGCCACCGGCTACGGCAGCGAAGCGTGGAACTGGGTCACCACCAGCCCCGCGCCCGTCTCCGGCACCAAGGCCCACCAGTCCGCGCTCGCTTCCGGCTTGCACGAACATGCCTTGGCTTGGGCCTCGTCCCCGATGGCCGTTGCCACCGGCGACACGGTGTATGCCTACGTTTACATCGACCCGGCCAACGTCCCCGCCGAGATCATGGTTCACTGGTATGACGGCAGCAGCTGGGACCATCGTGCTTACTGGGGTGCCAACAACATCACCTACGGCACCGATGGCACCGCTTCCCGTCTCCGGGTCGGCGCTCTTCCCGCCGCCGGCCAATGGGTCCGTCTCGAAGTCCCCGCCAGCTCTGTCGGCCTCGCCGGCAAGAGCGTTACCGGCATGGCCTTCTCGGCCTACAACGGTCGCGTGACTTGGGACAACGCCGGCACCTCGGCGCAAGGCACCACCACCCCGCCGACGCCCGCCGTCGACGCCACCGCGCCCACCGTTTCGCTGAGCGCTCCCGCGACCGGCTCCACGGTTTCCGGTTCGTCCGTCGCCGTCTCCGCCACTGCGGCTGACAACGTCGGCGTCGTCGGCGTGCAGTTCAAACTCGACGGCGCCAACTTCGGTGCCGAAGACACGACTGCGCCCTACAGCTTGACCTGGAACACCACCGCCATCGCGAACGGCTCGCACTCGCTTGCCGCCGTCGCCCGCGATGCCGCTGGCAACAAGACCACGTCCACCAACGTCAGCGTCACCGTGAGCAACACCACGCCCACGACGCCTCCCCCGGCCGTCACACCCGGCTGGGTTGACGATGCGTTGCCCGCCGGCTCCACCGGTTACGGCAGCGAAGCCTGGAACTGGGTCACCAGCCCCACGCCGGTCTCCGGCTCCAAGGCCCACCAGTCCGCGCTCGCTTCCGGCTTGCACGAACACGCCTTCGCTTGGGCTTCCACCCCGATGAGCGTTGCCACTGGCGACACGTTGTATGCCTACGTCTATATCGACCCGGCCAACGTCCCCGCCGAGATCATGGTCCACTGGAACGATGGCAGCAGCTGGAATCACCGCGCCTACTGGGGTGCCAATAACATCAACTACGGCACCGATGGCACCGCTTCCCGTTTCCGCGTCGGCGCTCTTCCTGCCGCCGGCCAATGGGTCCGCCTCCAAATCCCTGCCAGTGCTGTCGGTCTCGCCGGCAAGAACGTCACCGGAATGGCCTTCTCGGCCTACAACGGTCGCGTGACCTGGGATAACATCGGCACCTCGTCCTCCTCGACGACCACGCCGACGCCCACCGTCGATACCACCGCACCCACCGTCTCGCTGAGCGCTCCCGCGACCAGCTCCACGGTCTCCGGCTCCTCCGTCGCTGTCTCCGCCACCGCGGCTGACAACGTCGGCATCACCGGCGTGCAGTTCAAACTCGACGGCGCCAACCTCGGCTCGGAAGACACCACTGCGCCTTACAGCGTGACGTGGAATACCACCGCTGCCTCGAATGCCTCGCACACCCTGAGCGCCGTCGCTCGTGATGCCGCGGGCAACACCAAGACCGCTGCGAACGTGAGCGTCACCGTGAGCAACGTCACCACGACGCCGCCCGTGACTGATCCCACCACGCCGCCTGTCACCAACCCGCCGGACACCACCCCGCCCGGCACGACCACCCCGTCGCCCACCGACGTCGTGGAAAACGCCGCCATCGATATGCCCAAGGTCGGACAAAACGGCCTGACCCTCCTCACGCCCACCATGCTTGAGTTGGAACGCATCAACACGAAGCAGCCCGATCCGGCTGCGGTGGATAGTTGGAACTTCGTCAGCTCCACGGGCGTCTTCACGGCCCCCGCGACCTCGAAGTTCGCCGTGACCGTGGACGGTCAGTCCGTCGCTGTGCAATCGATCGGTTTCCGTCGCCGCGTGCGTTATGCGCCGCTCGACATCCGTGACCTGCGCATCGGCAACTACCTCTACGTGCAACTGGCGACCCCGGTGAACGAAGGGCAAACCGTCGTAGTTAAAAACCCCGACGCCACGCTCTGGCCGGCAACCATGACCTACACCGTGAAGGCCGACCCGCTGCGCAACAGCCCGGCCATCCACGTTAACCAGGAAGGTTATGTGCCGTCCCTGCCCAAGAAAGCCATGGTTGGTTACTACCTCGGCAACCTCGGTGAGCTCAACGTCTCGGCTGGCTCCGCCTTCAAGCTCGTGAACGCCGCCACCGGCGCCACGGCCTACCAAGGCACGCTCGTGAGCCGTCTCGACACCGGCTATAACTACACGCCGAAGCCCTACCAAAAGGTGCTCCAAGCCGACTTCAGCGGCTTCACCACCCCGGGCGAATACCAGCTCGTTGTCCCCGGCATGGGCGCCTCGCTCCCGTTCCTGATCAACGACGGTATCGCCATGGACTTCGTCCGCACCTACGCGCTCGGTCTCTACCACCAACGCTGCGGTGCCTCGAATGCCATGCCGTTCACGCGCTTCACCCACGACGCCTGCCATACGGCACCGGCGGAAGTGCCCTCGCCTCAATCGTCCTACCAGTTCACCTGGACGACGATCGCTGGAAAGAACGCCGACACCACCACGACCGATCCCGCGGGCGTTGGCCCTCAACTCAAGGATGAAGCCTCGCAGCTCTATCCCTTCGTGAACAAGGGCACCGTCAACGTCTCCGGCGGCCACCATGACGCCGGCGACTACAGCAAATACACCATCAACGTCGCTCAGCTCACCCACCTGCTCATGTTCACCGCCGATTCCATCGCCGGCGCCGGAGCCCTCGACAACCTCGGCATCCCCGAGAGCGGCGACGGCATCAGCGACATCATGCAGGAGGCCAAGCAAGAAGCCGACTACCTCACGAAGCTCCAGGACGCCGATGGCGGTTTCTACTTCATCGTCTATCCGAAGACTCGTGAATACGAAGGCAACGTGACGCCCGACCATGGTGACACCCAGGTCGTGTGGCCCAAGAACACCTCCGCCACCGCCGCCTCTGTGGCTGCGCTCGCCCAAATGGCTTCCTCACCGAAGTTCAAAGCCGCCTACCCCGCCGCCGCCTCGATGTATCTCACCAAGGCCAAGCTCGGCTGGCAGTTTATCATGAACGGCATCGCCAAATACGGCAAAAACGGAGCCTACCAAAAGGTCACGTTCTACGGAGACGACTGGATCCATAACGACGAAATCGCCTGGGCCGCTTGCGAACTCTTCCTCGCCACCGGCGATGCGCAGTATTCGCAGAAGCTCATGGAGTGGTTCCCGAATCCGGCCGATACGAACACCATGCGTTGGGGCTGGTGGCGCATGTCCCAATGCTGGGGCAATGCCATCCGCAGCTACGCGTTCGCCGCCCGCTCCGGTCGCCTCGCCGCGAGTCAGTTGAACTCCACCTACCTCGCCGCTTGCGAAGGCCAGATCAAGGCCGCCGCCGACGACGCGCTCGCCCGCTCGACTCAGAATGCCTACGGCACCGCGTTCCCTCTTCAAACGAAGAATGTCCTCGGAGGCGGTTGGTATTTCTCCCTCGATATGGCGGCCGACATGTCCGTGGCCTACCAGATCAACCCGAACGCGGCCTACCTCGATGCGCTTGTCACCAACATGAACTACGAGGGCGGCAGCAATCCGGTCAACGTCACCTACCTCACCGGCCTTGGCCTCAAGCGCCAGCGTGAGACCGTCAACCAATACGCCAAGAACGACCGCCGCATGCTCACGCCCAGCGGTGTTCCCATCGGCAACATCCAAGCGAGCCTCCCGATGCTCACGAACTACAGCGCCTCCGGCAACGAGCTCTCCAAGCTCAGTTTCCCGTCGGACGGTGGTTCCACCGGGACCTACTCGTTCTATGATCGTTGGACTGACACTTGGAACGTATCCACCGAGTTCATCACCGTGAACCAAGCCCGCGGCCTCATGGCCGTCGCCAGCCTTGCCCAGCAGACCAGCGCGAAATCCACCCCGTGGAAATCCGCCACTGCCAGCATCGTTGCCCCGACGACCACCGTGCCGCTCAACACGCCCGTCACGCTCAGTCTGGTGACGACCGGCCTCGATCTGACCAACGCCCGCATCGTGTGGGAAGGTCGTGACCAGGAGCCCGATTACGGAACGACCTTCAGCTACACGCCGAAAAACACCGGCGCGCAGTGGGCCGAAGCCGAGATCGCCTGGCCGGATGGCCGCCGTGTGTTCGCCGTGGCGAACTTCACCGCCAACAGCCCCGTGGTAACTTGGGTTGAGGATGCGTTGCCCGCCGGCGCCAACGGCTACGGCAGCGAAGCCTGGACCTGGGTGACCAGCCCCGCGCCCTACTCGGGCACGAAGGCCCACCAATCGGTGATCGCCGCCGGTCTGCACGAGCACGCGTTCAACAACGCGTCCTCCCCGCTCGTTCTGGCCACCGGTGACAAACTGTTCGCCTACGTTTACCTCGACCCCGCCAACGTCCCCACGGAGATCATGATCCACTGGGCCGACAGCAACGGAAGCTGGGATCACCGTGCCTACTGGGGTGCCAATAGCATCAGCTACGGCACCGACGGAACCGCGAGCCGCTACCGGGTGGGCAACCTCCCGGCCGCCGGTGGCTGGGTCCGCCTAGAAGTCCCCGCGAACACGGTCGGCTTAGCAGGAGCCACAGTGAAAGGCATGTGCTTCTCCACCTATGGCGGTCGCGCCACGTGGGACGCCGCCGGCAAGTCCTCGCTGTAAGCAGTAGCTAACGCCAAGTCAGTTCAGCGCCGGGTGGCCCTCCAAAGCCGCCCGGCGCTTTTTTGTGCGCCCACGCCCACGCAGCCGAAGTGCCCGACTCCTCCGACTCGTTCTCGTTCCTCTTAATCGTTCTCTTTCGTCAGCGTGCGTTGAACGGAGCCCCGGAACAAAACGCTCGGAGGAGAAAGATTAAGATAAAGAGGAAAGAGAACGAAGAACGAGAACGAGACCAAGCCCCGCCAATCCTCACTTCCGGCTCGCCACCTCGACCGGCGCGACCGCCTCGACTGGCGCGGACGGCGCATCCATCTCCAACCGCGACAGCGTCACCGCCAACCGCCAGCTAAACAACTTCGCCCCCGCCTCGTTCAGATGCATGGAGTCCTCGAAGTAGCTGTCGTCCTTTACCCAATCGCACGCCGAGAGAAACACCGCGCCTTCCTCCCATGCCAGCGATTGCACGTAGTCGCGCATCTGCGGCCACACCGGCGCGCCGTAGAAAACCCGGCGGTGCCGAGTCGGCACGGGCATCTCGACGAACACCACAATCGCCCCGTGCGCCCGCCCGAGCCGCACGATCTCACGGATCGGCGGAGAGAACCCGGACTTCCCCGCCATGACGCTTTCGCAGCGCCGCGTAAACGAAGCCGTGTCGTCCGACTCCAGCGTATTAAAATCATCCACACGCCCGAAGCGGTTGATCTTCCTCGGCGGCATGCCGACTTCGTCCAAGCGCCGTCGTAGCAACTCGACCTCGCCCCAGAGCGACGACCGCTCCGACAACATCGGCACGCGCTCAGTGACGCCCAGTTGCCACTTCTTCAACGTCGATCCCGGCGCATAGAACTCCGCTGCTTCATCGGGGAAATAGTAGGAGAACGCACGGTTTCCCACCAAGTCAGCCCAGTCGCCGCGCACCGGAGCATTCAACTGGTCGTCAAAGAAACCATAGATGAGGTATTTGACCTTGATCGGCTGTTTCAGCGCGCGGTTCAGAATCAGCCAGTGCTCCACCGGCGTCGTCGCACCCAACGCGAGGTTCACTGGCTTAATGGTGCCCGCGCGCTGCGGCCAACCCGCGATAAACGCCGGCACGTCGCAGCCCGCCTCAACCAGCGAATTGCCGAGGAACACGCAGTTCACCTCAGGCGGAATCCGTTCCAACGAAGCGCGCGCCGCCTGCCGCAACGACGTCCGCGCCGCGATGGAGATCAGCGCATTATAGCCAACGAGAATCGCGAGTGCCACGCCCGCCGCAATGAAGAGCCGTTTCGTTTTCATAGTTGAAGTGTTAGGCCGACTGAAACGCCCGGAGTTTTGGCCACAAAAAGCGCAAAAATTCCGTCCGGCTTCGTAACCTTGCGTCGCGCCTATAGGCGCGCGGGAGAGCTTCATTCGCCGACAACGCCCTTTGTGCTTTTTGTGGCCAAACCTCCGTCTTCGTGAGGCTCGTTTTCTGATCCGTTTTCATCTTTAAAAATCGATGTAGATAAATTTCGACGCCTGGCCGCAGAACAGGATGACCATCCCGAGCAGCGTCCCCCACCACAGCCCCCGCAACCAACCCGACTCCAACCTCTCCGCTCCCGGCGGCGGCGGGGTATCACAGCCTTCGAGATATTCGCACAACGCCTTGAACCAGGTAAACGCGCTCATAAGTCATCCCAGAAAGAGCCGGCGGAAGAAGAACCGCGCCGTCGGTAGATCCATGCAGAAGAACGCCCAACCCAGGTTCACCGACACAAACGTCAGCGCCCACGCTACCGCCGTGCCGAACCGTGAGGACGGTCCGACGTCCGGCCCGCGCACCGCCTTCCACGCCCGGTGGATCGTCAACAGCACGCCATGCCACAGGCCCCAGCAGATGAAGTTAAGTCCCGCCCCGTGCCACAGTCCGCTGATCGCCATCGTGATCAGCACATTCAGGTAAACCCGCGGCGGACTCGTGCGTGATCCACCGAGCGGGATGAACACGTAATCCACCAGCCAGCGATACAGCGACATGTGCCAATGCTGCCAAAACTCCGCGATGTTGGTGCGGATGTAAGGCCAGTCGAAGTTCTCCGGCACCTTGATCCCGAACAGCCGCGCCGAGCCGATCGCGATGTCAGAGTAGGCCGAGAAATCGAAGTAGATCTTCACGCCGTAGGCCAGCAGCCAGAGCGGTAGCACCCAGCGTTGCGCCTGCGCGATGTCGGCAACCTTCAGGTGCTCGGTGAATGCCGTGAGCAGATCGGCGACCACGAACTTCTTGGCCAAGCCGACGAGAATGCGCGTTGTCCCCAAATCCCAGTCCGCGTCCCACGCGAGACTCGGATTTCCCAACTTCGGCGTGAAGTCTTGGTAACGCTTGATCGGCCCCGCGACCATGGTCGGAAAGAACAAGATGAACGCGAAGTAGTCGGCGAACTTCCCGGCCGGCGTCTTCCCTCGATACCGATCCACCGCGTAGTGAATGAACTCGAAGGTAAAAAACGAAATCCCCAGCGGCAGAAACGCCCCCGCCCAGAACACCGGATTGTGCTCCTTGGCGCCGAACAGAAGGCCCGTAAAAAAGTTCCAATACTTGAACACCGCCAGCAGCGCGATCGCCTGCGCGATGCCGATCAGGCAGAGCACCGACCCCGGTTTATAGAGCCGGCTAAAAAGGCTCTCCCAGATAAAAACCAGCAGGCAAAACGCCCCCGCGATCCCGCCGATTTCGGTCAGCGAGAAGAACACAAAGAACGCCGCACCGAAACCCAAGCACACCCACGGCTTGAACTGCGGACGCGCTACGCGGAACCCGACGGCGGCGGGCGCGAGGAAGCAGAAAAAGTAGGCGAAGGTATTAAAAATCATCGAAGGGCCCGGGGTATTTGAGCGCGCCCAGTTTCGCGCAGTCCGGCCGCTCCCGGTATTAGGTGAGGACCTATCTCAGCCGGGGGCGGACAACCCACCCGAGCGATCAGACGAGCCCACCGTGTTTCACGCTCCTTGCGGCCACTCGCTTCCTGCGTTTACGTCCAACGTCCCGACCACGACCCATGCCGCTCGTCTCCATCAACCCCGCCACCGGCCGCCAGATTAAACGTTACCGCGAGCACGCCGCCGGTGAAATCGTCGCCGCTCTTGAGGAGACGCACCAGGCATTCCTCGGCTGGCGGCACCTGCCCGTCGCCCAACGCGCCGTCCATCTCACCGCCCTCGGCGCGACGTTGCGCCGCGAGAAAGACGCCCTCGCCCGCCTAATCACCGCCGAGATGGGCAAGCCCCTCACCGACGCCGCGCTCGAAATCGAAAAGTGCGCCACCTGCTGTGATTTCTACGCGCAACACGCCGCGCGTTTTCTCCGGCCCGAACGTCCACCCGGCGCACCGAAGAACACCCAAGTCGTTTTCGAACCGCTCGGGGTCGTCCTCGCGATCATGCCGTGGAATTTCCCTTTCTGGCAGCTATTCCGTGCCGCCGCACCCGCGCTCATGACGGGCAACACGATCCTCCTCAAACACGCCTCCAACACCAGCGGCTGCGCCCTCGCGATCGAACGTGTTTTCGCCCAGGCCCGCGTCCCCGCAGGCCTGCTGCGCACACTGCTCGTCACCCCGCGCTCGATACCCGCGCTCATCAAAGACCCACGCGTCCGTGGTGTAACATTAACCGGCAGCACCGCCGCCGGCCGCAAGGTTGGCGCGCTCGCCGGCGCCGCGCTCAAGCCCGCCGTCCTGGAACTCGGCGGCAGCGATCCTTACGTGATCCTTGCCGACGCCGATCTCGAGCTCGCCGCGGAAGTCTGCGCCAAGGCCCGCCTGACCAACGCCGGCCAGAGCTGCGTGGCCGCCAAACGTTTCATCGTTGTCGAAAGTGTGCGCGCCGCATTTGAGGAAAAGTTCACCGCCCGCATGGCCGCGCGTCGCATGGGCAATCCTGCGGTCGAGGGCACCGATTTCGGTCCGCTCGCCCGCGCCGACCTGCGCGACGATCTCCATGCGCAGGTCCAGAAGAGCGTAAAATGCGGTGCCCGCATTCTCCTCGGCGGAGTGCTCCCGAAGAAGGGAAAAGGCGCGTTTTATCCTGCCACGGTGCTCACCGATGTCCGCCCTGGTATGCCGGCCTACGACGAAGAACTCTTCGGCCCAGTCGCCGCGATCATTCCCGCCACCGACGAAGCCGACGCATTGCGCATCGCCAATAACACCGCCTACGGGTTGGGCGCGGCGCTCTTCTCCCGCAACCGCCGCCGGGCACGCACGCTCGCCCGCCAGCACATCGACGCCGGCATGGTGTTCATCAACGCGCAGGTCCGCTCCGACTCCAGCCTGCCCTTCGGCGGAGTCAAAGACTCCGGCCTAGGCCGCGAACTCGGCGCCTTCGGCATCCGCGAATTCGTGAACGTGAAGACGCTTTGGGTCGAGTAAGGCCTCCGAAATGTAGGAGCCTGCTTGCAGGCGATTCGGAAGCCCCCAACCCGCGTTCAACGTAGTCGCACATCGTTCATCGCCTGTAAACAGGCTCCTACATTTCGATCCCGATCGATCCTCCGTTCTCCTTGGCGCCAAGTTACATTCACGTAAACGGCCATTAAAAACTGGTTTCACTTCGCCAGCTCTTTACGTTGAGCCGCTTTCCCCGATGGCCACGAAGCGCAAAACCACCCGCCCTAAGTCCACGCCCGCCACCCGCCCGCGTGTCGGCACGAAGGCACCGCGCGCCAAGGCCAAGACGCCGCGCACCCGACCCGCGCTCGCGCCCGACGACGACCGCGTCATCACCCCGGAAAACCGCCATTGCCCCGTCACGCCCTCGGCCAAACCGGTCAAGGCGGCCTACTTTAACCGTGAGTTGAGCTGGCTCGCCTTTAATCGTCGCGTGCTGGAGCAGGCCCAGAACCCGCGGACCCCGCTCCTGGAACGCGTCAAGTTCCTCGCCATCGTCTCCTCCAACCTCGACGAGTTCTTCGAGATCCGCGTCGCCGGTATTATCCAGCAGGCCGAAAGCGGCGTGACCGAGTCGAGCGTGGATGGCCTCGGCCCCAAGGAGTCGCTCCGCCGCATCCACTCCGTCGTGGCGTCGCTCGTGGAGGACCAATACGACTGCTGGCAAAACCACCTCATGCCCGCGCTCGCGGACGAAGGCATTGTCTTCAAGACCGCCGCCGAGCTCACCCCCTTCGAACTCGCCTGGGTGACCGACTATTTTAACGAGCAGGTTTATCCGGTGCTCACACCGCTCGCGCTCGACCAGTCGCATCCGTTCCCGCAGCTCGGCAACAAGACGCTCAACGTCGTCGTCTCGCTCGACAACCCGGCCACGCCCGAAGTCGAGCAGCTCATCGCCATCCTGCCCGTGCCGCGCATCCTTCCGCGTCTCGTGCCGCT
>CBRAFO010000041.1:0-31106 GCA_967755175.1 uncultured Opitutaceae bacterium | reverse complement strand
TTGGTTCACTTCATCCTCTTCAACTTATCTTTTAAGACCGTTGCTACATTTCGGATGCCTTGCAGGCGTCGCTTACCTCGCTCGCTCACTCAGCCGCGCGATCACCGCCGGCAACAACGCGTGTTCGGCGGCGTGGATTTTCTCGGCGAAGCTTTCTTGGGTGTCCGATGCCTCGATATGAACGACCGCTTGGTCGATGATCGGGCCGCCATCCACTTCCAGCGTCACGTAATGCACCGTGCAACCGGCGACCTTTACGCCGCGCCGCCACGCCTGGCCAATGCCGTCAAGGCCCGGAAAACTGGGCAGCAGGCTCGGGTGCAGGTTGATGATCTTCCCAGCGAATGCTTCGAGGAAGCCCGGCTTGATCACGCGCATGAACCCGGCGAGGACGAGCAGATCGGGCCGGCAGGCGTTAATCGCGACGATGTAAGCCGCCTCGGCCACACCATCGAGCTTGGTCTTAAAGGGCGCGGCATCGAGGAACGCCGACGGCACGCCGAAGCGCGGCCCCAGCGCGAGAATGCCCGCGTTGGGCTGGTCGGAGAAGATCTGCACGACCTCGGCCCGGCCGAGTTTGCCCACTTGTTGGGCGAGCAGGATGGCTTCGGCGTTGGAGCCGCGACCGGAACCGAGGATGACGACACGCATGGGCGGGCTCAGAAGAACTTTTTGGCTTTTTCGAAGAAGTTCTTCGACATGGGCTCGTCGGCGTCACCGCTGACGCGGGCGAACTCTTCGAGGATCTTCCGCTGCTCGCTGTTGAGCGATTGCGGCACCTCGACTTGAACGCGGAGGAGTTGGTCGCCTGGCGAACCGCCGCGCAGGCTCGGCATGCCTTTGCCCTTGAGGCGGAAGGTCGTGCCGCTCTGCGTGCCGACGGGAATCTTTAGCGAGGCTTTGCCGAAGAGCGTGGGCACTTCGATGCTGCCGCCGAGGGTCGCCAGCGTGAACTTGATCGGAATCTCGCAGAACAGGTCGTTGCCGTGGCGCTCGAAGAGCTCGTGCTCGCGAACGTTGAGCACGATGTAGAGATCGCCCGGTTGTCCGCCGGCCTGGCCGGCCTCGCCGTTGCCGCTGGAGCGGAGACGTGAACCGGTTTCGACGCCCGCAGGGATGCGCACGTTGAGCTTGGTGGTCTTGGCGGTGCGGCCTTCGCCACGGCACGCGGTGCAAGGCTTCTCGATCTTTTGTCCGCTGCCGCCGCAGGTCGGGCAGGTTTGCGTAAAGGTGATGATGCCGCCGCTGCGACGCACCTGGCCGTGGCCTTTGCAGGTCGGGCAGGTGACTTTCTTCGAGCCGGGTTCGGCGCCGTTGCCGTGGCAACGTTCGCAGGTTACGGCCTTGCGGAAGGTGATCTCTTTTTCGATGCCCTTGGCTGCTTCTTCGAGAGTGATTTCGAGGTCGTAGCGCAAGTCGGCGCCGTCGCGGTCGCCACCGCGTCCGCCACCACCGCCGCCGAACATTTCCTCGAAAATGCCACCGCCCCCACCTCCGCCTCCACCACCGCCGCCGAAGACGTCGCGGAAGATGTCGAAGGGATCGTGGAAGCCGCCGCCACCGGCACCACTGCCAGGGCCGCGTGGACCGGCGCCGCCGTTCTGCTGGAAGGCGGCGTGGCCGTAGCGGTCATAGGCGGCGCGTTTCTGCGGGTCTTTGAGCACTTCGTAGGCTTCGGAGACTTTCTTAAACATCTCCTCCGCCTCCTTGTTACCCGGATTTTTGTCCGGGTGGAATTGCACGGCCTTCTTGCGGTAGGCCTTCTTCAGGTCCTCGTCGTTGGCACCTTTTTCAACACCAAGCAGCTCGTAGTAATCTTGTTGGGCCATGGGTGTAGAATCAGGCTTTAGCCTCTTCGGTGGCGGCGGCAGCGGGGCCGGTGGAAACGATCACGGATGCAGGGCGCAACAGGCGTCCATTCAGCGTGAAGCCGGTGCGAACAACCGTCGCGACAGAACCCTCGGGGACGTCGGCGCTGGGCTGCTGCGAAATGGCCTCGTGGAGATTCGGGTCGAAGGGTTGGCCAACCGGGTTGACCTCTTTGAGGCCGTGGTTGGAGAGCGACGCCTTGAGCTGATCGGCGACCATGGAAATGCCGCCCACGAGGGTCTTCATGTCGGCGTTGGGGGCCTTGGCGGCGGCGAGACCGAGACCAAGATTATCGAGCACGGGCAGGAGATCTTCGAGGACGCGGGAGGCGGCGAACTGGCGCAGCTCGTCTTTCTCGCGAATCGTGCGACGGCGGTGGTTTTCGAGGTCGGCCACCGAGCGGACGTAGCGGTCGTAGTTATCGGCCGCTTCTTTTTTGGCGGCGGCGAGCTGTTCGCTCAGATCGGGACCGGCGGGGGTAGCGGCGGGAGCCTCAGGTGCCGGAGCCGTCGTGTTGGCCGTCGGAGCCGGCTGCGATGCGGCGGTCTCGGCGGTTGAAGGAGTCGGGTTGGCGTTGGCTTCAGGTTCAGGCGCGTTCATAAAGAGCGCCCACCTAATCAAGGCTTCGGCTGTTCTTCAAGTTTCCTAGCGGTTCCCGAGGTGTTTTCCCGCTTCTCGCCCCATGCGTAGGTCTTGCGATCCATCGGCTGGGTGACGTTCGTGACGAGTTGCTTGAGATCGCCCGTGACGAGTTCGCCGACATTTTTGCCGGCGGCGACTACGGTCGGAGGAAGATCGGCGCTAAAATCGGTGGCCGGGGTCACATCGTGATAACTGCGCTGGAAGGCGAGTGCATGAACCTGCTCGGCGGTCTTACCCGGACGCTCGTCTTTCACGACCACCTCGTTGAGGCGCACGTCGAGGCTGCGAACGAGAAACTGAAGGGGCGACGGAGATGAGGCCGGCACAAGTTTGCCGCCGGTTTTTTTGGCGACCGCCGGCGCGAGGCGGCGATACATCATGTCGAGGTTGTTGGCCCCACGCTGATTCGTAACCACCGTGATGCGAGCCACGTCGAGCGTGGTCATGTCGAGCACGGGCTTTTTCCCGAGGAGCGAAAACAAGTCGGCTTTGGCCGTGAACTGATGGAGTTCGAGGAAGTCGCTTTCGCCAAAACCGGCGGGATTGACGATTACCAAGCCCTTCATGCGAACTTCCGCGGTGAAGGGGTTGGCGTAAAAGGAATCCACGCGAGCCGGAAATCCCGTGCGGTTCTCGATCACGCTGGTGAACAAACCGGGCAGCAAAAGCATCCAGCCCAAAGCCAGCATGGCTGAGGCGCACACCAGAAACATGAGTATCTGGATAACCGCCCCGCCGCCCCGCGTAGTGCGTGAATATTTGAACTGCATGGCCCTTACTGGACCAACCACTGTCAGCAAAAGTTCTCCGTGACTAGCGCAAGCACGTCATTTTTCGCGATAAATGAATTTTTTACGCCACATAAGAGAACGACGTTATCCCCGCGCGAAAGAACCTCGCCTGAGGGCGTAGCCAGCTCGCCTTCGACCACGCTGAGGATGCGTGGCTGCTCTCCGGCGGCAAACGTGAGCTCCGACCGCTCAGCCAAGGGAACGCGGCGGATGCGGAACTCACGCGCGTCGGCAATCGTGGCCGGGGCGCGCACTCCACGCACCGGAGCGGGCTCAAAATCGTCCCACTTGATGGACTTGAGCGACTGTTCGACGTGCATCGCGCGGGGTTTGCCGTCGAGGCCGACGCGACCCCAGTCGTAAACGCGGTAGGTCGTGTCGGAGTTTTGCTGGATTTCCAGGATGAGGTTGCCGCCATCGATCGCGTGGATCTGACCGCTGTGAACGAGAATCGAGTCGCCCGCCGTGACCGGGAAACGGTGCACGCATTCCTCAAGCGTGAGGTCGGTGAGCGCCTTCTCGAACTGGGTCCGGGTCACGCCGCGCTTGAGGCCAACGATGAGGTTAGCCCCGGGTGCGCAGGCAGCGATATACCAGTTCTCGGTTTTCGGCTCACCCTTCAGCTCGGGAGCGACCGAAGCGGGCGGATGCACCTGAAGGCTCAGACGCTCTTTGCAATCGAGCCACTTCACAAGAATGGGGAAAGGCCGATCTGCCGGCCACGTTGGCCCCATGACTGCGGCCGCGTTGCCCGCGATGACTTCGCGCAACGTCTTTCCGTCGAACTCGCCGCCGCTCACAACCGATTGCGCCTCAGGCCGGTCAACGATCTCCCAGCTTTCGCCGATGGGGCGGTCGGCCGGCAACGTGCGGTTGAGCGCGTCTTCGAGCGCACGACCACCCCAGACGCGATCTTGGTAAATGGGCTTCAATCGAAGGAACGACGACATGGTAAATTTTGCGTTTAGCGTGAAAAGGGAAACAGGGGGATATTGCGTTTGACCGAGAGGAACGTTGCCGTGGAATTCTTCCGGTCGGCAAAGCCCGAAAAAACACATGCGCAAGCCCGCGAGTTCAAACTTAAACACCGTGCCCTCGTTTCAGCCGCCGCGTCCGCGTCCACGGTGGATCGCGGCCAGCGCGTGTTTCATGACCGGCCTGCTGTTAAGCGTGGCATTCATCGATTTCGCGCCCGAACAGAGTCGTCAAACGGGCACCAATTTCCGCCAAGCCGCACCCAACCTCGTGGGCAGTGTCGGCGCCGAGTTCACATGGTGGTCGCTGCACACCATCGGCTTAAGCATCTGGTTGATTCCTCCGTTTTTGTTCTGGATGACGTATCTGGCGCTCCGCAACGCCAAGCAGTTCGCCGCCACGCGGGCCATTGCGATCGGCGTCTGCGTGATCAGCGCCTCGTCGCTCGCGGCCATGATCGAGAGCTTCGGCAAGACCCAGTATTTCACCGAAGGCCTCGGCGGCCTGCTGGGCGACCTCATCTACAAGGGCATGTTCAAAGAGACCCTCGGGGTCTTCGGAACGGTGCTCTTACTCGGGACGACCTACCTACTCGGGTTCGTTTTTATTCTGGTCCGCGATCTCGGCGTCGAGTGCGACAAACTGGTTCAGGCCTTCCACACTTGGCGCGATCGCCGCGCCACAGCCAAAGCCGAAGCGGCTGATCTGCGCGCCCAGCTCAAAGTCTCCAACGAAAAACAAAAAGCCGCCGAATCCCCCGCCGCTGCAGCTGCGGCCGCGGCGGCAGCCGTTGTGGCCGCCCCGCCACCCAACAAAAAGCTCACGCTGCCCCGCACGGGCAATACCGGCACGCCCTTCGCCCCGAAGACCGACGAGCCGGTCAAATCACCCGCGACCGCCACCGCCGCGATCACCCCGGAGCCCGAAACCCCCGCCGCTGCCGCCCTCCCCAAGATCAATCGCGGCCCCGCCAAGTCCGAAGTCGCCACGCTCGAAAACCTCCCCGGCGGTCTCGGCCCGGTTTCCATCGTGAAACCCGAGGAGACCAAGAAGGCCAAGGCCCCCGCCGTGCCCCTTTCCGAGGAAAACTACCAGTTCCCCCCGCTGACTCTGCTCAAGGACCAAGCCCCCGCCTCCGCCAGCGGCTCCGACGATGAATACGCCAAAAACATGGCGGACCTCGTTCGCATCCTCAGCGAATTCGGCGTCACCGTCACCCCCGGCGAGATCCACGTCGGCCCCGTCATCACCTGCTACGAAGTCGCCCCCGCCCCCGGCGTGCGCGTCGAAAAGATCGCCGGCCTCGACAAAAACATCGCCCTCGGCATGCGCGCCCAGTCCGTGCGTATTCTCGCCCCGATTCCCGGCAAGGCCGCCGTCGGCGTCGAGATCCCCAACCGCATCCCTACCCCGGTCGGCATGCGCGAGATCCTCGAATCCGAAGATTGGTCCTCCACCAAAGCCGAGATCCCCATTGCCCTCGGCAAAGACGTCTCCGGCCGCCCGCTCATCTCCGACCTCGCGAAGATGCCTCACCTCCTGATCGCCGGCGCCACCGGCTCGGGCAAATCGGTGTGCATCAACTCAATCATCGCCTCCATCGTTTACCGCAAAAGCCCCAAGGATCTCCGCCTCATCATGGTGGACCCGAAGGTCGTTGAACTTAAAATCTTCAACACCCTTCCGCACATGCTCATCCCCGTGGTGACCGAGCCGAAGAAGGTGCCCTCCGCCCTCAAGTGGCTCCTCGGCGAGATGGAGCAACGCTACCAGATCTTCGCCAAAGTCGGCGTGCGCAACATCGCCGGCTTCAACGGCCGCAAGAAAGCCTCCTCGACCGATTTCCCCGCCACCGACGCCCAGCAGTCGCTCGACGGAGTTGATCCGCTCGCCGCCGATGACGGCCTCGAAGTCCCCGACCGCCTGCCCTACATCGTGGCGATTATCGACGAGCTCGCCGACCTCATGATGGTCGCCCCCGCCGAGATCGAGACCTCCATTGCCCGCCTCGCCCAGCTCGCCCGCGCCGCCGGCATCCACCTCATCATCGCCACCCAACGCCCCTCGGTGAACGTCATCACTGGCGTCATCAAGGCCAACCTTCCCTCGCGCATCGCCTTCCAAGTCGCCTCACAAGTCGACTCCCGCACCATCCTCGATGGCAAAGGCGCCGACACCCTCATCGGTCGTGGCGACATGCTCTTCTCGCCTCCCGGTAGCTCGCGCCTCGTGCGTGCGCAAGGCGCCTTCGTTTCCGACGAAGAGGTCAACGACTTCGTCGAGTTCCTCAAAAAGAACGGCCCGCCCCAATACGCCTCCTCAGTCCAGCAGCAGATCGACCGCGATGCCTCCGCCGACGACGAAGAGGGCGAAGAGTCAGGCGGCGGCGACGACATGGGCGATGACGAAGAGTTGTTCAACCAAGCGCTCGACGTGATCAAGTCCACGAAGCGTGCCTCCACCTCGATGATCCAGCGCCGCCTCCGCATCGGCTACAACCGAGCCGCCCGCATCATGGATCTCATGGAAGACAAAGGCATCGTCGGCCCCGAAAACGGCTCCAGCCCGCGCGAGATTTTGAAGGATTTGGACAGCCTCTGATAACGAATGTGGAAAGCGGGAAATCAGGAAGCGGAACCGACCTTGAACGGCCCGGAAGCTCGCTTTCCTGATTTCCCGCTTTCCACATTATAAATCCTTCTTCCCCTCCCGTCCCCTTTTCCCTACTCAAGCCACATGCAGACCATCGGTGAACGCCTCGAAGAAGCCCGCAAACGAAAAGGCATCTCCATCCGTGAAGCCGCCGAAGCGACCAAGATCCGCGGCGACTATCTGCACAAATACGAGAGCAACCAGTTTGATATCAAACTGCCCGAAATCTACGTGCGCGGCTTCCTCCGCACCTACGCGATTTATCTGAAGCTGCCCGGCGACAAGATCATCAACGACTACCACGCGCTCGGCCTCGGCGACGCCGCCAAGCATAACCGCTCCCTCAATCGCGAGGTCTACGGCCGCATGGACATCAGCATCGCCACGGCCAAGGCCGGCCATGCCGCTGAATCGCCTGGCTCCGCCGCCGCCGCAGTCATGCCCGGTGCCGACGTCGTTCCTGCCGACAAAAACCCCGCCACCTTCCGTCCCCGCGCCCCTGGTGGACTGAACATCGACTCCAATCTCATCATCAAAGGCCTCGCGCTCCTCGGTGGCGTGATCGTGCTCGTGCTCCTACTCGTCTGGGGCATCGGCGCCCTAACCCACGACAAAGGCGACAATGTCACTTGGGTAAAACCCCAGGCTGGCGAGCGCACGATCGGCATCGTCGGCGCCGCGCCCACCGAACTTGTGACCGTGACCGATGCCGCCGGCACTGTCCTCTATCGCGGCCCGCTGAAGGCCGGCGAAGTCCGCCCCGTGCCTCGCAACAGCGCCATCACCATCCTGACCGAGACGCCGCAATCCGTGATGATCGAACTCAACGGCCAACAATGGCCGCTCAAGGATCCGAAATCCGGCCAGCTCATGAAGCGCTCGACTATCCAAGCCCCGCAGTAACCGACCCACGACTACCGCTCCCACGAAAAAGCCGCGCTGAAACCAGCGCGGCTTTTTCATGCCTTCATTGCCGGACTCCGAAATGTAGGAGCCCGTTTACGGGCGATGAGCAGCGTGCGCAAACCGCCTCCACTCGCATGCTGCTCACTGCCCTCATGGATCTCCAGCTTCAGCCCAACAACCCAGCCTCACCGCAACCCTACCGGCGTGCCCAACACTTCGCGCAGCAGGATCGCCTTCCGCAGTGATTGCGCGTTCCGCAGCTCCTTCAACAGGCCCACGCCGTCGTTCCCCCAACTCGTTCCCTCGCCTACACCCGCAACGGCAACCGCCGCCGTCACCTCGCGCTGCGCTCGTTGCGCCCTCATCGCCTTCGCTTCGCGGTCGGCCTCGGCCCGTCGCGCCTGAAGCGCGGCGAGTTGCTCAACCAGCCCGCGCTGACGCTCCAGCGCCGCAGCGTCCGCCTGCTCAATCTCTGCCTGACGCGCGGCGGCCACCTCCTCACGACGACGCGCCTGCTCCAGGTCCCAAGGAGACGGCTCGCCCCGCGCAACCGGCGAAAGCGACGGAGGTGTCCGGCCCGCAGCAACGGCCGCCTGACGCTCGGCAATTTTGCGGCGTATCTCTTCCTGAATACGGCGCGTGGCATCCTCGCGGTCCATCGTGTCCGCCTGCTCGCGCATCGAACGTGCGCCCCCATACGGATGGGCGTCCGGCTTGCCGTCACCGTCGTGATCAGCCGACTGGTCGGACCGCGCCTTGTTGCGCGCGTTCAGCCAATAGGCGATCGCGCCGGCGATCGCTATGATGATTTGAAGATGGTCGAGTATCCAGTCCATGACCGGTTACTTTTTGTCGTCCGGATGGGCGATCGACTTCCGCATGGCGGTGTCGGCCTGGACGTTTTCCATCTTGTAGTAATCCATCACGCCCAAGCGACCCGAGCGGAACGCCTCGGCCATCGCCTTCGGCACTTCGGCCTGCGCGCGCACGACTTCGGCCTGCATCTCCTGCACCTTGGCCTTCATCTCTTGCTCCACGGCCACGGCGGCGGCGCGACGGATTTCGGCCTGCGCCTGTGCGATGGATTTGTTGGCCTCGGCCTGCGCTTCCTGGAGCTTGGCACCGACGTTCTCACCCACGTCCACGTCGGCAATGTCGATGGACAGAATCTCGAACGCCGTGCCCACATCGAGACCGCGCGCGAGCACCGTCTTGGAAATGCGTTCAGGCGACTCGAGCACGATCTTGTAGTTTTCCGACGAGCCAATCGTCGAAACGATGCCTTCGCCCACACGAGCGACGATCGTCTCTTCCTTCGCACCACCCACGAACCGATCAAGGTTCGTGCGAACGGTCACACGCGCCTTCACCTTCACTTGGATGCCGTCCTTGGCGACGCCGTCGATGGTGGTGCGGCCAGACGCCGGATTGGGGCAATCGATGACCTTCGGATCAACCGAGGTGCGCACGGCCTCGACCACGGATTTGCCGGAGCCCTTCGTCGCCAAGTCGATGGCGCAGGCGCGATCCCACGGCAGCGTGATACCCGCCTTCTGGGCCGCGATCAACGCCTGCACGGTTGGCACAACGTTGCCGCCCGCTTGGAAATGCGACGCGATTTGGTCGGCCGAAACATCAATGCCCGCCCGCACCGCAGTGATACGCGCATCGATGATCAAGTTGTAGGGAATGCTGGCGAGTTTCAGCGCCACCAGTTTGGACAACGGAACCGCCGCGCCGTTGAAGAGCGCCTTCACGAAGGCGCCGATCAAACTGAAGACGACTGCGCCAACGACCAGCAGGGCGATGCCCGCCAGCACTAATACGATCAACGTGATGCTCATGAGGATTCTTTGATTTGGGTTACGATAAGACGAAAATTATCAACTTCCACCACCCGCAGGCGCGCGCCCACGGCGACTTGTCCGGACTGGCAAAACGCCTCGTAGCGCCGCCCCGCCAACTCCACATAGCCACTCGGCGCCAGCAGGGTCACCGCGACCGCCTCGCGCCCCAGCACCGCCTCGCGCTCTGCGACCTTCGGCTGACTTTGACCAGAAACTGTTTCAGTCATGGAAAACGTCCGTGCCAGACGCGTCTTAGGCAGCAGCACAAACTCCAGGTAGAGCGTCACGGCCATGATCGCCAGCGCACCGAGCGTCGCCACCACTCCGCCGACCGTCCCGAGTTGCAGGAACGCCGCAACCACTCCGCCCACCAGACAGACGCCGCCCAACACGCCAAGCACGGCTCCCGGCACGAGGACTTCCGCCGCCACCAGCACCACGCCGGCGATAAAGAGAATGAGCACCGTGGTCATGACTTGTTTGCCTCCACGATCAGCGCGAAGTCCGTGCGTCGCACGACCCGCACCGGCGTGCCCGCGTCCACGAAGCCCACTTCCACCCGCGCTTCGTAACGCCGCCCCTCGACCTCCACTTGTCCACTCGGGAAAAGCCCGGTGGCGGCGACGCCTTCACGGCCCACCAAATCGGCCAACTCGTTCGCGCGCTCCAGGGCCACACCGGCGCCCGGCACCGCGCCGCCCACCGCCAGCCGAGTCCAGATCCAACCGTGAGGAAGAAACCGGGCTATCAGCGCCAGCAACACGCCGGCCACGACCAAGGCGAGTAACAGTTTTTGCGCGGGCACGACCAACAGGTCCCCCGAGAGCACCACGGGCTCGTTCGGCCAGACGTCGGCCATCGACCACAACAGCGAGCCGAGCATCAAAACAAGACCGCCCAGCGCCAGCACGACCGTGCCAGGGAAAAAGAAGAGCTCCAGCCCGACCAAGAGTCCGCCGATGATGAAAACTAACATCGGCTCGTGGCCCGAAAGACCTGCCACGTAGTGACCAAAAAAAACGATCGCCAGCAACGTGCCTCCCGCAATCCCGAAGAAGCCAAACCCCGGCGTCTTGAACTCGATGAACACAGCCAGCAGACCCAGCCCCATCAGAATCGGCGACCACGCGGTCAAATATCCGGCCAGTTTTTCCGACCACGTCACCTCAAGCAGCTGCACCGTGAAATTGCCCGCACCGTAGCTCTGCGTGAGCAGATCATCGACGTCCCGGGCGATACCGGCGGCGAGCAGCGGACGCGGCGGATTGCCGTAGGTCTTGCTCGCCTCCTGCGCAGTGAGCGTCAGCAACTCGCCCTTCGGCTTCAGCACCTCGTCGCCGATTTTGAGTTCATAGTCGGCGTCGATCATGGCCGAGATCACTTGGCCTCGGTAGCCCTTGCCCTCGGACGCGGAACGCACCTCGGCTTTGAGGAAACTCACGATCTTCTGCTTCATCGTGAGATCCACGTCTTTGCCCTCCGACGTCACCGGAGCGGCCGCGCCGATTTTTCCGCGCGGGGCAAACCAGATGTCGTCTGTGACCGCCGAGATAAACGCGCCGGCCGAGAGCGCCTGATCGTTGACGAACGTGATGCGTTTACCGGGGAATTTCTCCAGCGCCTCCATGATGTCGAAGGTCACGTCGAGCCGGCCGCCAGGCGTCTTCATGTCGAGCACCACCACGTCGGTTTTTTTCTCGATGGATTCCTTCAATCCGCGGCGCAGCACGTAGAGCACCGGCTTGTCGATCGGGTCGCGCACAGGGATAACCATTACGGTTTTCACCGAGCCAGTGGTGGTCGCCTTCACCGCCGCTTCTTCGGCTACCCGTGCCACCGCCGGTCTCGCCGTTGCTTCCGCCCGGGAGACAACCGGAACCATCAAGGCGGCGAGCAGAGCGAGGAAAACGCGCATAATAAATGCGACACGGTAAAGTTAGCCCGGTTGCGTGCGCAAGCGTCGCGCAGCATCAGCGCGTTATAAACCCCACCACTTGTTTCCATAAAATCCCTTTGCCTGCTCGGGTTGTGCCGGTGAGAACAGCCCGCTCATGGAAAAGGTGTCTTATCTCGGAAAAACGCTCACTCGCTGGCAGGTCGGCAACTCGACGTTCCTCGCTCTGCCCGAACAGGGTGCGCGCCTCATGAACTGGCACCTTAATCTCGGCGACGGCTCCGTGCGCGACATCATCTACTGGCCCGAGGACGCGGATTTTAACGCGTTTCACAAGGTCCGCGGCGGCAACCCGATCCTCTTCCCCTTCAACGCCCGCACCTACGACGCCGGCGAGCTCGGCTACTGGCGCGATCCGGCCGGCGAGCGTCGCATCATGCCGATGCACGGTTTCGCGCGCGACGGTGAGTTCAAAGTCACGCGGCTCGACACCCGTGGTTTCACCGCAGTCCTCGTGCCCAGCGACCAAGCGCAACAGGCGTATCCCTTTAAATACGAGTTCAGCGTTGCCTATCGGTTCTCCGAGCTCGGCCTCGCCTGCGAACTCACCTTGCGCAACCTCGACACGCAGCCGATCCCGTGGAGCGCCGGCCATCACTTCTATTTCACCTTGCCGTGGACGGAAGGACTCAAGCGCGGCGACTATGCCATCCGCATTCCCGCGACCCGCACTCACCGCCAGGACCCGACCGGCAAACTCATCCCCGGCCCCGTCCTTAAGCCCGAGGAACGCCTCGACAACCCCGAGTTGGTCGACGCCTTCCACCTCGGCCTCAAGTCCAACACTGTCACCTTCGGCCCGTCCGGTCGCTCCGGACACGTCAGCATCCGCCACGGCACCGCCGCCGTGCCTCCCGCCGAGGCAACCTTCGTGACGTGGACCATGGCGCCCGAATCGCCGTTTTATTGTGTCGAACCGTGGATGGGCCCGCCCAACGCACCCGAGACGAAGATCGGACTCCACTGGGTGCGCCCCGGCCAGGCGCAAAGTTTTGTCGTCGAGATCGCGGCAAAATAAACCTGTTAACCCAACTGGCTAGACGAAGGACGGCTGTTACTTTCTTAGCCGAACCGCGTCACGCTCGTCGCAAAAACCCACCATGGCCTCCTTGTTCCACTCCCACTCACTCGCGTTCCTTGATGTCGGCGGCGGTGAGATGATGCTCATTTTCTTCATCGTTCTGCTGCTCTTCGGCGGCAAGAAGATGCCCGAATTCGCCCGCGGCCTTGGGAAATCGATTCGCGAATTTAAAAAGGCCACCGCCGGCGTGGAGGACGAGATCAAGCGCGTGATGGAAGAACCGCTCGCCGATCTCAAACCCGCCGCGAAAGCACCGCTTCACACCCCGACGCCCGCAGCCCCCGGGCTCATTGAGCCGAGCGGCGCGGTTCCCCCGATCCACACCACGGAAACGCACGCCATCCCGCCTGCGCCGACACCGTCTGCACCCGCGGCCGACAAGCCCTCGGCCTAAGTTCGAACAAGGCGGCACCGATTTTCCGGTTCCCGCTCGGACCAAGACCATTCGCTGGTGCGTGCGGCTACGCTCTTCGTAGCTACGAGCGTGAGCGAGTGGCCCGCACCGCACCTTATGCGGCATCCGCGCTCCGCCCCGCCCCACTGGCTTTGGCTAATCTAACCATGTCGCCGCCCCCTGCACCCGCCGCCCGCGCCGCCACCTCAGAACGTGGCATTCTCTTCACGTTGGCCGCCGTGCAGTTCACGCACATCATGGATTTTATGATTATGATGCCGCTCGGTGCGCGGCTCATGCGCGTGTTCGATATCACGCCAGCGCAGTTCAGCTACTTGGTCGCCGCTTACGGACTCTCCGCAGCCGTCACTGGTTTTGCCGGCGGGTTCTTTATCGACCGCGTTGATCGCAAACACGCGTTGCTTTGGCTCTACGCGGGTTTCGGGATCTCGACGCTCGGCTGCGCACTCGCTCCGACATTTCACCTGCTGCTCGTCGCCCGCGTGGCGGCCGGAGCCTGCGGCGGCGTCGCGGGATCCATCGTGCTCGCGATCGTCAGCGACGTGATTCCGCCCGCACGTCGCGGACGTGGCATGGCCGCCGTGATGACCGCTTTCCCGCTCGCATCCGTGCTGGGCGTGCCCACCGGACTCGTCCTCGTCGATGCGTTCGAATGGCACGCGCCGTTCCTGATGCTCGCAGGTTTAAGCGTGCCCATCTGGTTCATCGCGGCGCGCTTTCTGCCCCTGCTGCCACCGAGCGCCATCAAAACCCACCCGGGTCGCCAGATGTGGGAAATCCTCACCCACGGAGTGCACCTGCGCGGCTTCCTGCTCACCGGCTCACTGGTGTTCGCCGGCGGATTGATCATCCCGTTCATGTCGCCCTCGCTCGTCGCCAACACCGGCCTCACCGAGTCGCAGCTTAAGTTTGTTTACCTCTGCGGAGGTGCCGCGACGTTCTTCACGACGACCATCTTCGGACAGCTCACCGACCGCCACGACAAGCTCCACGTTCTCGCAGGCGTCAGCGTCGCCGCGATCCTTACCGTGCTGGGACTGACCCACCTGGGCCCCTCGCCCGTCGTGCTCACCTTGACCATCACCACGCTGTTTTTTGTGACGATGGCGGGGCGTTTCACCCCGGCGATGGCCATGATCAGCAACGCGGTCGAGCAACGGTATCGCGGCGGTTTTATGAGTGTGAATTCCGCGGTCCAGCAAGCCGCCAGCGGTCTCGCCAATCTCACGGCCGGTGCGCTCGTTACTCGTGAAGCCTCGGGCCACCTCGGCGGTTATCCCCGCGTGGGTTGGCTCGCGACGACTGCCTTCGTGCTCACGGTCGTGCTCGCCTGGCGTCTACGTGACGCGGCTCCGCACGCCGCCAAACCCGGCCACGCGCAAAGCGCACCCGCACCCGTGGCGGACTGAGCCTGGCCCGGTTCTTTCTCGTTCCTCTTAATCTTTCTCTTTCTCCCGTCCCCTTCGCCTTCCCCACTCTAGGGTGCCCGCGATTTCCCGGACGAAAGATTAAGATAAAGAGGAATGAGGAAAGATCGGTCGTTCATGCAGATCACCCGTCCACCTGCCCCGCCTTTGCGGTTGCCGGCTCCACCCTCCTGATTAGGTTGAGCCTCACCATGATCGACCTCATCAAAAAAACCCTTCTTGCGGGCGTGGGCGCCGCCGTCGTGACCAAGGATAAAGTCGAGGAAACGCTCAACGACTACGTGCGCCAAGGCAAAGTGAAGGCCGAGGACGCCCGCATCATTGCCGACAAAATCGCCGAACAAGGCCGTAAAGAATTCGAGGACGTCAGCCGCACCCTCGCCGCCAAGATTCAGGATCTCGCCGCCAACGGCGTGAGCGAAAAGACCGACGGACGCGTCGCCGCCTTGGAAGAACGCATCCGCGCTCTCGAAGCCAAGCTCGCCACGCCTCCCACCCGCGCCGGCGAACCGTGAAACCGCTGACGTTTCTCAGCAACGCCTCACGCGCGAAGGACATCTTCGCCGTGCTCGCCAGGCACGGTTTCGCCAACCTGCTCACCCAGCTCGATCCGCAGGAAGGCCTCTGGAAACGCATCATCCCGCAGCCGGCCGAACGCCGCACCATCTGGGAACGCATCCGCCTCGCGCTCGAAGAACTCGGGCCCACCTTCGTCAAGGCCGGCCAGTTAATGAGCATGCGGCCCGACGCGCTGCCGCACGCGCTCATCTTCGAACTCCGCAAGCTTCAGAACGCCGTCCGCCCCTTGCCCTTCGCCGAGATGAGCCTCGTGCTCGTCGAGGAACTGGAACTGACGCCCGCCGAAGCCTTCGCCACGTTTAACGAAACCCCGGTCGCCAGCGCCTCGCTCGCCCAGGTTTATTTCGCCACACTCCACGACGGCCGCGAAGTCGCCGTGAAGGTCCAGCGCCCCAATCTCACCAAGACCGTCCAGGCCGATCTCGACCTGCTCGCGTGGTTCGCCGGACAACTCCATCAACGCGTCGAAGGCCTCCAGCCCTACGACCTGCCCGCCGTCGTTGACGAGGTGCGCGGAAACCTCCTGCGCGAACTCGACTTCCGCCACGAGGCACGGAACCAGCAATACTTCAACGCGCTCAACCCTCATCCCGACCGCGTTTACGCGCCCTCAGTTATCGCCGAGTTCTCCGGTGAACGCGTGCTTGTGATGGAGCG
This sequence comes from uncultured Opitutaceae bacterium, assembly GCA_967755175.1. Classification (GTDB taxonomy): domain Bacteria; phylum Verrucomicrobiota; class Verrucomicrobiia; order Opitutales; family Opitutaceae; genus Rariglobus. The sequence goes on along the minus strand of CBRAFO010000041.1, from coordinate 15,311 downwards.
CATCGCCGGCGTGCCTGTGGGCAGCGCCAGCCTGCTCCCGGCCGAAGCCAAACGCATCGCCTCGAACGGCGCCTCCTCTCTCATCCACCAGGTGCTCATCGCCGGCTTCTTCCACGCCGATCCGCACGCGGGCAACGTGCTCGTCACGCCCGACGGACGCCTCTGCTTTCTCGACTGGGGAATGGCCGGCAACTTAACGCGCCGCCTTCGCCTCGCCCTCGCCGATCTCTTCATCGCCGCCGTTCACCAAGACGCCGAGCGCATCGTGCAAATCGCCGCTGACCTCGGCAGCCCCGGCGGACGCGCCGACCTGCGCGCCATGGAACGCGACGTCACCCTCGCACTACGCGAAGATTTTAACCGCACCATCGGACACGTGCAGCTCGGCCGCGCCATGCTCAAGCTGCTCTTCATCTTCGGACAAAACGGCATCAACATCACTCGCGATTACTCGCTGATGGCGAAAGCCGTGCTCTCCATCGAGGAAGTCGCCCGCACCCTCGACCCTGGCTTCGACCTCGGCTCCGAAGCCCGCCCGATTCTGGTGCAGCTCCAAAAGGACCGCACCGGCGCACGCGCGATTTTCCGTGAAAGCCGCACGATGCTCCGCTCGCTCCTCACCGGTGCACGCGAGTTGCCCGCGGAAGTTTTCCGCATCATCCGCCGCATCGAACACGACGACCTCACGATCAAGTTCCAGCACCAGGGTCTTGAAGATCTGAATACGTCCATCGGCTCCGCCAGCAACCGCCTCACCCTCGGCGTGATCATCGGCGCGCTGATCATCGGTTCATCGACGATCGTGACGACAGGTATCCGCCCTCACCTCTTCGGTTATCCCGCGCTCGGCATCATCGGCTACCTCATCTCCGCGCTGCTCGGCCTCTACATCGTCTGGGACATCGTCCGCTACGGCCGCCACCGGTAGTTCACCCGATCACCACCAGCGAGATCGCCGCGAGCATCAGCCCCGCGCCGACCAATCGGCTGCGCAGCACGGTGGGAGCGAGTCGCTGTTCCTCGTTGGCGAACCAGTGTCCCACGAGCCACACCGCGACCACGCTCCACAACCCGCGCGCCGCATACACGATGTTCACGGCGGTAGCATCGCCGAACACGCCCAACGTATAGGCCATGCTCGCCGCCTGCATCGCGAGCAACACGCTCCCGGCCACCAGCCAGCGCCACGCCACCCGCGGCACCTCCCGCAACGACGCGCTGAAAAACGGCACGAGCCCGAACGACAGCACCGCGACCGCCCCAAACATCGCCGGCAAAAACCGTCCCGCGCCCCACGCCGGCGTCCATTTTTGCACCAACACATCGGACGTCGCAAAACTCGCCGCAGCCAGCGCCGCCATGATCACGGTGCGCCCGACTGCATGCTTCGGACGCGCCTCGCCCCGGCTCAATAACACGATGGCCAGCGAACTCAGCCCCGCGGCGATCCACCACTTGAGCGGCACCGGATCCGGCAGCATCAGCACGCTGCCCAGTGCCACGAGGACGATTTTCAGTCCCATGACCGGCGTGGCCACCGACACGTCGCCGTAGTGCAGCGCGAGAAACGTGAACACCTGTCCCGACAAAAATAACGATGCGCCCACCAACGGTTGCCACCACATCGAAGACGCCGGCCACTCGCCGCCGAGCGCGAGAAGAGACGAGAACACCAGTCCCATGCCCATGTTCGAGATAAACGTCGTCCGCCACACCCCCACGCCCCAATACGCCGACCGCTTCAGCAACAGCACCGCAAACACATAGCCCACGCTACTGGCCAACGGGAAAAAGAGATGCGCCGGGAAATGCATGAACAGGGCCCTTTCTTGCCTACGCATCGGCCCAGTCGCAACTCCCTGCCTCACATTAATTCCCGGTCGGTCGGCCAACCACGAGCGCCGCCGAATTCCATACGCACGCCGAACCTCGGCCCCCACCACTCGATACCCCTCGGCTCCCACTCCTCTGCGCACCCCAAAACCATTTTGTCACTTAATAGGTTACAAACCCATGCCGCTCGTCCGTCGGCCCCTTCGCCCGCGCCTGCCCCCGCGCCCCACTCGCCGCCCCGCACCAGCCCCATTTGTCACCTATTAAGTGACAAACCCGCCGGGCTTGCCCCTCCGGCAGACCCGCGCATGGTTCCGCCCACGCCTTCCTCCATGTCCGACGTCCCGACCACCCACACCGCTCCCGCCAACGAACCGACCGCGCCCAGCCTGCCGCTCGTTCGGCCCGAGCTACTCGCGCCCGCCGGTGACTGGGAATGCGTGCGCGCAGCCGTCGAGAACGGTGCTGATGCGGTTTACTTCGGCCTCGAGCGCTTCAACGCCCGCATGCGCGCCAAAAATTTCACGCAGGCCGATCTGCCCGCGCTCATGGAGTTTTTGCACAAACGCGGCGTGCGTGGCTACGTCACGTTCAACGTTCTCGTCTTCACCCACGAACTCGCCGACGCCGAGGACTACCTGCGCACCATCATCGCCTCCGGAGTCGATGCCGCCATCGTCCAGGACACCGGCATTTGCCGCCTCATCCGAAAAATCTCCCCCGACTTCCCCATCCACGGCTCTACCCAGATGACCGTCACCGGCGACGCCGGCGTGGAGTTTGCCCGTGAACTCGGCGCTGAACTCGTCGTGCTCGCCCGCGAAAACTCCATCAAGGAGATCGAAGCCATTCAGGCGGCCCAGCGCGCATCCCACCAAAAGCCCCTGCCGCTCGAAGTCTTCGTGCACGGTGCCCTCTGCGTCGCCTACTCCGGCCAGTGCCTCACCAGCGAATCCCTCGGCGGACGCTCCGCCAATCGCGGCGAATGCGCCCAGGCCTGCCGCCTCCCCTACGACCTCATTTCCGACGGACAACAAGTCCCCCTGGGCGACCGCAAATACCTCCTCAGCCCGCAAGACCTCGCCGGTCTCGACGTGTTGCCCGAACTCGTGAAAGCCGGCGTCGCCTCGCTCAAAATCGAAGGCCGCCTCAAGTCCCCCGAATACGTCGCCAGCATCACCCGCGTTTACCGCCAGGCTCTCGACAAGATCTTCGCCGAACAGAACACCGGCTTTGACGCCACCCGCGCCCGCTACGAACTCTCGATGACGTTCTCGCGCGGACTCTACACGGGGTGGTTCAAAGGCATCCAAAACCAAGAGCTCGCCCACGGCCGTTTCGGCACCAAGCGCGGCGTGCTCCTCGGCAAGGTCACTCGCGTCGGCGACGACCATGTCGCCCTCGTCTTGGAAAGCGCACTCAAGCCCGGCGACGGCGTTGTTTTCGACGCGGGCAACCACGCCGCCGGCGAAGAAGGCGGACGCGTTTACCAAGTCGAACCCCAGCGCCCCCGCGACGGACAGCCCACCGAAACCGTCCTGCGCTTCGGCTATGGCGACATCAATTTCCGAAAGATTCGCCCGGGAAATCTGCTCTGGAAAAACAATGACCCGGCGCTCGACCGTGAACTGCGCACGACCTTCGAAGGCGAAAAAATCCGCTTCACCCGTCCGGTCGATGTCGAAGTCCACGGTCACGCCGGCACGCCACTCACACTCATCTTCAATGACCGCGAAGGTCACGTGGTGAAACTCGACTCCCAAGTCGCGCTCGCCGCCGCGCAAAACCAGCCGCTCACCCAGCAGCGCCTAGAAGATCAGCTCGGCCGCCTGGGCGGCACGCCTTTCAAACTCGGCATGCTCACGTCGCACCTCGAAGGCGCAGTCATGCTGCCGATGAGCGAGCTCAACCGCCTCCGCCGCGACGCCGCGACGGAACTCGACCGTCTGCGCGGAGAACCCAAGCGCTGGACCCTCACTCCGAAATCCGATGTGGGAGCGAGCTCGCTCGCGATGGGTTGTGAAATCGCGAGCAAGCTCGCTCCCACCCAAGCGCCAACCGCACCAGGTCTCATCATCGTCGTCCGCAGTCTGGAGCAACTTGATGCGACGCTCGCCGCCGGCGGTTTCGCCGACATCTACTGCGAATTCGAAAACCCCAAGCACTACCGCGACGCCGTAGATCGCTTCCGCGCCTGGCAATCATCCTCTTCTTCGCCTCTTACCCTTCGCCCTTCGCCTGCGGCCGCGCCGGCGATCTGGGTCGCTCCGCCGCGTATCTTCAAACCCGGCGAAGAGTGGATTCTCAAGCAGGTGCGCTCCTGCGAAGCCGACGGCTACCTCGTGCGCAACCACGAGCACCTGCGCTTCTTCAAAAACGACCGCAAGCGCGGTGACTTTTCGCTCAACGTCGCCAACCCGCTCACTGCCGAGTATTTCATTTCTCACTACGGCTTGGAACGCGTCACCGCCAGCTACGACCTCAACGTCGCCCAGCTCGATTCACTGCTGCAAGCCGCCCCGGCCGCGTGGTTCGACCTCACGATCCACCAGCACATGCCGATGTTTCACATGGAGCACTGCGTGTTCTGCGCGTTCCTCTCGAAAGGCAAAGACTACCACGACTGCGGACGCCCCTGCGAAAAGCACTCCGTCTCCCTCCGCGATCGCACAGGTGCGGAACTCCCGCTCAAAGCTGACGCCGGCTGCCGCAACACCGTTTACAACAACCGTGCGCAAACCGGTGCGGAATACGTCCAACGCTTCCTCGATCTCGGCGCGCGCAACTTCCGCGTGGAGTTCGCCAACGAAGGTGCCGCCGAAGTCACCCGCACCATCGCGCACTACCAAAAACTCATGCGCGGCGAGATCAGCGGCTATGACCTGTGGCGTGAGCTAAAACTCCTCAACCAACTCGGCGTTACACGCGGCCAGATGGAAACCGCGCCTCAGATAATCTTCAAAAAGGGATGATCCCGCCTGCGACTGGCGCGCGACTTTCCGAAAGCCTCGCCAGCCCACCTGTCGGCACGTGGAGCAGCACAGCCTCGCTAGAAACCCGGCTATTTCGCGGCGCGCTGGATCAGCTCGATTTCATAGCCTTCGGGCGCGTCGATGAAAGCGATCAGCGAGCCGCTACCGGTCACGGTGGGACCATCGCTCAGGATGTAGCCCTTCGCCTTCAATTCGGCCGCAAACGACTCCAGGCTTTCGACCTCAAACGCGAGGTGCGTGAGGTCCGACTGCACTTGGACCGCCGGCGCACCGGGAGGCATCTGGCAAAGTTCGATCTCCTCTTCGCTGTTAGGCGTGGCCAGAAAGACCAGTTGCGCACCCCGCGGCGAGGTGTGGCGGCGAGAAACCATGAGGCCCAGCGCGTCTTGGTAAAACTTAACCGTGCGCTCGATATCGTTAACCCGGTAGCGGGTGTGCAGAAGTTTCTTTACGGCCATGGCCGCAAGCATGGGTTCGCCAAGCTCCCCGCAGCAAGCCCCGGCGCGCGCGGCCACAGGCGCACGCATCACAATCGGAAAATCCACCATGGTGCCCGGGACAGGACTCGAACCTGCACACCTTACGGCAAAGGCTTCTAAGACCTTCGTGTCTGCCATTCCACCACCCGGGCGGGGATGAGGCCGCCACAGTGCCGAGGCCCCCTCGCCCGTGGCAAGACCGAAGGCACCCTATCCTGCCACCACACCCAGCCGATCGCCCATGCGAGCATAGGTCTCAACGTGGCTCGCGCTTTGCGCCACCACGTCATCATCAAAACGGATGCGTCCTTTTTTGAAAACGGTGATCACACAGGACCCGCCAAAGGTGAAAAAGCCCTTCTCTGCCCCCTTCGTAATCGAGCGGCCCGCCTCGAAGGTGTTCTTGATCGTGCCCACGCACGTCGCTCCGACTTCGAACATCGCGACGCGCCCGAACCGCGTGTCGTCGATTAACGTGAGCGCGCGTTTATTCTCCACGAGATAGCCGATGTTGCGCCTCAGTGCGATCGGGCTGACCGAGTAAAGCAGGCCGTTGATCAAGCGCGGAGCGCCCGGCACACCCGAGACTGGGAAATGAAACCGATGATAGTCCACCGGGCACAAGCGCGAGATCACCATCGAGCCGCCGGCGAACTCCTCCGCCAACGCCGCGTCGGCAAACAGCCGCTCGATCGTGAACTTCGCCCCCTTCACATAAAACCCCGGCACCGTCTCCACATTGGGGAACACCAAGTGCCGCCCGTCAGCCGGAAACACTGCGACATCCTCGCCGGGCGCGATCGGCCGCGCCTGTGCAGTCAGCCCGCGATAGAAGAACTCGTTAAAGTTTTTGAACTCCAACGGTGACCGAGCGAACTCGTCCACGTTGAGATTATAGTCGGCGATAAACGGCAGCACGCGCCGGGCGCTGACAGCACGGTTCATCCTCCAGCCATACCAGTGGGAAAACACCGCCCGCGTAATCAACGCCCCCACCGCAAGGCGGCCGAGCGGTGTCCCGTAAGACCAGCGTAGCCATTTTTCGCCATAGACCTGCTCTGTCTCAGTCTCTCGCGTATAACGGTTATAAAAACGGATCGGCTCAGCGCACATGTTAGGGCCAACGTTCACCGGCGCGCTCGCAGGAGCAAAGAAGAAATGCACAGGCTAATCCATTGGGACGAAAACCGCTCTGACTACGTCGCGATTTCATCGCACTGTGCGCAATTGGCAGCGCAATCACGTGATTGCGACTGCCCATCGCCTCCACCGGACTTGCTCAGGGCAGCGTGATGTCGGTCGTGAGGACGTTATCCTTCGGGTTGCTGCCACCAGCAAAATAGAAGAAGGCCAAGTTACTGCCGACCACGACGCTCTGCTTACCTGCCTCGCCGGCGGGTCCCCATGCATCGCCGTTAAACTTCATGACCACGGGACCGGACTGGGTCGCGAAGGTCACCGCGTCGGACGCAACCACGGCCTTCTGGCCCACCGCGAGCGACTGCCGGTTCATCTTCACCGTGTAGACGCCTGAGATCGGACCACGCGCCTCTTCCATGTTGATCGGCTTGAAAACCGTCTGGATGCGCAACGCGTTCGGCAAGCAGGTCACCACCGTCTGCACGGTGAAACGCGGATGTTTCCCGTCGATTTCAAAAACCACCTTCCCATCACGCACCAGCTTTTTGATCGAAGGCACAAATTCCTTGTCGGCGATCGTGCCCGCATAAAAGGGCTTCGCCGTGCCCGTAAACGTGCCCTGAAGCTCCAACCAGCCGAACTCGTCGATGATCGTGCGGTTGCTGAGGCCGACCAGCTTTTGCAGGACACCGCGATCAGAGACCTCGAAACTATAGTGTTCGTTACGGAAGCTGCGCGGCGTCTTGAGTTCCTCGGCAAGCAAGCGGGCATCCGCCTCTGCTTTCATCTGAAGCTCGGCGTTGGCCTTTCCACCTTTCATCATCACGACAGCACCCACACCGCCCAAAACCAACACGGCCGCGATCACGGCAAACAGCATGACGGGCTTCTTCTTCGGGGCGGCTTCAGTTTTGACCGCCGGCGCGATTTCCTCGACCGACTCTTCAATAATAACCGGCGCAGGCGCGGCCTTGGTCGGAGGGATTGTCGCCGACACAGGTGCAGCGGCTGCAGGCTTGAGCACCGGAGCAGGCGTGATCGGCTTCGGTGCAGCCACTGCAACGGCGGATGCCGCAGCGGGCTTGGCCACAACGGGCTTCGCCGCAACGGCCGGCTTCGCTGCCACAGGGGCGGCTGCTACCGGCGCAGGAATTGGCTTGGCGGCTGCCGAGGCAGGCACAGCGGCAACGGGAGCCGCAGGCTTCGGGGCAACCGGAACCGGCTTCGCGGGGACAGTGGAGACGGGCGCTTTGCTGGCCGGCGAAGCGGGTGCGGGCGCAGGCGCGGGAATGACGGCCGGGGCGGGCGCTACAGGCGCAACCACGGGGGCGTTGGCGTCGAGCCAATCAGGCTGCCAAGCTCGTGAGCCATCATCGCTACCGGCAGCTTGAAACAACAGGCCAAGCGCGGATGCCGATAGCTCAGCGTTGGCCGCATCACCGGCCAAACCGCGCTGAGCGCAGAACGCAGCCATATCAGGAGCCAACAGAGCGAGATCCAAGGCGGCTGCCACTGCCTTGGCTAGCCATGCTTGGCCCACAGGCAAACCGGCGACATACAACGCCGTCGGAGCGCAGCCGAGCGCCGTGATCGCGGGGCGCAACAGCGCCGCCAGCCGCTCGGCGACCGGGCCGGCGGTTTCCGAAAAGTCGTAGTCACTGTTGAAAAACAGCTTCGCCGCCGCCGCGCGAAACTTGAGGCCCAACCCGGCCTGCACCGCCTCGAAAATTTGGGTGAAGCCCGCAGCGGTTTCGCCCACGGATTCGCAACCACCTGCGGAAATACACGCCACTTGGGCACTGGTCTCGCTGATTTGCCACACCAACACACGCGTCGACTCCGGCATATCCTGCAACGCCGTGACGACCGCACCGATACGCACCGGCAGCGCGAGGCGCACGGAGGAAGCCGGCAAGCCAAGCGTGGCAAGCTGGGCTGTGGCCGCCTCGATTCGCGAGGCAGGAGTGCCGGCAAGCACCCAAGGGCTTGCGCCCACCGTGTCGACCCGCAGTCCGGTGGCACTGTCAAACGCCACCACGTTCAAAGGCGCATCCAATGCGGCACCTGCGGACTCGGCGCGGGCCAGCAAGCTCTTGGCCGTGCGCATCGATGCGGATTCGTCGGCATTGGCTCGCACGAGAAATCCCGTGGACGGAACCAGCAGCGCCTGAACGTTCGCTACCGGCGTGCTCGGAGAAAGTTCAGCGAGCGCGGCGGCAATCGCAGCAGCATCAAGCGCGCACTGCCTGAAGCCCACCAGTCGACCGCCTCCATCAACCAATGCCAGCTGCAGAGAATGGGCGGCAAGTTCGACAAGAATGCGGGGAGCGGATTGCGATGCCATGGGGACTATATGAGTTGAAACGTTGTTTTTAAAAATCAGGAGGCGCTCAGCATGTCTTGCATGCGACGGCGCTTGGCTTCAAGCGCCTGTTCTTTGGCGGCATGTTCGGCGATTTCGGCTTCCATCGCCTGACGGTCAGCGGCCAGCATCGCCTGAGCGTTCTGCAATGCGGCCGAGTCTTTCTTAAATTGAACAGCCAGAGCAGCTTGTTGTTTTTCAGCATCAGCGATCTGAGCTTCACGACGCGTTAAGCCAGCAAGCTTTTGATCGAATGCAGTTTTGGCGGCGTCGAACGAGGCCTGCTCTTCTTCCGCAGCGGCGGCATCAGCCTCCAGGCGGGCGCGCAAGGCAGCCGTTTCCTTTTCGCGGGCAACAAGGGCCTGCTCGCGAGCAGCCAGCGCGGCGGCACGTTTTTCCGCTTCCGCCACGGCGGTTTCACGCGCCGCAATCGACTGTTCTTCAGTCGTAAGTTTTTTCTCGCGACGAATAATATCCTTCGAGCGGGCTTCCGCCTCGGCCTGAGCTTCTTCGAGCCCCGCCATGTCGGCTTCGATCCGCGTCTTTTCGGAGGCGAGCTTCGCCTGCGAGCCCTTGATTTCCTCACGCGTTGCGCGGACTTCCGACTGGTCTTTTTCCACTTCTGCGCGGGTTTTCGCGACTGCGGCGAGTTCCTTCGCAAGACGGGCTTTCTCCGCCAGCTGTTCGGCTTCGACGGTGGAAATCTTTTCCTCGTTCACCAACAGCATCTGTTCGCGTTTGACGAGCGTGGTCATCTGCTCCGTCAGCGCCTTTTCGCGGCCCGCCACCCCGGCGGCCTGCTTTTTCATCTCGGCCTGAGCCTCTTCCAAACCGGCAGCATCGGCCTCAACTCGCGCGGCCTCCGCAGTGAGTTTTGCCTGAGAGGCTTTGAGCTCCTCGCGCATGGCTTGGAGTTGCGTCCGATCTTTGTCCGCGTCGGTCCGCGCTTTCTCCAACGCGGCGAGTTCCTTCGCGAGACGAGCCTTCTCCGTGCGCTGTTCGGCTTCGGTGGCGGAAATCTTCTCCTCGCTCGCGGCCAGGGACTGCTCGCGCTTGGTGAGCTTGGCCACTTGATCAGCTAACGTCTTTTCGCGGCTCGCCAGATCGGCGGCCTGTTTCTTCATCTCGGCTTGCGCCTCTTCCAAACCGGCGATGTCGGCATCAACCCGCGCAGTCTCGGCGGCGAGTTTCGCCTGCGCAGCCTTGAGTTCTTCACGCGCAGACAGGACCTGCGTGCGATCTTTCTCGGTCTCAGCGCGCGTCTTCTCCAACGCAGCGAGCTCCTTGGCGAGACGGGCCTTTTCCGCGCTTTGCGCAGCTTCGGCAGTGGAGACTTTCTCCTCACTGGCGGAAAGAGCTTTTTCGCGTTCGGCGATCTTGTCGGTTTGAGCGACCAACGCCTTGTCACGGCGCGCCAACTCGGCGGTCTGCTTTTTCGTCTCAGCTTGCGCCTCTTCCAAACCAGCGGTGTCGGCCTCGACCCGCGCTTTCTCGGCGGCGAGTTTCGCCTGCGCTGCCTTGAGTTCTTCGCGCGCGGACATCGCCTGCGTGCGATCTTTCTCGGTCTCGGCGCGCGTCTTTTCCAACGCGGCGAGCTCCTTGGCCAAGCGGGTTTTCTCCGTGCGTTGCTCAGCCTCCGTGGCAGAAACCTTTCCCTCACCGGCAGCCAAAGCCTTTTCGCGCTCGACGATTTTGCTCGATTGCTCTGCCAGCGTTTTTTCACGGCGTGCAACGTCGTCCGACTGTTTCTTGACCGCAGCCTCCGCTTCTTCGAGACCAGCGGCATCGGCCGCGACCCTTGCAGTCTCGGTGGCGAGCTTCGCCTGCGCAGCCTTGAGCTCTTCGCGCACGGCCTGCGCCTGCGCACGGTCTTTCTCGGCCTCGGCGCGCGTCTTTTCCAACGCGGTGAGTTCCTTGGCGAGACGGGCTTTTTCCGCCAGCACGCCGGCTTCGATTGCAGAAATCTTTTCCTCGCTGGCCGCCAGGGCCTTTTCGCGTGCGATGATCTTGGCTGATTGTTCCTCCAGTGTCTTTTCTTGGCGGGCGACTTCGGCCGTCTGCTTCTTCACGTCGGCCTGCGCCTCTTTCAGTCCGGCGGCATCGGCCTCGATCCGCGATGTCTCGGCGGCGAGTTTGGCCTGCGCTGCCTTCAACTCCTCACGCATGGCGCGGGCTTGGGCGCCATCTTTCTCAATCTCGGCGCGCGTTTTTTCCAACGCGGCGAACTCCTTGGCGAGACGGGCCTTTTCGGCGCTTTGCGCAGCTTCGGCAGTGGAGATTTTCTCCTCACTGGCGGAAAGTGCTTTTTCGCGTTCGGCAATCTTATCCGTTTGAGCCGCCAATGCCTTTTCACGGCGGGCCAGCTCGGCGGTCTGCTTTTTCGCCTCGGCTTGCGCTTCTTCCAAACCGGCGGCGTCGGCCTCGACGCGGGCCGTCTCAGCGGCGAGTTTCGCCTGCGCTGCCGCGAGTTCATCGCGCAGGGCCTGCGTTTGGGCTCGGTCTTTCGCGACGTCGGCGCGCGTTTTTTCCAACGCGGCGACTTCCTTCGCCAACTGGGCCTTTTCTTCGGCGTGCTCGGCTTCGAACGCGGAGGTTTTTTCCTCGTTCACCATCAGGTTCTGCTCGCGCTCGATGAGCTTGGCCATTTGCGCGGCCAGCGCCTTCTCGCGACGGGCCACCTCGGTCGCCTGCTTCTTCGCTTCGGCCTGCATGGCGGCCAAAGCGGCGGCGTCCGCCTCGATGCGAGCGGTTTCGCTCGCAAGCCGCTCTTGCTCGGCGGCAAATGCCGCCCGTGCCTGCGCATGGGCGGCGTTGTCGGCTTCAATGGTTTCACGCAGTTGCGCAACAGCGGCCTTTTCCTCGGCCAAGCGCGCCTGCTCGCGGGGCAGATCTTTTTGCGCGGCCTCAAATTGTTTTCGTTCGGTGGCGAGGGCTTTTTCGCGGGACGCAAGCATCTGCTCCGATGCTTCAAATTCAGCGCGAACTTCCTCGTGAGTCCGCACGGCCTTTTCGTGAAGCGCGGCGGCCTCGGCGAGTTCTTGCTCGCGAGCAGCAAGGGCCGCAGCGGCTTCGCTGGCGGCGGTTTGCGCAGCTTCCATCTCTGCGCGGGCGGCTTGGACGGCTTCCTCTTCGGCGGCCTGACGGGTTTTTTCGGCCGCCAGCGCCGCTTCTCTCGCGGCCAGCGCCTGCTCGCGATCCGTTAGGTCCTTCGTCCGAGAAACCGTGGTGGCGGAAGCTACGTGATGCTTCTCCATCGCCTCTTTCAGCTCATGACCGAGCCGGTCGCACTCAGCGCGCAGGGTCTTTAACTCACGGTCGTCAGCCGGGGCTGCGGTTCCTTTGGTGGAGCCCGCTGGTCGGGGCGCGCTGCCGTCCTCAGCCAGGAAAAGCGTGAGCGTCGAACGGCAGTGGCGCAGGAAAACGCCGGCTTCGTCCTTGAAGGCAGGCTTCAGGAGTTCGTCGGCGCGCGCCAGCAATGCAGACAAGTTAACCGGCGGGTGAAAGAGGTCGCGCACGCCGAGGCGGATGGCTTTGACGATAAAGTCGAGCTGCGGCTTCGCGCATAAGAGCACGATATGCGCATCGTGCTGCATCGAGCGCATACGCTCCACCTGCTCAAGCACGCCATCGTCCTTGAGACGGGCATCGCAGACGATCAGGTCAAAGTGCTCACTTTGGACGGCCGCTTGGAGCTCGGTATCGTTGGCGATTTCTCGGTCATACAATCCACCTGACGTCGCAATCAACGCTTTAGCATGGAAGACGGCAGAGCCTGTCCTGACGAGAAGGAGTTTGGCCGACACAGGGTAACGGGGTTATTTACTTACGGGGGAACGAAAGCGCGACAGACTTTAAAAAGCATTCCTTGGGGACGGTCCGCGCAACCCCAAAGTTTGTTTTTACCAGTGATTTTACGGAGTTTTGCGTAGATTCTCACAGCTCGTAAACGGACCAGCCCACTGAAGCATTTTATTTGCGCGCAGATGCCGCTTTGCGAGCACCGCGTGAACGCGTGGGAGATGGCTTCGCTCGGCCTTCACCGACGGCCGTATCTCGCGCGGCTTTTTTGCGTGTCGCGGCGGAAGCCTTGCCCTTTTTGGGAGCGGGTAATTTCACACCGGTGCGGCGGGCTTCGGAAAGGCCTATCGCGATGGCTTGCTTGCGGGACTTGATGTGGGGATCGCCGTGTTCAAAGCGGTGCATCTCCTCTTTCACAAATTCACCGGCTTGGGTGGTGGGCTTTTTGCCTTCGCGCTGCTTGCGGCGCGCTCGCTCAATGGTCTTCGAAGTGGGCATGAGGTGCAGGGGTGTTCAAAAGCAGAACACCCCGCAGCCCCTCAGTTCCCGCCCGTCTTCATTAGGACCGATCCTGATCCATCGCGTCGGCCAGCGCGGAATACCCGTCACGGGGGATGTAAAACGGATCCATGATCGTCGCCTCCTTGCGGGGCAGCACCACTGGCGCTTCGACCGCACGGTCCGGAGCAGCAGGAGCTGGCGCAGGTGCGAGTGTGGCAGCAGGCGCGGGCGCAGGAGTAACGGAAGCGAGGACCGGGGCGTCCGCCACGGCGGCGGGCGCCAGGGCACTCGCAGGAGCGGGCACGGGAACAGCAACAGGAGCAGCAGAAGGAGCCGTAGCGGCGGGTATTTCCAAGGCTTTCACCCGCTCCAGTTGCTCCGTGAGTGCAGCCAGGGCGGCTTCCAATCCGGCGAGGCGCACGGTGAGAGCGTCCGTCGTTGCCGTCAGTCGCGCTTCCGCCGCAGTGGTGATGCGCGCAACCTGAGCCTCCACCTGTGCGGGAGCGGAAGCCAGTTGTTCATCCAAATCCTCGCGAGCGGACTGCGCGCGGGCAGCGGCGGCAGGGAACTCCGCGAGCGTTGCCGCCAAGGCGGTATGCTGTTCGCGCAAGCTCGTCTCCACGCGGCCAAAACCGGCGAGCGTGCGTTCCAGTTCGGTCATAGTGGCTCCTGCTTGCTCAACGCGACTGGTGAGCGCGGCCAGTTGGCCAGCGGTCCGCTCTTCACGCGATTGCGCGCCACGTTCCGCCTGCTCGATCAGCCGCGAAAACGCATCCACCTTCTCCTGAAGAATCGCCGGCATGCGCTCGGTGGTCGCGAGATTGCGCGTGATCAGCGCGGCGGCGTCTTCCATGCCAGTGGCAACAGTGCCCGCCTGCTCTGCACGGTTGGCGAGTGCCGCGAGCTGCCCGAAGGCCCGTTCTTCGCGGGCTTGCGCGCTAAGTTCCGCCTGCTCGATCAGATGGGATAACGCGTCCACCTTCTCTTGGAAAACCGCGGGAATGCCCTCGGCGGCGGCGAGATTGCGCGTGGCGAGCGCGGCGGCGTCTTCCAGCCCGGTCGCGGCGGCGGTCCATTGCGCGCCCCATCGCGACGTGGTGGACGTAGTGGAGTTCACGAGATCGACCAGCTCGCGCTGGCGCTCGGCGAGCGCGGCATCACGTTCGCGGACTTCGTTGAGCACGAAGGGCAGGACGGTCAGCACCGCGCCGAGACCGGCGCAGAGGACGACGCCGAGCAGGGCGCCACCTGAGAGTTCGTCCGGCGTCCGCCACGCGATGAGCAGGGCGGTAAGCAGCAGCACACCATCAGCGGCGAAAAAAGGAACGAAGGACAGAGGGCGCGACGAAACGGGAGTGCTCATGCGGCAAAAATAAGGAGCCTTGTTCGTGCCGCACTCCCCGGGGTTTTCAAGGGCGAAGGTGCGGACGACTTGTCACTTATTAAGTGACAAATGATTCAGACGGACGGCTGGGCGGAGTCGGGACGCGAGGCGGCTTTGTCGGCGGCCAGTTCCTGCTCAATGAAATCCAAGATTTCCTGCCGGCCTTTTTTCGTCGTGGACGAACTGGTAAAGATCGACGGTAGCTCGGTCATAAAATCGGCGAGGGTTTTCTTGAAAAGCGCGATGTTCGACTGCACCACCGACTGAGACACCTTGTCGGTCTTGGTAAAAACCAACGAAAAGTTTATATCGATGCCCGTCAGCCAGCGGAGGAACTCCAGATCGATGCGCTGCGGAGTCAGGCGCGAGTCGATCAGCACGAACAGGTGAACGAGGACGTCGCGTTTCTCAATGAAGTTGGCGACGGCCACGTTGAAATCGGCGCGTTCCTCGCGGTTGACCTTGGCGAAGCCGTAGCCGGGTAAGTCAACGAGGCACCAGTTCGTGTTGATGCGGAAAAAATTAATGAGCTTGGTCTTGCCCGGAGTAACGGAGGCCTTGGCAAGGGCGTTGCGCTCCGTGAGCAGGTTGATAAGCGAGGACTTGCCGACGTTGGACCGGCCGATGAAGGCGAACTCCGGCAGCGTCCAGCGCGGAGACGACGCGAGCGTCGGGGCGCTTTTCTCGAAAACGGCGGATTTGATCTTCATAGCCCTCTCAAGAGGAAGGCGACGCCTCCCACAGGCAAGCACTCCGTCGAGGCGGGCGGTCGTGGGAGCGAGCTTGCTCGCGAAAAGCGGCCCTCGCGAGCAAGCTCGCTC